>CAMUZI010000019.1 GCA_947165155.1 uncultured Clostridia bacterium | reverse complement strand
AGATTTAGACGATGAAAACGATGACGATGAAAAATCAGAAGATGGTTCAAAAGACAACTCAAACGACAAAGATGATAGTGCAGACTTAGACAACGAAAACGATGACGATGAAAAATCAGATAATAATTGATGAGGTAAAATAATGAGAGTTATTCATAATGCGTCACTTATAATAATGGTAATAGATGTTTTTAGAAAACAGCCTATTCACGACGCTGTTATTTTGTGCAACGGAAGACAAAATCCGTACATCAAAAAAGACGATGGATATTATATATTTTGCGATCTCCAACCAGATTTCTATAGTGTAGAAATTTTTTCTCCAGGATATGTAAAAAAAAGTTTTTCATGTTATATAGATTTTGGAGAGTGCAAAAGAGTTATCCTAGAAATGTCTTATAGTTCAACGAGCCGAATCATTTCGAGTATTCCAAGAATTTTATTTGATCTTAAAAATAAAGAATTTAAATATAAGAACGTGAAAATTATTCTAAAAACTCCCATTAACTTTATGAAATTAATACATCGCGCGCACCAAGGAGATAATTTACTGATTTTGAATGTACAAGAAGATAACCGCCTTATTTTTCAAAATTATATATATAAGTTCAGTATGGATGATCTGAAGAAAATGGAAGAAGATGAATTAAAATTAAAAAAGCTAAGAGAAGAAAATGAGAAAAAAAAATCTAAAAAGAATAAATCGGATGAAGATGACGAAGATAATGACATTGAAGATACTACCGAAGATGAAATTAGTGATAATGTTGCAGATGTCAATGAGGATGAGACTGATAGAGATACAGATAAGCAAGAAGAGCAAAATAACGAAAAAATAGACGAAGATGTTGAAGAATGTTTTTTTATAGGGTACGATTCTAATTATAGCGCATATATTTTACTGAAATCGGTGAGTAAGGATCTTCCTATGGGTGGTTCGTTTTTCCCTTTTTGGAATCTTTCAATAGATGAAAGTGGAAAAATTATTATTCCAATTTTCAACAGGTTTATGAATAAAAGCTCTCTTGAATTTGAGATTATAATGGAAGAAAAATCTGAGATTGTTAAAATTAAGACTAGTAGAATTAACAAGAATAATTTATTGTCATCGAAAGTTAAATTTGAATAAGGAGTGTTATTTCTAAAAAGTTCGATTTTTGCTTTATCGAAGAAAAAAACGGTCTTCTTTGTTTTTGACAAGTTTATGAATAAAAACTCTCTCGAATTTGAGATTGTGATGGAAGAAAAATCTGAGATTGTTAAAATTAAGACTAGTAGAATTAACAAAAATAATTTATTGTCATCGAAAGTTAAATTTGAATAAGGAGTATTATTTCTAAAAAGTTCGATTTTTGCTTTATCGAAGAAAAAAAACGGTCTTCTTTGTTTTTGACAAGTTCATAAATAAAAACTCTCTCGAATTTGAGATTGTGATGGAAGAAAAATCTGAGATTGTTAAAATTAAGACTAGTAGAATTAACAAAAATAATTTATTGTCATCGAAATTTGAATTAAGGAATGTTATGATTGAAATTGCTAGAAAATTTGGTACTCCTATTTATTTGCTTTATGAAGATGAAATATTGAAATCGTGTTCATTGTTCATCGAGGTTTTAAATAAAAATTTCGGTAGTAGAGCGATGCCTCTTTATGCGTGTAAGGCACTGAGTTGTAAATATCTGTGCAAACTGTTAGAAAAACAAGGCTTCGGCTTAGATGTATCCTCTGGAGGAGAGCTTTTTACCTCGGAGATGTCGAAATTCCCCATGAGAAGGGTTATGTTTCATGGGAACAATAAAACAAAAGACGAAATCGAATACGCTATAGATTTGGGAGTCTATAGGATAGTAGTTGATAATTTATTTGAATTAAAAAATATCATGAGCATAAGTGAACAGAAGAAAAAAAATGTCGATATACTCGTGAGAATAAAGCCGGATGTCGACGCATTCACTCATAAATCGATTAAAACTGGAGGAAAAGGTTCAAAGTTTGGGATGTCGTTTGATGAATTGATTGATGTAATTGACGAGATAAAGAAGTCTTCTTATGTGAAACTTAAGGGGCTACATGCTCATATAGGCTCTCAGATATTTGATCTAAAAAGTTTCGAAGAATTATCTGAAATTATGATTGGATTTTATATAAATTTGATCAAAAAGTTCGATTTGCAACTCGAAGACTTGAATCTGGGAGGAGGTTTTGGCGTAAGGTATCTAAACGAGGGGGAAGAATTTAACCTAAAAAAATGTATTTCAAATGTGAGTTATATAATCAAGAAAAGATGTAAGGAGTATGGTATCGAAATTCCGTTTATGTATTTTGAGCCTGGAAGAAGCATAGTTGCAAAAGCAGGGGTTACATTGTATACTGTGGGATGTGTTAAGAAGAATGAGGAAAATATTCAAGTCATAGTTGATGGTTCAATGAATGATAATCCGAGGTTTGCTCTTTATGGGGCAAGATATTTGATAGAGAATATCTCCAAGAGGAATGTCAACGTGGATCGTCGGGTTGTTTGTGTTTCTGGTAGATGTTGCGAAAGTGGAGATATTATCTCTCCGGATTGTTTAATTAAAGATCCTGAGGTAGGGGATGTATTAGCGGTTTACTGTACCGGTGCTTATAATTTTTCTATGTCTTCAAATTATAACAAGTTCCGTAAGCCTCCGGTTGTTTTAGTAAAAGGAGACGGTACTTGTGGGGAAATTGTAAGAAGGCAGACTTATGATGATATGATTTCTTGTGAAGTTTAATTTTCAGGACGTTTTGATTTATGGAATTTTTAATAATTATATTGATTTCTTGTTTGATATTTGCGCTTTTTCTGATTTCATTTTTTGTTTTCAAAAAATTCTATTTTGATAAGCAATCTGATGTTGTCAAAGAACAAGCAAAATATATTCTAGACAAGGCTTCTAGTGAAGCAGAAATTTTGAAGTCTCGTGCTTTAGTTGAGGCTAAAGAGGAGTCTCAGAAGTTTAGAGAAAGCATAGAAAATGAGATGCACGATCGATTAAAGGATATTCAGTTTAGGGAAAAGCGCTTAACTACTAGGGAGAATGAAATTGAAGAGAAGAAGAGATATATTGAAAATTTGAAGAAGAAAAACGAATCCCGGATGGACGAGATAGGCAGGCGTTTATCTGAGTTGAAAGAACTTCAAGAAGTACGAATGAAAAAGCTCCAAAAAATCTCTGGTATGAGTTTGCAGAAGGCAAAAGAGGAACTTTTGAAAGCGCTTGAAAATCAGTTGACGCATGAAAAATCGTCTGCTATTTTGCGTTTTGAGGAAAATTTAAAAAATGAAGAAGAAAAAATAGCAAAGGAAAAAATCTCTAATGCCATTCAGAGATACTCTTCTGATTTTGTTTCCATGAATACGGTTTCAGTTGTTGATATTCCAAACGATACTGTAAAAAGTTACATCATAGGAAGAGAGGGGAGAAATATAAGAGCTTTGGAGGCACTAACAGGAGTTGATTTGATAATTGATGATAGTCCAGAGGTTATAACTGTTTCTTCTTTTGATCCTTACAGAAGAGAAATCGCTAAGGTTGCAATTGAGTTGTTAATTATTGACGGTAGAATTCAACCTTCTAAAATTGAGGAAATGGTTAATAGAGCTACTAAAGAAGTTGATAAAGGAATAAAAACTGAAGGTCAGCGCGTTGTTTTAGATTTACAAGTACGAAATGTTCATAAAGAACTTATTAATCTTATAGGTAAATTGAAGTTTAGAAATAGCTATGGACAGAATGCACTTAAACACTCGATTGAGGTCGCGTATATTTCGTCTATGTTAGCTTCTGAATTGGGGGCAAATTCTGAGTTAGCGAAAAGATGTGGTCTCCTTCACGATATTGGAAAGGCGCTGTCTTATAAAGTTGAAGGTTCACATGTAGATATCGGAGTTGATGTTCTCAGGAAGTATGGAGAGTCTGATTTAGTTATCAATTCAGTTGCTTCGCACCACGGTGATTGTAAACCAGAAAGTGTAGAGGCAATTTTAGTTCAAGCCGCCGATTCTATTTCAGCGTCCCGTCCCGGGGCAAGAAAGGAAAATTTTGAGAACTATGTAAAAAGAATTCATGATCTTGAACAGTTAGTTTCTAGTTTTGAGTTCGTCGAAAAATGTTATGCTATTCAAGCGGGTAGAGAAGTTAGAATTATAGTTTCACCCCTGAAAATATCGGATGACGAAATGGTAACGGCTACAAGAGAAATAAGCAAAAAAATAGAAGAGAATCTGGAGTATCCGGGACAGATAAAAATCAGTATGATTCGGGAAAATAGGGTTGTTGATTATGCTAGATAAAATATCGAAAATGAGAAAAATTGCCAATTTGACTATTCATGGAACACAACAGTAGAGATCATTAATTGCTTCATTTTAAATTTTTTCAATTGGTGCGTTTTTGTAGTTCTATTTTTGAAGCACTTAGTTAAAAAATTGTACGTCGGTTTCATATATTTAGATATTGAGATTAAGAGACGTAAGGAGGAGATTTGGATAATCTGAAGAGTGAAATTTTTAAATATTTTGAGGGAAAAAAAATATTATTGCTAGGGTTTGCGAGAAGTAATAGAGCAGTTTCTAAACTATTTGATGAATGTGAAATTAACTTTGACGTGGCAGACGAAAAATTAATAGATATAGGATCGTTCAGAAATTCTAAAGTTGATTTCTTTTTTGGAGAAAAATATTTAGATGCTATATCCAACTATGATGCAGTTTTTCGTTCTCCTGGGATAAAATATAATAATAAAATGAAAGAGGCGCTTAAAAAAGGTGTTGAATTTACATCAGAAATTTCACTTTTTTTTAGATTTTGTAAATCGAAAAATATTTTTGCGGTAACTGGAAGCGATGGAAAAACTACCTCTTCTAATATGATTTACGAAATGTTGAAAAAATCTGGCAAAAGAGTTTTTATTGGAGGAAATATAGGAATTCCAATAATTTCATACATATTTGATATCTTAGAAAACGATTTTGTAATTCTTGAGTTATCAAGTTTTCAGTTATTCGATTCTAAAATTAAACCTAAAGTAGCTGTAGTTACAAATATATCTGAAAATCATCTGGATTGGCACTCTAACTTTGACGAATATTTAGAATCAAAAATGAACGTTTTTCGATATCAAGACAAAGAAGATACTTTGATATTGAATTATGACGACAAATTTTCCAGTTATATTGGGAAACAGGTATCTCCTAACGTACGTTTTTTTAGTACGAAGAATAAGATTTCTAACGGGTGTTTTCTTAGAGACCACAGTATATATTTTTCAGATGGTAAAAATGAGAATATTATAATAAACATAGATAAACTAAAGATTCCTGGGACACATAATGTAGAAAATTTCATGTCTGCGATTTCGGCATGCTTCGATTATGTTAGAATCGACGATATAAGATTTGTTTGCGAGAATTTTTCTGGTGTTGAACATAGAATCGAGTTTGTACGTGAAATAAATGGAGTGAGATATTTTGATGATTCAATAGCGTCTAGCCCTACGAGAGTGATAAAAGGTGCTTTGTCTGTGTTCACCAAAAACATAATATTAATTGCCGGAGGATATGATAAAAAATTGGATTTTCATGAATTAGCTGATCAGATATGCAAGAAAGTCAAAGTTTTAATTTTAATGGGGCAGACAGCGGATAAGATTAAAGATTGCGTGTTAAAGTCGAGGGTAAAAACAAAACCTAAGATTTTTAAAGTGGATTCTATGAAAGAGGCTGTATGGTTTTCTTATAGAAATTCTTCACAAAATGATGTAGTATTGCTTTCGCCATCATGTGCAAGTTTTGGAATGTATAAAAATTTTGAAGAGCGTGGAAACGACTTTAAAAACTGTGTTTTGAATCTAAAAAATAGTGTTTGAGGTGTTATAGTGTCACAATAATTTTGCATATGTTTTTACAACTTTATTCTAAATTTTAAGATATATATAAATTTTTAAGGAACCTGGAGATAATTTCAAAAATTTTGTTTTAGATATTATATACGTGTCCAGATAATTTGGCATTTATTTTCGATTTAATATATAGGTTTTAGTTAGAGAAAACACAGACTATTTGAGTATTTTATTCTAAGTTTAAAAGATAATATTTGAGGTGTTTTATGATAAGAAATAAGTATGTTCAGAGTTGGATTCAAGAAATGAATGAGTTGTTGTCTCCTGAAGATATCGTTTGGGTTGATGGCTCAGAATCTCAGATGAAGCTATTTAAAAGTATCGCTTGTGGAACGTTAGAGCTCATTGAACTAAACCAAGATTTGATGCCTGGATGTTATTTACATAGATCAGATGAGAGTGACGTGTGTCGTGTTGAAGATAGAACATTCATATGTTGTGAAAACAAAATTGATGCTGGATTTACAAATAATTGGTGGGAGCCAAATGAAGCAATAAATAAGCTATTTAGCATTGCAAAAGATAGCTATCAGGGAAGAATTATGTATGTGATTCCATTTTCCATGGCAAATCCGAATTCTGAATTTTGTAAGCTTGGAATTGAAATTACAGACTCTATTTATGTTGCACTAAGCATGGTTACAATGTCTAGAGTTAGCAAAGAGGTATCTAAAAAATTTAGTTCTGCAGGTGAGAATTGGACTAAGTGTCTGCATTGTTCGTGTAATTGTGACAAAGACGAAAGATATATATGTCATTTTCCTGAAAAGAATATGGTCATATCTGTAAATTCCTCTTATGGTGGAAATGCTCTTTTAGGAAAGAAGTGCTTGGCATTGAGGTTAGCATCTTACATGGGCAAAAAAGAAGGATGGCTTGCTGAGCATATGTTAATTATGGGAATAAAGGCTCCGTATAACGACGAGGTTAAGTATATTTGCGCATCGTTTCCATCTGGATGCGGTAAGACTGATCTTGCAATGATGAAAATTAGTGAAGAGTATGAGAAAAAAGGATATTCAGTTGAGTGTGTTGGGGATGATATAAGTTGGCTACGAATTGGGCCCGATGGGAGATTGTGGGCTATGAATGCCGAACATGGGGTGTTTGGAGCATGTGCTGGTATTAATAGAAAAAATAATCCGAATGTACTAGAAACTTCAAGAAAAAACACGATATTCACAAATGTGATACTTAATAATGATAATAAGACTGTTTGGTGGGAAGGATTAGATGACAATCCGCCCGAAAATGCAACCGATTGGCTAGGTGATAGTTGGGACAAAGATTGTGGTAGAATTGGTGCTCAAAAGAACAGTCGATTTGCCGCGCCGATTACGAATTGTCCGTGTTTGAGCAAAGAGTATGATAATCCAAACGGAGTTCCAATTTCTGCGATTATATTGGGGGTAAAGAGAAAGAAAATGACTCCTCTTGTTTTTGAGGCACAAGATTGGAATCACGGAGTTTTTATAGGTTCGATAATGTCATCTGAGACCACTGTTGCATCATCTGGAAAGGTAGGAGTTCTTCGTCACGATCCTTTTGGTATGCTTCCTTTTTGTGGTTACAATATGTCTGATTATTTGCAACATTGGATTGATATGGGAGCAAAATTAGGAGATAAAGCACCGAAGATTTTTGGGGTAAATTGGTTTAGAACTGATGATAAAGAAGAATATATATGGCCTGGGTTTGGTGAAAACATAAGAGTAATTGATTGGATTTTGAGAAGGTGTAATGGCTCGTTGGACGTAGAAATGTCGTCTTTGGGGCTTCTTCCAAAAGAGGGTGATATCAAGATAGATGGTTTGGTTATTGATGAAAAAAAATTCAAAAGTATATGTAATTTAGACGCTAAAATGTGGAACGATGAGACTAAAAAAATCAAAGAATTCTATTCTAAATTTGATAAACCCGTTCCAAGAGAATTGATTGAAATATTGAATCAAAGTTAAAACAACGTTAGTAAAGGATAAAATATTATATATACACACATAGTGCGTATATTTGGTTTGTTATCGTTTTAGTGGTAGTACTTTTAATATTAATTTTTGCGAATTTAGAGTTTGACTGTTTTGAATTTTTGTAGTACAATTAAATTATTAGAGTGCGAAAGGTTGAAAACTATGGTGATTAATCGTAACAAATTTTTGTCGGTACTTTGTTCTATATTAGCTGCTAGACATTGTGTTCCAAGTGTCGATGCAGAGCTCCTGGAACTGGAGATTTTAAAATTGTAGAGAAGAAAAATGTTACATAAATCGGGTTGTATAGACGATTTTGGTGATTGAAATGGTACAATATAAAAGAGATAAAATATTTTTTATAGGATTTAAGGAAAGTAAAAAATGCAGGAATAAAATGTGAGAAATGGTTAGAAATTGCTGTATCTTTAAGAAGCGCTTTGTAAGTTGTAAATGCAAATAAGTATGGTAAAGCCCCGCAGCAAGATTCTATTCCGCAAAATCAAGCGAATCCTGGTTCTAGTGTAAATAAAATTTGATTTTTCTTTTGATAATATTGAATTTTCGTATATTGTGTGGCTTTGGTGTGAATTAATTTGTTTGGATGGGAGATAATATGTTTATCTCTCGTTTTTTAAGGGGCTTATGATTCTTGATGATCTAAAAAAGTTCTTTTTTAAAGAAGACAAAAAAGTGTATACATCAAATGAAACTCACAAAATTGATCTTTCTTTTCGAAAAGTAATCGAGCATTTTCACATAGAATTTGACTACGGTTCTGATCTGATAATAAGAGAAATTAATATTTTTGATACCAAATCGTGCATCATCAGCATGGATGGTATGATAAATAAAGAAATTATGAACGAAATTGTTAAATCTATTATAAATTCAGAGTATCAAGAAAATAATAAACATTACGTTTACGAAAAGATAAGAGATAAAATTTCGTCTTTTCCCGATCAAATTGAGGTTTTTACCTATGAAGATGCTTTGACAATGCTCCTTGCGGGGTGTGCTTTACTATACGTAGATGGATATAATTCAATTTTAGTTTTTGGTGTTCAGGGATTTGAAGTTCGCTCTATTTCGGAGCCGACGTCTGAAAAATCACAGCGTGGGTCTCGTGAGGGATTTATAGAGGTTTTGCGTCTCAACATGGCTATGATAAGAAGAAGAATTTCAAATCCGAATCTAAAATTTGAAACTATGCAATTAGGCTCAACTACCAAAACTTTCGTTGCCATTTGTTATATGAATGATAGAGTTGAACGTAAAATTCTTGATGAAGTAAAAAGGAGATTGGAAAAATGTGATATCAAATCTGTTTCTACCTCAGGATGTATATCTCCTTATCTGGAGGAGGAAGGAGACTTGTCATTATTTAGCAGTGTTGGTCTTTCAGAGCGTCCAGATTCGGTGTGCGGAAAGTTAGTGGAGGGCAGAATTGCAATTCTTGTTGATGGTTCTCCTACTGTTCTGATTGTTCCTTATTTATTTGTAGAATATTTTCATAATATTGATGATTATGCAATGAAGCCATATTTCGCATCGCTAAACAGAATTTTTAAATTTATATCTTTTTTTATAGCAATTCTTCTTCCCGGATGTTACGTCGGATTTTCAACGTTCAACCCAGAACTCATACCAAGTGAACTTTTAAATAAAATCTCATTAGCCACTGGATCAACGCCATTTTCGCTCATGATGGAAACATTATTAATACATTTTCTATATGAAATAATGCGTGAATCTGGATTAAGACTTCCGCAAAATTTAGGACACGCCGTTAGTATTGTTGGAGGTTTGGTCGTTGGGGATGCAGCGGTAAATGCGGGGCTAATAGGTGCACCTACGATAATGGTAGTTGCACTCACGTCGATATCTTCATTTGTTATTCCAAATCTTTATGAACCCATAGCACTACTCAGATTACTATTTATAATTGCGGGGGGAACTCTTGGAATTTGGGGAATAATGGTTTTGCTATCTGTTGTTTTAGTTAACCTATGTTCTAAATCTAACTTCGGAATTCCATTTACTTCTCCTCTGGCGCCTTTTGGATTATTTGGAATGAGAGATTCTATTCTCAGAACAAGTTGGAAATCACTTTCGAAGAATAAAAATAATATTCAGCAGATGCCAGGCTCAAAATACTAGGAGGATAATTTGAATAATAAATTTATTTCTATTCCTCAATTAGTTGTTTTAATGATTACCAACAGATTAGTTATAAGTATAACTTTTGGATCTTCTTCAGTAGGAGGAAATGATATATGGGACTGTATTGTTTCGTCTGTGGTAGTATTCTTTTTGACTTTTATTTTAGTCTTGCCAAACTATTTTCTATTTTCTAAAAGTAACAATCTTGATATTGCTGATATAAGTGAAATACTCTTTGGGAGAATAGGAAATGTTATAACTATAACTTACGCACTTTACTTTATGCTCATATGTGCTTATACCTTGGCATCATTTAAGATATTTATAGAAAATGTTATGAATCCTCCGATCTCGTTCCTAGTTCTTTCATGCGCTATTATTATATTTGCGTGTTATGCAGCATCAAAGGGAATCGAAGCAATATCTCGTTCAGGATCAATAATATTATTTTTTACTGTATTTTTGCTCATACTGATGGGAATTTCTTTATTTAAAGTTATAGATTTTACTAATTTCAAACCGTTTTTCTTCGATGGATACGATTCATTTAATAATGGCATTTTATTTATGCTTTCAAGAATGTCGTGTATTCCCGCGATGGCAATGTTAATTCCGATGTCAAAAGGGAATTTAAAACAAGGGATTATCTTTTGGAATGTTTCAGTTTTATTTCTGATCTCATCGATAATATTTTTCGTAACTGGAGTACTTGGAGAACTTTCACAAATCAAACTATTTCCGATATATACATCGACTAGCGTTGCAAAAATAAGTAAGTTCGAAAATCTTGATGCCTTATTTCTCGGGCTATGGACTTGTGCGATATTTACAAAGATATCGATGTTTCTAAATCTGTCATCAGAATGTTTGAGGAAAGTATTTGGAAGAAACAACAATAAAATATTTATTTTCTTTCTAGGTGCAACGCTTTTATTCACCAATATGTTCGCAAAGATAACGAATCTGTCCTCTGGAATTTTTGACACACGATCTTTGTTTATATTAACAATTTTAACGTCATTCGTAATTCCACTAATTTTATTGATATCCAAAAAAATTATAAATAGGGCAAGTATCTGAATAATTCTAAGGTAAAATAAAAAATCATTTCCCTTTATTTCCCCGCTCCGGATCGGACTTAATTGACATCAATGAACTTAACGTCGTATTTCCTAGCACTTTCAGATTTACACATTATTTTTTTAGGATTTTTACGGTTAAAATTAAAAATTTCATTGGGCTCAGGGGCAAGAAGTTCAAAGTACACTTCATCCCCACTGAAAAATTTTTCTGGTGAAGTTTTTTCTTCACCTAAGTTTATTTCAGGATCAGAATCGTAAATTTCTTCTTGTCCGTACATAGATTCAAACAATGTACTTTGAACAATTTCTTTTGATCGCTTCTCGCGCAATATTCGTTTAAAATAAGCACAATTATTTGATTTCAATGAATTCGGTAAACGACAAGATTTGATTTTACCTCTAGATGATGATTCAATCAAATCCTTCAAAGCGAATCGGGAATCTCTCAAAAATAGATAAAACTTGGTAATTGCCCAATATCTATTTTGGTCATCAATATTATCACCATCAATATCCTCTGGATAAAAAATTTCAACGTTTGATTGCTGTCGAGTATCTGGAAGACACTCAGGGTCGAAAGTTGCACTTACAATGCTTGGAATTTGTAAGATACCCCCAGAAACTTTTCCGACCGTTTCTCGATTAAACTGTTTTGCTTTATCATACGGCATTATGTATGGCCAAATAGAAAGATCTATTTTATTTTTACTTAGATCACTAATAACTCTTGCGGAATATTTTTGTAACCAATTTCTTGCACTCAATCCCAATTTAGAAGTTTCCATCTTACTTAAATGTTTCATAATATTCCAAACCCATATGGGTGCAGATACAGTACTGTACTTAGATTTAAAATCGTCACTACTTTTTTTGTCACAAAACTCATCATTTTTGATAACAACAAAATTTTTCCAACGAGCTTTATGCAATTCAAAATGCCAATGCATTAAAATTTTTTCCCTTGTGTATCCTTCAGGATTAAATCTGTACAATTCAATAACATACATATCCAGATTACCAGAACTATCCAAAACGGGCAATATAACATTCCAATGAAATCCGGAAATCAAAAGATTTTTGTCTACAACAGTGTTATTCATAAACAATCCGCAAACAAAATTTCTAGATTCTAACCAACGAAGACACCATGAAGTAACATTAAAACAATTAAAATTTTCCCCTTCAACAACAAATTTTGAAAGATGTTCGAATACTTTATTACCAAATCCACCATGTTTATGCAAAAAACCAAAATCGCGATTATGATATGCTGATAATCCATCTTCGTGTTTAGTGCTCCAAAATTTGTTTCTTATTTTTTCATCATTAGAGAAATATGAGTCTTTATAATATGCCTTAAATTCATCAAGCATCTTGCCAATATCCTCTATTGTTGCAACTTTACCATGCATCCTTGCATTAGTAATTTTGCTACAACATCCAAAACAAATAAATACAAATGAAAAAACAAAATAAAACCTGCTGAGTTTACTGCACATCACAAAATATCTCCAAATTTTTTATAAAGCAAAGTGAGCTTATCATAACCAATGAAAAAAAGCAACACGAGATATTTCTAAATCTATCATCAGAATGTTTGAGGAAAGTATTTGGAAGAAACAACAATAAAATATTTATTTTCTTTCTAGGTGCAACGCTTTTATTCACCAATATGTTCGCAAAGATAACGAATCTGTCCTCTGGAATTTTTGACACACGATCTTTGTTTATATTAACAATTTTAACGTCATTCGTAATTCCACTAATTTTACTGATATCCAAAAAGATCATAAGGAGAGTACTCGAATAATTCTAACAATATGGTAAAAAGCCCTTCGTTTCGCCGCTTTGGGTACGGTTTGACTGAATAACATTCATCGATGAGCTTAAAGTTGTACTCTCTAGCACTTTCAGATCTGCACATAATCTTTTTATGATTTTTACTGTTTCGATCAAAAATCTCATTGGGCTCAGGAGTGAGAAGTTTAAAGTATGTTTTGCCTCCACTGAAAAATTCTTCCGGTGAAGCCTCTTTATTTGTTTTCAATGAAACTGGTAATCCAATCTCACCATCCTTCGGAAATATAGAAACAACACCTTTCAAAACAAATCGAGGATCTCTTAAGAGATAAAATTTGGTATCTGCCCAATCTACATGATCGCGCTCCATCCCGTACTCATCCTCAATTTCATGAAATACAGCCCATCGGCTTTCTGGAAAACACCTGACATTAAAATTTGAATCCATAATACTTGGAACCTGTAAAATACCGTCAGAGACCTTTCCAATCATTTTCATATCAAAACCAAATTTTTTCTCTTTACCAAATGGAACTATGTATGGCCAAAATCTATAATCTATTTTTTTATTATTCATATCATCAACGATTCGTTTAGATTCTTTTAGCAACCAATTTCTTGCACTTAATGACACACAACAACGCCCTCTACCACTTAAGGATTTCATAACATTCCAAACCCATATAGGCGCAGACACAGCGCTAACAGCACCACCCGCATATTTAAGAATACAAGCCTTACAATAATCGCAATTGCAAGCTTTGTCATCCTCACCACCATTGCAAGTTTTGCCATCCTTATCACTGTTGTAAATTTCATTATTTCTAACGATGACAAAATTTGTCCATGAACAGTCAGAACCAAATTCACGCCAATGAAATAAAACTTTCTCCTTTGTGTATCCCTTAGGATTATATCTACACAATTCACAAACATACATATCCAAATTTTGGGCACTATCTAAAACAGGGACCATAACACACCAATGGAAACCATGCAGTTCAGAAGGATTAACACGGAAACTTGCAAGCAAAAGTCCACAAATGAAATTTTTAGATTCTAGCCACCGAAGACACCACGAAGAAACATTGTGACAAGTAAAATCCTTGCCATCAACAACTGGGCATGAAAGATGTTTTAATGCTTTGTTATCAAATAAACCATTCGAATTCGATTTTTCTCTGCAGCTCTCTAAAAATGCTAAATCTTCCTCATCTAGTATCCCGTCCACATGTCTTCCTCTATGTTCATAACCCCAAGCCCATTCTCTCGTTTTTTCGTCTTCAGAAAAAAACGTATCTTTGTAGTATGACTTAAATTCATCAAGCATTCTACCAATATCCTCTATTGTTGCAACTTTACCATGCATCCTTGCATTAGTAATTTTGCTACAACATCCAAAACAAATAAATACAAATGAAAAAACAAAATAAAACCTGCTGAGTTTACTGTAAATCACAAAATACCTCCGTTCTTTTACTAAGTAAATCATATTTATTATGCTATAACAAGATAAAAAAAAGCAACACTAGGCTAGGATGCTTTTAACAATGAACAGAAGAGAAATAATCACGATATAAAAACAATAAGAGGGAGTAAAAATCATGTTTAAACTTTTATACCAGCAGTAATTTTTGAGAGTAAAGCGTGCAAGATAATGGCAAAGAAGACGGTTCATATGTTCAACAGTATTATCACTTAAAACAAATAAAGGTAAAAAAATAGGATAAAATTAAGTTGGTTCACCTTTGAATTTAATAATTAATTTTTCATCACTCCAAGTTATTTGTTAAACAATTAACCGAAGGAGTGATTTTTTTGCGAGTAAATCGAGATTTAAAAAATTAATCTTGAAATATCGTAAATTTTTCAAAATTTGTTGCACATCAGCTTTCTGATTTTCAGCAATGGAAAGTTAGAATTGTTGTTTTCTTTTCTGAAGTTCCAAATTTTTGATTTGGTCATTAATTTTCGCAAATTTAATTTTTATGTCTTTGAGGAGGGGGGACCGATGTGATAACTTTAAAGATAGTCAAAATATTTTTTTCGTTGATATAAAAAACGCGGTACCACTGTATTATTGAAATAACACTAAATAAATAAACAACTCATAAAAATTAGCAATATGTGTAATATTGTTTGACAATACTATCACGCGAAAATATAATAGAAACCAATCTATTATCTAAATTCAACAATTTCTGCAAAATTTGTTGTTTTGAAATAATTTGCATTCCTTGTGCCATTCCATCCATCCAGAGGACAAATTTCACTTTACCATTGACGTCGTAGATTATAACGCATGAGCAATAGTGATTGCCATTTCCAACAATAATGAATGTGGGGAAATAGCCAAAGTGACATTCAAACAATCCTTTCACATCTTTTAATGCAGGCTCAGGTGTATTGGGGTTCGAAAAAGTGCTACAGTTATTAAACTGCACGAAATAATTATTTTGGTATGTCTGTTGTCTGGCTAAAATACTAAAAGTCTCATCTAAGTCTCTACACGAATCAGAACAACGAACTCTAGCATCATGATAAAGCATACTCACAAGTCCCAACTTTACCCAATTGAGATTATCAAATTTACTGTTAAATGATAATACATCGTGAAATCTTCCATCACTTAACCAATTTTCATGTCCATCAGAAATTGGTTTATACTCTTTGGGAATATATATCTTTCTATTTAGAAAATTCCCATCGTATCTTTCGCTCAATTGCTTATTTATCCACTCTATTGTCTTATTTATTTTGGCAGAACCATATTTTCGACATCTAATATCGGGAAGCATTAAAAATTGAATAAAAACATCATTCCAACAAGAATTATTTTTCCATCCACACAAGAAAAAATTACTCTTGATAAATTGTTCATCAACAGTGCAAATTTTGATTTCATCTGCACTTTTGACATTAACATCATTTTCAGGTAACCCTGCCGGTACTTTTTCATCACTAGAACATAAAAGCACTGTCGATACAACACCAAAATGAAAAAAAGATAAAGTAGCAATGCCACTTAACAATAACTTTCTACTATCGTAACTGATCTTTTTTTTAGAACGAATATGCCTAAAAAGTAATTTTCGATTAACTGGGCGAAATTTTCTCGTCGAATATTTTCCCACCGAAAACTTCTTCACCGAATTAGTGAAATTACAAGCTAACGAAAAAAATAATAAAACAAAACTGATCACTTTTTTGCGAATCATACAAATCACCATCACTTATTCTAAGATGAAGACAATCGTAAATTAAGTTGATTATCATGGAACGGGCATTGCTAAAAACATATAGATGAAGCAAAATAATTCGGGTACATCAATAAAAAAACAACAGGAATAAAGTGATAAGTAAACTTTATTCTTTCATTTTTAGAGTGATGTTTCAAAACCTCCATCAACTTTTAACAATGCCCTGCCTCCAAAATGTGGACAAAGAGAAAAAACAAAAGACGGGTACAATTATACCGGAGGAAGAAATGATTATCCAGAAGATATAAAACAAAAAGCAATAAAATATTACTTGGAATATGATGGGTTTAGAAGAATTGAAAGATTACTTCATGTTAGTTGTGTGTCCGTAATGAATTGGGTAAAGCAGGCAGCAGATAAAATACGTAAAATGAGGACATTTAATAACAAGAAAACGAATATTTAGGACTTGATGAAATGTATGTGAATTTTAAAAAAAATATGGTTCTCGACGGCTGCAAATCGAGAGACTAGAGGACTTGTTGGTTTTTTCGTAGGTGATCGCAGTTCTGAGGGCTTTGAGAAACTTTGTGAAAATATTTCTCATATTGAGGATGAATTTTATGTTATAGATAAATTTCCAGCAACGATATTGTCCTCCAAGATAAACATTTGATCGGCAAGTCTACACTTTTACCGTTGAAAAGTATAAATCGTCTTCTTCGTCATTATCTTGCCCGTTTTGCTAGCAGAACTTATTATTAGTCTAAAACTCTAATTGTGATTAATAATTCTGTCACCCTGTTTTTGTATCGTCAGTTTGTTACTTATATCCATTTTTAGCACTCCGCCTCTGTGGACTGTTCTAATTTGTCTTTTATGAAAATTGACATAGAGAATGGCGGTAAGCTTTCTTTGAATGCCACATTTAGTGGATACACGTGTTTAATTTTAGTAGAGATTGATCCTAAAAACATTTCTTACATGAAGAAGGGTTGCTTCAGAAATTGCCCGTCTTTAACAGGGCATGGATATCTAACCAAATTAACTTATGAATGTTGGAATAATAATCTGGGAGGAAATTTACAAAGCGGTGATGGTGATTAATCTACCGACAAAGAAGAGTTGTTAACTTGTTGAAAAACTTTAGTGTTTAATTTATGATTTATGCTACACAATTTGAAGGAGAAGAAATTATGTAGCGTATTTTTTTACATCAGTTAAAGATTTGAACATTTACATTTTTTAATAAAAATATTTTAAGGAGAGATATATTGAGTATGTTTTCGAAAAAGAGGAGATCCAATTTATTGAGAAAAGTTGTTGCGCCGTTTGTTTTGTCATCAATTATATTTTCTTGTGCTTCGCAAATCACGAACGCCGATACATATACATGGAAAGTGAAACAAAATTATACTTATTCAGATGATATCAAAGCTGATTCTGAGTTTAAGGTTGAGGATATAAAAAAGGGTTCATTCATGTATAAGTCGTGGGACGAATGGGACAAAAAAGACTTTGTTAAATGTTATATTTGTAATAAGGAATTTGATTTATCCAATAATATCGATGTTAATCAAATGAAAAATCATAGTCATATTTGCGATCTGGAGCTTAAATACAATGATAATAAGGATGACAATTGTTTAACAATCAGTGGAAAAGGAGAGTTGAATAGGATCGTATTTTCCGATTGCAGACTTAAGGAAAAAAGAACAACATTAAGAAAGGAAGTAAAGAAAATTATAGTTGGAACAGAAGTGAAAACGGTTGCTGATTTCACATTCTCGGTAATGTATAAATTAAATAGCATTGATATATCGCATGTTAGTAATCTTGGTTCCCAATTATTCGGCTATTGCAAAGGATTGAGAAAAGTTATTTTTAAAGAAGATGTAGAAATAGCTAACTTTAACGGTATGTTCACTAATTGTGTAAACCTTGAAACCGTTACTCTGCCGAAAAGTGTTAAAAATATAAAAGGTGGCTTTGATTATATGTTTTTTAATTGTGAAAATTTAACTAAAATTAACAATTTTCCCATAGTGCCAAAGGAATTTGAAAAGCTGATGTGCACGTTTAAGGACTGTTATAGCTTGCCTTATATGAAAATTGAGATAGAAGAGGGTGGCAAACTTTGTTTGAAGGACACGTTTGGTGGATGTACAAATTTAGTTTCAGTAGATATTGATGATAAAAAAATCTCTTATGTGGATACTGGATGTTTCATAAACTGCCTGTCTTTTGTAAAGCCTGAACGTCTAACAAAATTAACTTATAAAAATTGGAATAATCGTAAGGTAGGAAATTTATAAAACGGTGTTAGTGATCAGTCTACCGATGAAGAAAGGTTGTGGCACTGCCAAAAGTGATAGAAATCGTGAAACTATCACCCGAAATACGAGAGAACAAAGTTTGCTGATCACTTTGTTCCCGTTGTTTTTTTAACCGGTTTGCTCGAATTATTTTGCTTTACCTATCTATTTTTAGCAATACCAAGATTGTGGACTTATTGACAATCTTTAACGTTTAATTTACAGTATATCACAAATTTGATGGAGGGAAAATTATGTAGCGTATTTTTTTACATCAGTTAAAGATTTGAACATTTACATTTTTTAATAAAAATATTTTAAGGAGAGATATAGTGAGTATGTTTTCGAAAAAGAGGAGATCCAATTTATTGAGAAAAGCTATTACACCGGTCGTTTTGTCATCAAGTATATTTTCTTGTGCTTCGCAAATCACGAACGCCGGTACATATACATGGGAAGTGAAACAGGATTATACTGATACAAGTTATTATGAATCTAATCCTGGGAGTATTGAGAATAGTTCTAAATTTATGTATAAGATGTGTAACGGAGATATTAGATGTTGGATTTGTGGGAGAGTGTTTAGTTTATCTAATAGGGATGATAGTAAGCAAATGAGAAGTCATAGTCATGTTTGCAATCTGAAGCTCGAGTACGATGATGTTGAAAAGTGTTTAACAATCAGTGGAAATGGAAAGTTGGATAAGCGCGCACTTATCAATCAAGAACTTGATAAAAAAGGAATAGTGCTAAGAAAGGAACTAAAGAAAATTGTAGTTAAAGGAAAAGTGAACGCGGTTTCTGATTTCACGTTTGCGTCATTTTGTGCTTTAAATAGCGTTGATATATCGCATGTTAGCAATCTTGGCAGCCATTTGTTTGGCTATTGCACAAATTTGGAAAAAGTTATTTTTAATGAAAATGTAGAAACAGCTAACTTTGATGCTATGTTCTATGATTGTGAAAAACTTAAAACAGTTACTCTACCAAAAAAAGTTAAAAATATAGAAGGTGACCTTAGGTCTATGTTTGAAGGTTGTAAGAATTTAACTAAAGTCGAAAATTTTCCCGAAGTACCAAAGAACTGTAAATCGCTATATCGCGTGTTTATGGGCTGTTGTAGCTTGAATTCCCTGAAAATTAAGATAAACAAGGAGGCCAACATTCGCTTGTTGAGTACGTTTTATGGATGTGAAAAATTGACTGACTTAAGTATTGATGATTGGAAGAATGTTTCTGTTCATCATCTTGAAGGGGATGAAAGTTTCTTGGGTTGCGCTTATAAGAATGAGACTTATAGAATTGTGCCAAAGAATAAAGAGCAACAAAAGAATGAAGAGCAACAAAAGTAAGCATCAACAAGATGTTACAGTAATAAGGGCGATGAGTAGGGAAAAAACTATGTGTCTTTCTGAAAATGGGAGATGATTTGTTTGAGTACATATGTTTTAATGACAGATAAATAACAAAGAACCAGAAAAAATTTCTGGTTCATTTTTCATCTGAATTGTGATAACCAAGTTATTTTATCTGTATTTTTGCACCAACAGCTTCAATTTTAGCTTTAATCCCATCAGCTTCTTCTTTGCTTACTTTTTCTTTTATAGGCTTAGGTGCACCATCTACAAGTTCCTTAGCTTCTTTTAAACCCAAACCGGTTATCTCTCTGACTACTTTAATGACCTTTATTTTTTCTGCACCAACTTCACTTAAAATTACATCAAATTCAGTTTGTGTAGCAGAATCTGTGGCACCAGAACTTCCACTTGCCGGAGCTACCGCAGCTACAGGAGCACACGCTGAAACTCCAAATTCTTCTTCTAAAGCTTTCACAAGTTCGCTTAATTCCTTAACGGTTAGTAATTTTATATTTTCAATTAATTCTTGAACTTTATCAGTTGACATTTTACCCCTCCATAAAAAATTTAATTTTTTTGTTTAGATACCTCAGATAACGCAATGACCAACGAACGCTGCAATCCTTTAAGAACGCAAGCAAAACCATAAATTGGAGAATTTAGGCCACGCAACACCTGAGAAATAAGTTCTTCCTTGCTTGGCAAACTAGCTAAGACCTTGATTTCTGAAACGTCTACGGCCTTACCATCTACAAAGCCACCTTTTATCTTGTAAAAATCGTTTTCTTTAGAAAAATTACACAAAATTTTAGGAGCATCCGAATAACTACTCTTGCTTATCGCAATAACAGTGGAACCAATTAGCAAATTATCCAAGCCTGATATCCCTGCTTGTTCGAGTGCTCTGCGAACTATGTTATTTTTTATAACTTTGTAATTAACATTTGATTCGCGAAGACTCTTCCTTAGAGAAATATCTTTAGAAACACTAATTCCATTATAATCGACCAAAATCCCAACGAGGGCTTCTTTGAATTCAGAAGCCAATTCCGCGACTTGCTTTTTTTTACTCTCTAAAATTCGCTCACTAGGCAAAAAAATCACCTCCTTCGGCCTATTGCGCACCGGAGGAGCTGATACATAAGCTAACTCAATTACGTAAGTAAACGTCGGAATCTCTAAAAAGAGATGTGTTCAGTTTTGACATTTAAACTCTAGCAAAAGAATAAGCCAAATCTACCATCTTCCTCGGCAGGCAAGTTTAAACAAAAGTACCTGCTGTCTTAGGAACAAAACAGCAATATGCATTATATCATGTGGTCAACAAAATTGTCAAATTAACTAATTTTCTATATTTTTTGTTGGTAAAGTAGAGTGTTGGTTTGCTTATTTTATACGGTTTATATGTTAGATTATTTAATAACCAACATAAAATAATGAATATTATCTTTGCACATAATTTGAATGTTTTTTAAACTGTTTTTCATGTTGTTTGGCATTCTCGAATATGTTACAATAAACTGATTTGGTTGATGGGAGATGTTTTTTTATGAAAAAGTTACAAAATTTAGTTTTATCTTTTTTAGTATCCTCAGTTTTAATGGGAAGTTATGTTAACAGCAAAAAAACAGAGGGAGATGTTAAAAAAAGTACACCAAGTACTGGCACTTTTAAATCTGATACAGATGTTGACTTGGTAAAAGTAGATGATATTTTGGAATCAGAAAATAATGAAAATTTAGAAGAACAAAGTAAAAAAGAGGACGGTATTTCTGACTCTTCTATTTTAGATGATAATTTTGAGCCAAATAAGGAAAATATATCAGAACAAGATAAAAAAAAGTTAGCTAAGGAAAATAAATCAGCATACGAAAAGATTCGCAAACTTTCATGTCAGCAAGTCATAGAGGATATAACGTTTTTATCAAAGATGGTGGAAGAATATCATTTTTCAGCAATTAACGGTCTTCCGGAGGATTTTGCTAAGCAAAAGGATTTGGAAATTCAAAATCTTTCAGATGAGATTAGTCTTATTGAGGAATTCAGAATTCTGTGTCGTCTCATATCAAAACTTCATGATGCTCATTCGATGTTTACTGATTTCTATAATCCAAATGGTGAGCTCAAAGAATGTTTTGCAAAAGTTCTCCATAATTGTTTAAAGTCTGACGTTATTTGTGGGAAAAAGACGTTTGATTGTTACTTAGGACCTGAGATTTTTTGTGGATCACTTGGAAAGTGTACGCTTCTCAGTGTTGACAAATTGAATGGAGTATCGTACTCAGAACTATATGAAAGGTTTAAAAAATGTTTTCCTCATGAAAATGATGAATGGTGTCGAGCAAATTTTGCATTAGGTGATGGCGTGTATGATGCTCCACGTTTGGCACTTGCTGGTGTTGATATAACAAAGCCTTTGGAAGTTGGATATCGTGTTTTTCTAAAGCAGAGAATAGATGAGCTTGGACAGAGAGATGTAAAATATTTTGGAAGGACAGGAAGAAGAGCACCAGCAAATATGATAAATCCTCGTTCGGTATGGAATGTAAAAATTGCATTTGTAGATAAAAACATCCGCGATGAAAAGAAATGGTTATCTTATGATATCGAAAAAGATAAAAATATCGGGGTATTTACTTTAAATAAATGTAATTATAACAAAGAATACAGAAATAAAGTTGATGATTTTTTTGAAGAGGTCATTAATAACAACATAAAAAACGTTGTAATCGATCTTCGTGAAAACACTGGTGGCGATGCAAGAGTTGCGACTTATTTTGCCTATAATATTGATTTGAAATCAGATTTTAAGCTTCCAAGGGTGGAAGTTCGAGAAAAGGATAAAATTATTACGATTCCTCCAATGAAGATACCTATTAAAGAATGGAAGGAGATATCAGGCAAGAAACAATTTTTTAGGGGTAATATTTATATTTTGACCTCTAACAAAACATTTGACTCCGCACTATTCTGGACATATGTTTTTCGGGATAATAAATTGGCAACAATAGTGGGAGATGTTCCTGGTGGCGCTCCTACGTCATTTGGGGACGGTACATATGAGTTTGAAACTCCTCATTCAAAGTTAAAATTTGAGCTTTCGCATAAAAAATTTTATAGAGACTACGGAGAAGAGAATGAAAAATATGATCAAAATAAGCTAATTCCAGATTTTGAAGTGTCTGCTGATAGAGCTTTAGAAAAAGTTTACAATAATATTAAACTGAATTGAATAAAAAAAGCAATAGTTTAAGATGAAAAATAGGGCGACAACATTCACATTAGCTTAATACGAAACTCATTGATATGCAATATAACAAAATAATTAATACATGATCTGCAATTATTCAATAAAAATAAAATTTACTTATATGTCAATTTAATGAGGTTATTTTTGTTATTATCCCAATGTTCACAGATTGGTAGATATTTTAAGAATACAAACAAACCTCAATACCAACATTAAAAAAATATATGAATTTCTTTTAATATACCTTAGTGAATTTATTGCTTTTGGAAATGTTTTTAATTCCTATCGTATTTTTCTCAGCCAATTTTTGCATAGCGTCTTTACTGTTCAAAAAAACGTACTCATTGTACGCATTTATGGTGTCTGGATGTATAAGATGTTCTTTCTTTATTAGTTCTCCAGAAATAACACCGCATATCTCTTTAAAAACTGCTTCATTTAAGTCGTAATCCGCGATATATCTCAATTCGTTCACACCGCTATACTTTCTTTCTTCTGAGATTCCATCAGCAAGATAAACTATTTTTTCGAGTATAGACATATTTGCACGTGCTGTAGTATGAAATCTTATAGCGTTCAGTATGTCTGTATCATTTATTCTAAGAACGATTTTCGAATAACACGATGCAGTTATGGCATGTAATAGTTTGACAGATGTATATTCGTACTTCGATATTCCTATGTTATGTGAATGCAAAAATGACATGTGCTCATGTACGGTCCACTCTTTGGTTATATCATGAAGAATTCCGGCCGTTACTGCTTTATCTTCGTTCGCACCATACTTAAAAGCTAACCATCGCGCGGTCTTGGCAACGTTAACAGAATGTTTAAATCTTTTCTCCCCAACTCTTTCTTTAACGAATAATTCAAATGGAAACATCAAAATCACCTCTTATTTTTTAGTTCTAATTTTTGTGGAAATTGCGTTATAGCCAAAAAATTATATTCTAAATTAAAACTTTCTACCATTTTTAAACTACCCTGGGCTCATACATCTTTTTAATTTCTTTTAAAAAGCTTAA
>CAMUZI010000018.1 GCA_947165155.1 uncultured Clostridia bacterium | reverse complement strand
GACTTGATAAACTCCAAGGAAGAAAACTCTTTTTGTAAAACTTCAATCAAATGAGAAATAACAATATTCTTGAAACTAAAATTTTCAATGTCAAAAACAGATAAGCTTCCATTTCAAAAAATTAATACTCTTTAAATTCTTATCTCATAAGAAACGTATCTTGTCACTGAAATTCGACTTGATAAACTCCAAGGAAGAAAACTCTTTTTGTAAAACTTCAATCAAATGAGGAACAACAACATTTTCAGAATTAAAATGTCCAACGTCGAAAACAGACATATTATTCTCATTAGCGAAGAGTATGTCACTATATTTAATTTCGCCAGTTACGAACGCATCACATCTCTGATCTATTGCATTTTTAATACAACTTCCACCAGAGCCAGAACAAACAGCAACCTTTCTTATTTTATTGTTAACATCGGTAAATCTAAGATTTCCACATCGAAGTTTCTCATTTATGAAATTTGCAAAACTCATTGAGTCAAATTCATATTTCAAATCTCCAACTAAGCCTAGAACCAACCCATTATAAAGGGATAGAGGGGATTTACAATAAAGCTTGAGACTACAAAATAAACAATCATTAACACCATCTTTCGCCATATCTAAGTTTGTATGCGCACATATCACTGATATATCGTTTTTGCAAAGAAGATAAGGAATCGAGCTAGCATTTATACTCTTGATTGGATGAAAAATGACTGGATGATGACTAATTATAAGATTGGCGCCTTCTTTTACACATTGCTCTATAACATCCGATGAAACATCAAGAGTGACAACCACCTTTTTGACTATATCGTATTTGTTTCCAATTAGGAACCCTGAATTATCAAAATCCATCTGTGTATTGAACGGTGCAATAGTATCCAAAAAATTATATATATCAACAACTCTAACCATACGAATACCTCAAAACGTGTTATGCTTTCTCTAAGTATAATCTCTTTTCAAACTTTTTTAAAGCAAAAATCCTAGACCCCCGAGATCCATTTGCATCCCGAACAGCGCAGTAGTACCCAAAAACATACATGCCAACAATTCTAGCTATAATAAGCACCTCAAGGAATGCTCTAATCTTTTAAGTATACGCTTTTTTCAAGTTTTTTACTCAAGAGTTTTGAAAATACGATATTTAATATTGCTCTCAAGCCGACGGAAATATTTATTTGCCAAATCATAACTCCGAAAAACCAATCTTTTGGAACAGCTCGAACAAGACACCAGTGTGCATAACTTATGGGAAATCTAATTATCAGGTAAAGAGCGACAGATACCAAAGAAAGGATTGGCAAAAGTTTAGTTTTTCTTTTACTCAAAGAAAGAAACGGAATGAAAATAGATGACGAAAATCTGAGGAGGAAAATAAAAATAGAGTACACATCAAATGTTAAAACCCTAATTATCGATACCGCAAGCAAAGATATAAAGGCATCATATGGCGTATACAAAAATAGCAAAACGAGTATGGGAATATCGGAAAAATCCAAATTAATGAATCTTCCGATAACCGGGGCCTTAACTCTAGAAAGAAGAGCCAAAGCAAGTGAAAACGACGCAAACATCGCATTTATCGCTATTTTTTTACTTCTTAATATTTTGGACACTTCCTACTTCCTGATTGTAATAATCCTCAACAAATGATTTATAAGATTCCAGCAATTTTTTCAAGTTGTTATTCCATATACTATTACTTTGGAGTTTTCCTCTTTTTTCACAGAAAGTTTTGAAAATATCATTAAGAGCCTCATTGAAATCTTCTGAATTATACGATTTGACGTCATTAACTAATTTGTTGAATTTTTTTGCAAAGTCATCAAAAGTTAGTTTATTCATATTAAACGAATCTCCAAAGTGGAACTTTAAAAGATATTCAAATCTATCAAGACTATTAGCTATTACGGTCTTTTGATTGATAATATTATTGAATAATTTTTGTTCATACTGTCTACATTCACTATTATTAGGCTTAAAAGATTCACTATAACCCAGTTTGGAGTTTATCTCAAAATTTAAGTTCTTATATAATTCCAATCCTATTTTATTAATTTTTTTGTCAGAGCCAAACAATGATTTGAATAATTTTCCCAAAAGCTTGAAATATTCACTACATGCATTGCGATAAGATTCAGATTTTTCTCTTATTTTTTCAAGATCATTATTTTGAATATTACTTTGGAGCTCGTTAGATACATTTTCAAGTTTTTCAATTTCAGCCTTTAGTTTCTTAACCGATGGAACAGATTGAGCAAATTTTTCAAATTCACCGCTTCCTCCTGGCCATTGTCTAGGAAACGTCAAACCTAAATTCACCACTTCATTTTCTAGATTTTCCAGATAAAAATTTATAGATTTCTCACATTTTTCCAAATGGTGGTCAATACATCCTCTATATGCATTTACTGCTTTTCTCAATTGCTTGTTCCAAAAGCGACGTCTAGATGACACACCAACTTCGGAAAAATTTTTATAGATATCAGACAAGGCCCTTATGGAAGTTTTCGAACTTTCTTCATTGGATGATTCTAAAAAAGTAGAAAATGCTTCGGTAAAATTTGACAAAATCTTTTTTTGTTTATCATTGAAATTGCAAACATGAAAACGCAGAAGTTTCTCAAGACTATCGACAGACTTTAAAGAGTTATTCTCATTTTGGTAAGCAATATGTTCAGATATTCTACTCTCATATTCCATTTGTTGATTTTGATCTAATTTATTAATTTCTCCAGAACGGTAACGACTCTCACATATAAAATTTTCAGATAACTTTTTTTCAATTTCTTCAGGATGAGGACTAAAAGAACATAAGCAATATCCAATAGCTGCACTAAGAAATTTAAAATATTTCTCAAATTTATCCCAGTAATCATTAATATTTTTTTCATTTGCTCCATCAAATGCTTTCTGGAATTTTAATTCTTCGTTTTTGATTTCTTTATATATTTCATTCAAACCTCTAATGCACTCCTTATACAGATCTTCTTTACCTTTTACAACCTTATCTTCTGTGAGTGATTTAATAGTATCACCGCTAGGCCAGTATTTGATGGTAATTTCACCTCTACAAGCACTTTTCATCGCAAGATCAAATAATTTGCAAACCTCATGTGTATTATTGTCGATTCTATCTTTAGAATTTTCGGTTTTTTTGTTATTTTTAAAAAATCTTGCAATACTTTTAAAAATAGAAAACATAACTTACCACCCCATTCTGAAATCACTATAACACACAAATTTATCACTTAAGATACATAGAAAATAAATCCTATCGATTGTTGGAACTATGACATATTTTCATTATTTGTGATGTTTTTATATCTCGTAATTTCTATTCGATTTGAAAATGCTTTTACTTTTTATCTTTATGCTTAAGGACATCCACGTTGGTCCCCAAATCGACATTAAGCCCAACAAGGTCAGTCGTACCTTTAGCGATGGCAGCAATATTTTTTGGAAAAACCAATGACAGCAATTTGGATGCTCCTGCAACTATTACGTAAATTCCCACATTCAGATCATTTCTAAGTGCAAATAGTTTATTTTTTAGGCTTATGGTTAATGGTTGTACCCTTCTTATAGTAAGTTCTTTTGGATTAAGACTACCCAATTTAACACTGGGGATTCTAGCACCAATATTTATATCTGAAAGTTTACCTAAAACACCATTTAACACTTTCAAAACGAAATCACTTTTGTTATTAATACAAATACACAGGCCAATTTGTCCGAATATAGGATTGTTCGTTAACTCTTGGTAAAAAACGCAATCTAGTGGATTGAATCCTTCGACATTTCCCGCAAGAGCAAAATTGTTTAAGAAATTATCCTGAGCTTCCTTTATTTTTCGTTGAAATTCTCTATAGACCTCTACAATCAACAACTTAACAGTCACTAATCGTGACTCCATACGAATTTTCCAACCTTCTGGTACGCTTTTTTGGTTTTGACAATATTTACTAAATTTTTCATCAAGCTCTATTATTTCCTTCCCTATTCTTTCATTTTCCTTGCCACAACTACCAAATAATTCGGCGTCCTCTGCTTGAACTATTTTTCCAAGATCCATTTCTTCTAGAGGCTTTATAAATTTATCTGCATCCATGCATATTTTACTCATCTCTGCTTTCATCTGCTTCTCATCATCAGTTCGTCCAGCAAATGTATTGGTAAGCATGTTCTTAAATCGATTCCATCTTGTGTTAGGATCCAATGATTTGAAATATTTTTTAATATTTTGATAATATTGACAGTTATTGGGAACTCCAAATATTTTTTCAACCCAATCATAATCTTTATTTTTTCCTAATTTCAACTTCGAAACAATAAATGCTATACACTGTAGGCAGAGCACAATTGATTGCAAGCTCATTTTGTCTTGTATTTCACATTGCTTTGTTTGAAAAAATTTAAGCAACTCTTCACCAATTAATGCTGTTTTTATGTAAGTGACAACTGAATCTTTTTTGTCTTTAATGTCACTAACGCTATCATTAATAATTTTATCATATGCTTCATCACCAACACCATTTTTAACCCAATCATCAAACGCACCACATTTACCTTCTGGGTCGTTATATACTTCGTTTACAATATTAAATAAATTCCCAAATTTTTCAGCTGCAATTTTTCTAAAATCGTTGTTAGAGCTCTCTTTTTGATCAATTATCGAATACACATTCCCCAATTCATCTACAAAATTCTTCAAACTCTCGTTAGAGTTCTCGGTCAACTTCAATTTAAATAGTTTTTGGTGGCTACCTTCGAATGGCTTATTAAACACTATTGCACCTGTTTTTTCATTTTTTGAATATACTTCTTTGTCCCATTCAAGAATTTTTACATATAAATAGCATTTTTCAAAATCTGCTACCTTCTTATGATTCTCACCGTACATAAATTTTTTCAGTACATTTTTTATATTTTCTAAACACTTTTTATTATCCGACAATTGGCCTATTTTTTTTTTTTTGGCCGTTGGCAATTTTGAAAATATACCTGTCCCTTCTTTCTCCTTCTTAATTAAACTGTTATTTTTTTCAATCTTTCCATCAATAGAATTAAAATAATCAAAAACACTTTTCACTTCATTAAGTAAAAATTTCGCTTTTTCATGCAAGGTTTTTATCTTTTCGTTATCCGATGTGGAATTTGCGTTGAATATTTTAAGAATCTCATCATCCTTCTTCTTACTGTAATCAAAATTCTTAGGTCTATTACCACTTGGCATAAATATCACCACCTACTAAAAAAATATGTGTGAATTATACATTTTTTTCGAAAATATGTCAACTTTTGTATTTTTGGTGAATATAAATATACTTTCAACAAACGTAAAAACTCAGAGATTAAAAACCTCTGAGCGTATTTTATAGATTAAATGTGTTAAAAAAATCTAAGATTCTTTATTTTCGTTTTTTTTGTGTTGACATTCATTATTGTTCTTCATTTGCGAAATCATATTTAAAAGTGTTATCATCATGCTTATGTTGTTTGGGTTGTTTCCAATCAAAGATGGTAAAAGACTCAAAATATTATTCGCATCGCTGTTTGTTTTTACATTATTATTTGATATCATAGGGGCTATATTTGATAGCATTTGCATTATGTTTGCATTGTTGTTGATTTCCTGCGGTTTTTCTTGTAAATTCTGGGGTATATTCGCATTTTGTATCATTTTAAGAAAATTTGGGTTTTTCATCAGAGATGACAGATCTTCAAATTCATTCACGCAAGTAACCTCTGGAAAATATAATTTAGTATGTAAGAAATAATATGTCTTTTTTTAATTGTATATGTATGTTGAAAATAAACAACTGTATTGAATATTTTTTGTGCATTTTCTATAATTAGAATTTGCTGATAGTTTGAATTGAGGTGATGAAAATGTCTAAAAACGAATCATTGAAAGCTTGTGAAATATTCCAAAGACTTATCAAAGACGGTGATTTTGTAGAAAAAATACTTAAAACCGAGAGTGGACTTGATATTGCTGAAATGTTTAGTTCTCACGGTGTAGACCTCAGTCAAATTGGTTTTAGCGAGTTATGTAAAATTTTAACTCAAAAAATTCAGTCAGGCTCCAAAACATATGAAATTGATTCGGTTATGAATTCCATAGTTCCAGATTATTCGAATGGTTGCGAAACAACGTTTGTCAGTTTTGATGAAGACGAAAAAAAAACATAAAAACAGACGATTTTCATACAAAAGTCTAAATCAAACCAATCAAATTTATAACTGCGTGAAAATATTTTTGATTCATTGGAATTCGTATTTTTTGTGAATTATTTTATATAAAATTGATTTTTGTGTTGATTTGGTTTGCTTTCTTAAGTAAAATGCAAGTATTGCTCGAACAATCTTTTTAAGGTTTAGGAGGAGTTAGTCTTATGAGCTTTCTGTATAGATCACTCGTTTTGGTGTCTTTAATATTTATTACTTTTGTAAAAAAATGCTTAATCCGTAAAGTAAGGCAGGCTCTTGTAATGTAGGGTTGTCGTACATGTGGGAAAAAACAGGTAGTGGGTTTGATCGGATTGCATATACATACTATGAGTACAGAAATCAATTAGTTACAGAGGGAGATTTTGTGTTGCAAATTCTTAATGCGGTTTCAGCATTTCATGATCATTAAAGCAACTTGAATAAATAAAAAGATTGTAGCACAGAAAATAATCGTTTATTATTTAACAACAATAAATTGCAGAAATCATCATCCGAGGAATATATGGGTGATAGCGACAAAACCAACAGCATTAAAAGATTAGTTTTGAATGTTGGCAAAATTCTGTGTGATAATCTTTAAGTGAATTGAAAAAGGCTTCATCAGAAAAGAGAGGAATCAATTATCTTAATTTAGTTTTTCAATGACATTGCTAAAAGTAAATATAGGGAAATAGTTACGGTATAAAAACAATAAAAGGGAGTTAACAATCGTATTTAAACTTTTAGACCAGCAATAAATTTTGCGAGCAAAACGTGCAAGGCAATAGCGAAGAAGATGGTTCATACATTTATACGGCAAAAGTGTGGAATTTGTCGATCAGATGCCTATTTTGGGGAGCAATATTGTATGCTGGAAATTTATCTGTAGCATAAAATTTAGCCTATATATACGAAACACTTTCACGAAGTCCCTTAGAATTTTCGGAACTTCGATCACCTACGAAAAAATCAATAAGTTTTTTAGTCTCTCGATTTACAGCTGTCCATAGTCATGCTTTTTTAAAAATTCACACACATTTTATCAAATTCTAAATATTTGTTTTCTGGTTATTAAATGTCCTCACTTTACGTATTTCGTATGCAGCCTGCTTTACCCAATTTATTATGGATACATAACTAACATGAAGTGATCTTTCAATTTTTCTAAACCCACTATCTTCCAAGTAACATTTTATCACCTTTTGTCTTATATCTTCCGAATAACCATTCCTTACGCCAGTGTAGTTACATCCACAATTTCTACATTTATACCTTCGTTTTCCCCCCATAAATCCCTTCACTTTTTCTTTTCGTCCACATTTTGGACATTTTTTTTCTTCTATCATACTTTGCATTCTACATCAGCTATTTACTATTAGTAATGCTTACATTGAAAAAGCACTGCTAAAATCGAACAGATTATACTGAAAACAACTTAAAAGTATGGATCAAAAAACTATTTAAAACAAAATAACTAACAATTTTAGCTCTTAATTTTTTACGGTAATAAATTGTAATTTCTACTCACTTTTAGCAATATCACAGATTATAACTTAAAGTTTTTCAACAAATTCATTCCCCTTCCTCATCGGTCGACAGATTACCATCACCACTTTATAAATTTCTCCTCCGACGACTATCCCAACATTCATTTGTTAAATAAACATTCGCGTCCTTCTAAAGATGAGCAACCTTCGAAACAATTCGTACTTACATCAGAAATATTTTCAGGATTAATATCTACAAAGAACAATTTTCCACATCCACTAAATGTGCGATCCAAATAAAGCTCACTACCATCCTCTATGTCAATTTTCATAGAAGGCAAATTAGAACAGCCCGCAAATGTGCATTCTAGACTTTTAACGTACTTTGGTATCTTGGGGAAATTTTCAATTTTAGTTAGCTTTGTACAGCCTTCAAACGTACTACTGAAGTATTCAAATTCGTACTTATCATCTCCACACCTACCAATTTTATCAATCTTTTTTGGTAGAATGATGGACTCAATGTTTTCACACTCGGTGAACATACTCCTAAACCTGATTTCTTCTACATGCTCATTGAAAATAACTTCTTCTAATTTATGACAATAGCCACATAAGCAATCGCCAATTACTTTATCAACATGTGATAAATCAAGTTTTTTTAATTCAGGCATACCCGAAAATGTTTTATCAGCAACTGATCTCACTCCTTCTTTAACTATAATGCTATTTACCTCCTTTAGGTAGCGTGAATACTTTAAAGACTTATCTAATTCTCTTGGGTACTCAAAAAATGCGCGGCCACTGACCTCTCCGGATCCACTGACTACTAAACGCTTTTCAACATCATCGTATTCGATCGTCAAATCGCAAACATGACTATGTCCATCAATCTGACCAAAATAATAAGGATCTCTTAAATAAAATTCCATGCGACAAACCTCACATTGGACTGCTTCATCACCTATCTTGGTCAGAAAATCATGATGATTCGGACAAGTAAAATTATGCTTTACTTTCCACGTATATACATCGGCGTTTGTGATTTGCGGAGCACAAGAAAATACGCTTGATGACAAAATAAACGGTGCAACAACCTTCTTCAACCGATCATACTTTCTCTTTTTTGAAAACACGCTCATTATATTCCTCCTTAAAATATATAAATAAATAGAAATTTTATTAATAAACACAAAAACACACCGCATATCGTCACTTACAGTGCAATATGTGTGTGTTATATCATAATCCCAAAATTTGTCAACTGAATTTCATATTAAAATGGAAAACTACCTATATTTTTACTACTGATGACAAAATAAACGGTGCAACAACCTTCTTCAACCAATCATACTTTCTCTTTTTTGAAAACACGCTCATTATATTCCTCCTTAAAATATATAAATAAATAGAAATTTTATTAATAAACACAAAAACACACCGCATATCGTCACTTACAGTGCAATATGTGTGTGTTATATCATAATCCCAAAATTTGTCAACTGAATTTCATATCAAAATGGAAAACTACCTATATTTTTACTACCTTTCAAGCCTTAACTAAAAAATCAAAATTCAGCATATAGTTCAACATTTTTTTTAAAATAACGGGTCTACCAAGTTTATACATCCTTGGAACACACCGAATTTCAATACCTTATTTATTTTTACAGATGAAGGAAATATAACATTAGTTAAACTCAAACAATCAAAAAAAGCAAAATTTTCTACTAACTTTATTGATTTACTAAACTCAATTGATGTAAGAGAACGACATCCATGAAACGCACAAGGGCCTATTGTTTTAATGGATCTAAATGAGTCGATCTTTGATAAACTATTACACCTAGCAAATGCCATGGTTTGTATTTCTTCAACGGAACCAAAATTTTCAATAAATTCCAACTTTTCACACGAAATAAATGCATGCTCACCTATTTTTTTTAATTTATGAGATTTAGGCAACGATATAAACTCCAAACTAGGACATTCACGAAACGCATCATCACCAATCGAATTTATGTCACCAATCAAATGAACGCGTTTCATATACTTTTTCAAATACCATCTTCCGTCAAATATGTCAGACGTCAGTTCGCCAGATCCATAGACAACTAAATCGTCATCTCGCCAATTGTAATAACACAAAAAATTTCCTTTATGGCTATGGATTTTTCTATTTTCACAGGGGAATTTTACCCCTGGTTCACCATCGATATATTTAATAGCCTTAATTGGGCATGTCAGACAACCTTTGTATTCATTTTTCCGTTCATTACCAACCACATTGTTTAAATCATTTTTAACCGACCACATAACGCGCCTTTGAGGTTGATAACCTCTTCTAGAACTGTCAAGACACGAATCCGAAAATGAAAAGAATTTCACAGCCGACGAAATTTGTGAACCAGATGTAAACATACTTGACGATAAAACAACTGATGTGATGGCTTTCATCAACAAATTAGATCTTTTCTTTTTTAAAAATACATTCATTATATCTCTCCTTAAAATAATACTTTATCTATGTAAAAAAATAAATTTATTAATAACAGATACAAAATTGCATCACACAACCCTCCTCTTACTATCGTGTAACGTAGTATGGATCAAACTTCAACTTTTGTCAAGAAAAAACCATATTCTAGTTTTCTAAAAATTAATCATATTTTTACAACTTTCAGATTTTAACTAAAATTTTTCATATGTTATATTCCTCGTTTTTTGTTGTACACCAAGAAAAAATGACCTGATAAAAATTTATCGGGCCACAATTGTTTTCAAGAACTAACTCAATTTAACGTTTGCGAACGGCGCACAAATTTCAATTTAAGGCTTCTTTTTTTACCATCTATTTTCGTACCATCGGACAACTTACCTGACGACTTAAACTTTGGCTGGGCACTGTCAAAAATATTTCCAACTCCCCTAAGCAAATCTTTCCCTACACACCCATCCCAAGCAATACCAGCAAAATTCTTATGAGCACATTCTTTAGCAGTTTTAAACCAAGGAATATCTAACTTCATAACATAATCTTTCATCCCATCATCAACAATTTTATAACATAATTTTGACAAAGACAATGGAACATTCTCTAGTGAATATTGTGTCCCTTCTAAGTAACGCGACAATAGAATTTCAGACATAATATCCACCAAACTTTTTTCACCGATCTCTTTACCTTTCAATTTGTCAAAATCGGAAATAATCAAATGAGAAAGCACAGTAGAAAGAAGCACTGCTTTAAACTCAGTATCATCGGACGCATCTTTTAGCGCTTTAACACCACCTTCTGACAACTCTGCAAAATCATAAAAATACTTTCCACCTAGTCTTTCAAAAAAACTTTCCCTTTGTTCATCTCTAGGATCACCAAACGAAAAATAGCAACCTTTGCTTGTCAGCCCACTATCATTATAGAGACCATAAACGATATGATTAACAGTTCCCTTTAGGTCAGATGCAACTGAATCACGCCAAATAGGTCTAAATTTCTTCAAAACTTCTCTAGATATCAATTCAACATCTATATTTTCTTGACTCTTAAAGGCGTCAGACAAAAATTTTTTAAATTCATTATCTTTCAACATGATACCAAACACCGAACCATCGTAACCACTCAAATTTTTGAGCGTATCCATATCCGGTACAACATCACTCCCAATTCTATTTACCAGTTCACTCTTGAGAGATTCAGAAACTTCAACATTGCTCCCAGAATCAACAGAAGAACTGGATGACGAAACATTTTTTCCCTTAACTTCAGATCCAGAATTCTGCTTCGCGGACACGACAGGAGCAATCGCAGCTACCAAACATGCCATCAATTTTTTTCTATCCATAATATTCTACCTCCAAAATTTTCCTCGGACACAGAAAACATATTTTCCATGATATCACATACAATAAAGATAGTCAATATATTTTCAGCTGAAGCATTGCTAAAAATAGATAGAGGCAAAATGCTTCAAGTAAACTAGTTGAAAAAACAACGGGAACAAAGTGGTAAGCAAACTTTATTTTTCATTTAATGATATTTTAAGGTTTCCATCCACTTTTAGCAGTACCTCATATAATCACAAGCAAAAAAAAATTATATTTTTATAACTTTCAAATTCTGTTTAAAATTTCTCATATTTTCTAATTGTAAAACCAAATTTTTCTCACAATCAGATATACATCCTAATGACTCATTCCTCGCCTTAGTAGCCATTTCTTTACATTTATCCTGACATTTCTTTAAAATATCAGCCTCTCGTTTTTTAGCTAATTTAACTATCTCATGTTCCTCCGCCATCTCAGAAACTTTCTTTCTCGCCATTTTATATACATCCTCGCATTTATTCTTTGCATCTTGAATTATTTGCTCTTTGTTATTGACTATCCTATTTGCTTCTGTTATTTCGCGCGGAACAGAAAGTCTTAAATCTTTAATCAACCTCTGAAATGCAGAGACATCTAAAACTGACTTCCCGCCACCCATAGGAACTTTCCATGCCTTTTCTAATAAATCTTCCATTTCGTCCAAAACTTCTTCATATCCCATGATTTTACCTCACATATCTTCTTCTTCGGATTTCCAGTATACATATTCATACGTATTTTTTTAGATAAGTAACTCAGACTAGAACCTCAAACTTAATTTTTCCTCCACCTATAAAAATTTCCCGCGTTCTTTCTAAAAAAGTCTTCTATTTCATCCAAAACTTCTTCATATCCCATGATTTTACCTCACATATTTTCTTCTGCGGATTCCCAGTACACATATTTACACGTATTTTTTTCGATAAGTAACTCAGACTAGAACCTCAAACTTAATTTTTCCTCCACCTATAAAAATTTCCCGCGTTCTTTCTAAAAAAGTCTTCTATTTCATCCAAAACTTCTTCATATCCCATGATTTTACCTCACATATTTTCTTCTGCGGATTCCCAGTACACATATTTACACGTATTTTTTTCGATAAGTAACTCAGACTAGAACCTCAAACTTAATTTTTCCTCCACCTATAAAAATCTTCTACGCTTTTTCTAACAAATTTTCCATTTCGCCCATTATTAATGCCTTGCAATTTTATCTCATATTATTTTCTTTTGTATACATTCAGTGAAACTCTACCATACTTATGTCTCTTCGATAAATAAAATGAACTAGATTCCATAATAGGTTCAACCTTATGCAAATTTTCAGTTATAATCAAATTGCGGGTCACTCTTTCAAATTTCGAAAAAACATCATGAGAAATGTTCATGTCAAACGGTGCATCCGCAAAAAGAATGTCAACTTTTCCACTAAACTCATTTAAAAATTTAAACGAATCTCGAAACACTACCTCCAAATTAATTTGAGTACCTAACAGTCTTTTTAAAATAGATACATTCTTTCTAATAATTTTCATAGATTCAAATGAATTCTCTATAGCATAAACATAAGAAGCTCCTCTGCTTATAGCTTCAATTGCAATCTGCCCAGTTCCAGAAAACAGATCTAAAAATGTACTCCCCTTTATGTCAAATTGTATGATATCAAATAAAGCCTCCTTTACGCGCTCCGATGTTGGTCGCATACTTGCTATTGGAAAAACATCTAATTTTATTCCTCTTGCACTTCCAGATATTACTCTTGGCATATAAAACTCCAAAAAATAAAAAAATTAGACAGAAATTGATCTACGCTTTGTCTACAGTAGACACCTTATCATATCCGCATTTTCACTATGTCCCTTTTGTAAATAAGATGACAAATCTCTTAAGGTTAGACGCATACTTGCTTGCTATTTGAAAAACATCTAACTTTATTCCTCTTGCACTTCCAGATATTACTCTTGGCATATAAAACTCCAAAAAATGAAAAAATCAAACAGAAACTAACCTACGTTTTATCGCCATAGTAGCCATTTTATCACATTCTTCATTCTCAATATTCCCGCTATGTCCCTTTTGCCAATGAACCGATATCATATGATCTTTCATAAGATCCACTAACTCACGCCACAAATCCGCATTCGGAATTTCTTTATTCTTCCTTTTCCATCCAAGTTCCGCCCATTTAAAAACACGCCCTCTAGAAATTGAATCTACAACGTATTTGGAATCACTAAAAACACTTATATCACACGGGTACTTAATCATACTCAAAGCACTTATAAGAGCGAATAATTCCATTCTATTGTTAGTCGTATTTGCAACGAATCCACATATTTTCTTCTGAAATGTCCCATACCTTAAAATCGCGGCCCATCCCCCAGGACCAGGATTCTTACTACATGCACCATCAGTAAATATCTCAACCTTTTTCAAAATCTTCATTATGAATAACCTCACCAAATTCCTTTTTAATTTTATCAACAACTTCATTCATTCTCATGCCTCGAGAACCTTTGACCAATATTTTATCATTATTCTGCAAAATTTGCAACAATTTGACGTATGCATCATCATTTGAGTTAAAAATATAGGTTTCAATATCATTATTTGACATTTTTATGCTTTCACATATGTATTTTGAATAATCGCCAACCGAAATTACAACATCTACCTTGCACGATGCCACATATTTCCCAAGTTCAAAGTGAATTTCACGAGAGTAATCACCAAGTTCTAAAATATCTGCGATAACTAAAATATTCCTCCCTGGAGTTTTAATAGATTGTAATAAATTCAAAGACGCCTTAACAGAATCTGGACTTGCATTATATGAATCATCTATTAGAGTAAAATTCTCAAAATTGATAATTTTTTGTCTCATCGGAAGAGGCTTGAAATTCATGATTCCCTTTTTGATATCTTCGATATGCATTCCGAATTCTATTGAAAGGGAAATCGCAGCAAGAGCATTATAAACATTATGAATTCCAATACACGGTATCTTTATACTCTCTCTATAACTCTTAGTAATTAATGTAAATTCAGTTTCGCTTCCTGATGAGAAAACATTTTCTGCACCGTAGTCGAAATTACCGCTAATCCCGAAATAAACAACATTTTCCATATTTTGAGAATAATTGAAAAGTTCTGAATTATCAGCATTTAGAATTAATTTGCATCCGTTGGACGCTATTTTAAACTTTTCTTTGCATGTAGTTTCTAAATTACCGAAATTTCCTAAATGAGAAACTCCAACGTTGTTTATCAGAGAAATATCTGGATTAACAATTTCACATAGTTTTTCCATTTCTCCTTTTTCACTTATTCCCATCTCGAAAACTACAATTTGAGTTTTTTTATTTATTTTAAAACAAGTCAGAGGAAGACCAATTTGTCCATTAAAATTACCATCAGTTTTTACCACGTTAAATTCAGTTTCAAAAATAGAAGATACCATCTCTTTTATGGTACTTTTCCCAACGCTTCCAGTTATTCCGATTTTTTTTACATTAAATTTTTCAACGTAAAACTTTGCAAGTTCTTGTAAGAATTCTACTGTATTTTCAACTCTAAAGACTTCATTTTTACCTGAAAATGAATTATCTTCGACTATTGCACAAACTGCTCCTTTTTTAAGAACATCATTCACAAAACTATGGCCATCAAAATTTTCTCCCCTTATCGCTATAAAAATATCCCCACATGAAATCGTTCGACTATCTATTGAGACGCCACTAATTTGCAAATCTTCATCGAATTCTCTTCCAAAATTGAACTTACGAATGACTTCATTTAAAGATAATTCCATTACGTTACTCCTAATTTTTGTAAACACTCACAAACAATTTCCCTCTCATCAAAGTGATGCTTTATTCCTTTTACCTCTTGATATGTTTCATGTCCTTTACCAGCCAACAATACGATATCTCCTTTTTCATGTTCTTTTATAGAATAAAAAATAGCCTCTTTTCTATTTGGAATTACAGTAAATTTTCCTTTAGTTTCCAAAATGCCTTTCTTTATGCCCTCGATTATATCATCAACATCTTCAAATCGCGAATTATCTGCGGTCAAGATAGAAAAATCGGCAAATTCACCTGCAACTCTGCCCATAGAGTATCTTCTTAATTTCGGTCTATTTCCTCCAGCGCCAAACAAAACAACTAATCTTTTGGGATTATACTTTCTCAATGATATAAGGATGTTTTTTAAGCTATCCTCATTGTGCGCATAGTCGATAACTATCATGAAATCGTCGTTTTTAAATACAATCTCAGACCTCCCTTTTACACTACATTTTTCAAGAGATTTTGAGATATTTTCATAAGAAACTCCTATTTTTTCACAAACACAAATGCACGAGAGCGCATTGTAGATATTAAATCTTCCTGGAATAGAAAGCTTATATTCTTTATCATCAACATAAAATTCACTTCCAAGAGAGTCATCCAACAGTTTGAAGGTACTACATTTTATTTGTGCTTTATCACCGAAGCCATACGTCAAAATCTCACACGTATGATTTTTAATAATATCATTAAATTTATCATCATCACAGTTTAAAATACCAAATTTACACTTCTGAAAAAGAAGTGATTTGGATCTCATATAATCTTCGATATCTTTATGCTCATCTTTAGATATGTGATCATTTGAAAGATTAGTAAATATACCGTAATCAAAAAATACATCATCCAAGCGATGCTCTTTCAAACCAATAGATGACGCCTCAATAACTAAAGCTTTGAAATTTTCATCTTTTGCTTTTCTAATAAGTTTATGTATTTCGTATGATTCCGGGGTTGTGTTGAGAGTGTTTATTACTTCATATCCAAAAACTGCTCCCATAGTTCCTATCTGACAAGTTTTTATTCCATAGTCATTTAGAACCTTAGAAATAAAACAAGCGGATGTAGTTTTCCCTTTTGTCCCCGTTATGCCAATTAAAATTATCTCTTCATTACTTTCATTTCCAAAAAAAATAGATGACACTTTTGAAAGTGTAGCTCTTGAATTTTCAACTATTATTTGATTTTCAAATCCAATATCTTTTTCGCATAATATGGCACACGCACCCTTATCTATAGCTTCTTTAGCAAACCTATGTCCATCAATTTTTTTTCCACTCAGACATACAAATAAACAATCTTTGGAAATGTGCCTAGAATCATACGAAATATCTTTAATGTTGATATCCCAATGGTGAAAATTATTTAAAACCTTAGTATCTTTCAAAAGCTCTCTTATGTTCAATGTATCTCCTCATCGAATTTTTCTAAAAGTTTCAATCAAATTGATTTTTCCATATCCCCAAACATTATTAGGAGACTCTATATTGGCGTTTTGACTACACCCTAAAAGAAGATACGACCTAAGCCTCATCGTGTTTATTTTAACATCGTTTTCTCTAACTATTCCCCACTCCATAAGAAGCAAACACGCACCAGTAACGATGGAAGATGAAACCCCAGTACCAGTCATTTGACCGGGCAAATTATTTGGATATATACCAGAAACATCTACTCCAGGAGAAACAAAATCTGGTCTTACTCTCCCACAATCTAACTGTCCTCTTCCTGAAGATATATATATACTCTGATCTATAAAATCGTACGCCCCAACAGATATTACATTGACAGAAGTAGAAGGAACAGTAACCGTATTATCAATATCTGGATTTAGAAATGCTGTGCCCTGCGAAACAAACTGAGATATCGGAAGCCACATATCTACTACTCCATATACTATCAGATCTCCAAAGACATTTAAAGACCACAATCCGGGAGTAGGATTGACAAACTTTATTATTATGTTTTGATTCCCATTTTTTATATCAGGGAATATATACTGTACACTTATTTTAGTTCCCTCAAGAACAAAATCGTATTCCATAAAGGCGTTTATAGTAAACTTTTCACGCTCAACTATGTTTCCAAGAGGAGTAACTATAGAAACGGATACTCTATCAGGAACAGAAGTCCATATATTTATAACAAATCCAGGTTCACCACTAGAAACACTGAACTCTACTTTTGTTGGCTCAGAAGATTGAACTACCTTAATTTGTTTATGTCCCGCTTTATTTCCTTGATTCCCTACTGGAATTACTATACCTACTCCACTTAATGTAGATACTTCAGAAAAATATTGTTCAAAATAAGAAAGGCCATCATGTGCGCCCTCATTTGTCTGCAGTGGAACATTAACAACTATAGGTCTGCCTAAGCGTTCTGCAATTTTTAGTATATATTCAACTCCTGTCATAATATCAGTCGATTCAAATGCTGGAGAATCTGCAAATATGGCACTATATTCTTTCATTATTCTCTTTGCCTTTTTGAGTTTTACAAATATTATATTCGAATCTGGCGCCGCACCCTCAAAAATAGAATTTTCAGTTCTTCTTCCTGCAATCACAGAGGCTAAAAAAGTTCCATGTCCACTATCGCTCAAAGAACTGTATCTATTCTCATTTAAAAGATTTTCATTTATTTGCTCTGATGTAAATTCTGTTCCGTACGTAAAATCTTCTGGAGGATTTCCCTCATTAGATTCTTGATCCCAAAAATATAAAACTTTAGTCTCTCCATTTTCATATCTTAAACAATCATTTTTTAGATCTATTCCATCATCAACGATTCCAACTAAAGTACCGCTTCCTCTTAGTTTCAAAAATTGTTGATCTTGTACCGCTGTAATTCCAGCCGCAGTTGTTGCAGAATAACTTTCCGCCGCAAGACCACATATCATTGCTTTTTCAGCTATAACATAATCTTGTATAGTTTTTCTGTAGTATTCATATGTTTCTTTTGATGTGTGAATTATTGCGTATCTATTTCTAATAACTGAAGATATAAAAATATTAGGTTCTGGCTTTAAAATTTCAAGAGACGCAGAGTCGTATATTATTATAAAATCCATATAATCTTCATCAGTTACCGGATTAAAATTTGGATTCGCTATATTTTCCAATTGTAAACCCCTAAAAAGATAGTATTTATTTAAAATTTCATCTGAATTTTCAGTTTTTGCATATCGTTTTGCATAATCGAGTGATGATTTTAGGCAAAGAACACCATATCCCCATCTATTGTTCGGATACGTGATTTCCTCTTTTTTAGAAGCTCCCAATTTCAAAAAAGCTTTCAATCTTTGCCCGTACATTAAAGGATCATTGCCATTAACTATGCCCCACTGCATCATGATCGCACACGCCCCAGAAACAAAAGGAGCAGCAAAACTTGTTCCAGTATATGTAGAGTAAGAGCCGTTTAATTTCGTAGATATCACCGAAACCGCTGGAGCTATAATATCAGGCTTTATCAAATTATTTCTCGTATATCCTCTTCCAGAAAATTCTGCGAAATTTCCATCTAGAGAATTGTATCCTCCAACCGAAATAGCTTTCAATGCAGTCGAAGGTATAGTAAGCGTAGTTTCTGGCTCGGGGTTTAAAAATTGAGTCTCTAAACCTGAGCCTTCTGTTATAGGAAGCCAAGCATCTATTCTTCCGTCGTAAATTTTTCCTGCTATAACCTTTATGGTCCAAATATCCTGCGGAATAAAGCCCTCGAAAGAAGAAAATGTAAAAGTTATGTTTTCTCCTTCGTAGTATGGAGTAGGTTGCTCGAGATTTATAATAACTTTCACTTTATTAAAAAAAACTGTTTGATTATTAACTTGAACGAGATTTATTATTGGACTTTTTTCCCCCGATGAATTAGATATTTGAAATCTGTTTTCATCGTAAAAAGAGTCGACAAAAAAAACAGGAAATTCAATAAAATTTCTCCTCAAGGTAAAATTTATATCTACTTCTTCTCCAGTTTTGATGTTATACCCAAAATGATGGCGCGCTATTCCTTCGTTTCCTGTAGCAACTACAACCGAGGTATTTGGAATATCACATACGCTGTCGAGATACTGCTCAAATAGACTTTGACCATCATGTGCTCCCATGTTTGTTCCATAACTTATGTTTATTACTATCGGCATATTTAGAAAATTTGCTTTGTCTATAGCATATTTTATTCCTCTAGCAAGATCGGCAGTGTTAGTAGAATAAGAATCTTTAGGAGATAACAATCTAACAGCTATTATGCTACTTTCAGGTGCAACTCCAAGATTGTCAAAGTTAGAAGATCTTCCGTTTCCAGAGCATATACCTGCAACAGCAGTTCCGTGTCCATTTAAGTCCAACTCTGATATTTTAACCTCATTTTCTATAGCCTGATTTATTTGATCACTTGTGTATTCTGTTCCAAAGTCGAATCCTTCGGGTGAATTTTCAATCCCATTTTGATCCCAAACATATAAAATTCTTGTTCGATTGTTATCATCAATGAAATCTCGATGAAAAATATCAATTCCCGAATCTAAAATTGCAACAATAACACCTTTCCCTGTCAGATTTTCAGGAGGTCTATAAATTTCATTTGCACAAACAGAATTCAAAAATGATCTGTTATCTAAACAATAAACATATGTTGAAGGTTCGATGCGAAAAATTTGTGGATGTTTTTTCAATTTTATGATTTCACTTTCGTAAATACTAAATATTGATATTTCATGATTTAACTTTTCACACTTAAAATTTATATCTTTTTTTATCTGTTCAACACTTCCCACAAATTTTGCAAAGATGTCAATTTTTTTCACAAGCATTCCAAACTTAATTTTTTAATAACTATGATCTTTGCAACTTGATTATAATTTTAAATGTTTAAAGGTATAATTCAGAAATAGAAATTCAGCGAACATCCAAAACACAGAAGCGCAGATATTCTGCGTTCTTATGATTTCCTTATAACAATTAATCTGCTCTCATGTACAATACCAAATTAAGGGCAAAATCACAGCAAAATAACCTAGTGGCTTATAACTGCTAACCAAATTAATCAACTGAATCCCAATCTATTCCCAACTCCCCCATCATTTCGTAACGAAATAATTTACCATTATCAATCAAATAATCAATTGCATCTAAATAATAGATAAGACTTTTTTTCATATGCATAGAAAACTTACGCATAATGGCCTGACGAATAACCATACGGCAAATTTTCAACGCAACCTCTCTGGACGCAGGTGCTTCCTCCTCTGAGATATGATCCGATTCACGTTCAAACAAAGGACCCTCAATTTTAGTTCTACGGAAAAGCTGACCAAAACGTGAATCCATAAGATCTACATAATTTCTACTACCATATTGCTCAAAAAGCCATTGACAATTTCTCGTACTCTTCATCAGTTTTTCCTGCAAAAAGTCAAACCGAAATCTACAAGCAAAAAATCCTTCCTCGGGTGTAAGAGTAATATCACCGTTCTCTCCATAATTCTTAGGAAACTTATTCTCTTTTCCATCAAAATTAAGCATTACAGCGTAGTAACGAGTATCTAAGGGACGCCCAGTTGTATAACCATTAAATGAATCAGGATCTTCTGGCAAATAAATGCTAACACGAACCTTCTCCTTGCCTATCAAATCCTTCAAAAATTTAACAACATCTTCCTAGACACTCTCGTCAACCTGACTTGGTTTGGTAAGCTCCACGCCATTAATATTAACCGCCATTATACTGAATTGGCTTGCTGATACAACTAAAGCAGTTGACAAAGCTAACGATAAGGGATTTCTAATCCTCATAATAAAACCTCCAAATATAATTTCTTTACGTCACAAACAGTGACGGCACACATTATATGGGTACATATGGGTACCAAATTTGTATTTCAAGTTTTGTTAATTAAACTTGCTATAGAAAAATAGCTCGAACACTCTTCTTCTAAAATTCCATCTGCTATTTTGATCTTACCCTATATGTATTTTGTAGATCCAAAATTGTAATTTTTTGCTCCATAAAATACTTTTTTTATTCTAGAATGCAGTATTGCTCCTAAAAACGTAGAACATTGACATATTATCGTGTATCAAACCTTTTACTCTTAAAGAAATTCGAAAGCAAATTCGAACACTCTTCCTCTAAAATTCCACCTATTATTTCGATCTTACCCTATATGTATTTTGTAGATCCAAAATTGTAATTTTTGGCTCCATAAACTACTTTTTTTATTCTAGAATGCAGTATTGCTCCTAAAAACGTAGAACATTGACATATTATCGTGTATCAAACCTTTTACTCTTAAAGAAATTCGAAAGCAAATTCGAACACTCTTCCTCTAAAATTCCACCTATTATTTCGATCTTACCCTCTATGTATTTTGTAGATCCGAAATTGTAATTTTCGGCTCCGTAAACTACTTTTTTTATTCTAGAATGTAGTATTGCTCCTGAACACATTAAACATGGCTCAAGAGTCACAAAAAGTTCACATTCACATAATCTCCACGATTTTAACCTATTACATGCCTCGTCTATAGCAATAACCTCTGCGTGACGCAAAACGTTTTGATCTTTCTCTGTTCTATTGTACCCCATTCCTATTATATTTCCTTGCTTAACTACAACGGCCCCAACTGGGACTTCATCGTTCATATAACTCTTAAACGCTAACTTTAATGCCTCATACATAAACTTCTGCATAACAAACTAACTAAATTCATCTAATATCATTTTGGAGCATTTATATATGTCTCCGCCACCCATAGTCATTATCATATCTCCCTCTTTTGCAACTCCTTTTAGATACTTAGATACTTCTTCAAACTTACCAATAACTATTGAACCTGGAATCTTAGAAGATAAATCTTCGGATCTCACTCCATATATATTTTCTTCTCTAACTGGAAGAATATCTGTTATTATAACTTTATCAGCAATTGAAAGAGATCTTGCAAAATCATCCATAAGATTAAACGTACGAGAGTATGTGTGAGGCTGAAATACAACTATCACTCTTTTGTAATTCATATTCTTTGCTGTTTTTAAAGTCGCTTCAATTTCGGTCGGGTGATGCGCAAAGTCGTCAAAAATAGATACCCCCATACGCTTACCGATAAACTGAAAACGACGATCTGCACCATAAAAATTTTCAACTGATTTTTTTACATCGTTGATATTCAACCCCATTACCTCTGACACGCAAAACGATGCCAGACAATTTAGAACATTATGTTTCCCTTTTACCTTCAAACCAACATTGAATACCTTATCTCCGTTTTTCATCAAATCGAACGAAACATTAGCGTTTTCATCAAATGAAATATTCTTAGCATAAAAATTTGCTTCGTCTTCTAAGCTGAAGCAAAAAATTTTCTTATCACTCAACTTTTTGGAAATTTCTAAAGTATTTTTATCATCTTTGTTTACAACTAGAAATTCACATTTTTTTGCAAACTTAAAAAACGATTCCTTCTCATTTTCAATGTTCCCAAAATAATCAAGATGATCATTATCTATATTTAAAATAACTCCTAATTTGGGATTTAAATCCAGAAAACTATCCATATATTCGCAAGCTTCACAAATGGCAATCTTTGAACTTCCTAAAATACTATTGCCACCAATCTTACTGAAGTGTGCACCTATTATCGCAGTAGGATCTTTCTTACAATCAATCAAGATTTGAGTTATCATGGAAGAAGTAGTGGATTTACCATGTGAACCAGAAACTGCTATTAAATCATAATCTTTGGTTATATATCCTAAAAATTCACTCCTCACCATGGTCCTTATGCTTTTGTCTCTAGCAAAAATAAGTTCCTCGTTATCCCGCTTTATAGCACTAGAATAAACCACGCAATCAGTATCATTATTTATGTTATCTTCGTGATGACTATAGTTCACTTTTATGCCCATACTAGATAATGTGTCCGTATTGTTGGAGTGCGATGTATCATAACCAGATACTTCCCATCCTTTTGAGTGACACACACATGCTAAAGGGAACATCCCAGAACCACCAATACCTACAAAATAAACTTTCTTACACAATGTAAATCTCCAAAAAGAAATCTTAAGCTTTTTTATTCTTCTTTTCGTATCCAGAAACTATAACAATAACCAGCAGAACCGCACCCGCAACAACTAACATCATTGAAATAATACCGCGAATTACATAACTCCTCTTTTCAAGACCATTATTTATACTGTCAGGAATTTCTTCCAAAGTATCTTTATCATTCAAATTCTCTGGAAGTGTCTGATTATTTGATTTTTCCTCGAAAATGGGAGTACTTGGAGTATCTAAATTCTGTGGAGGAGGATCTTTTTTACTCTTATTTTCATTGCTTTTCTTCTTTTTAGGAATAGGTGCTTTATTTTCCGCCTTCGGAGGAGGAGGCTTTATCCCTTCCGGCGATTTATTAACTGAATTTTTAATAGATTCATTGTTTTTAACGTGCCCATTGTCTTTCAATGTATTTGAATCGATAGTTATTTTTTTCTCTTCGATCTTATTTTCTTCTTTTGCACCCTCGTTCACTTTCGTATTATTTTTAAATTCTTGAGGCATCTTATTTTCTACTTTTACGCCAGCACCTTGTTCCTCAGCTACAACTTTATATAAGTTAAATGAAACAAAAAAGAACGATAAAATAAGTAACACAAACCTGGAACACTTCAACACCCATCACCTCTTTGGTAGCAATCAAAAGATATTATATCATTTTTTATCATAAAATATCAAAAAATAGTAGCTACCAAATATCAATATATATTAAAAAAATAATTTTATAAAGTTACCAAATAGCATAAACCCTATTGACTTTCTATCAGATGATATATCGTATTCAAAAAACGGCATATTATCGTCTATTATCATTTTTCTCATGTTATACTCTGCGATTTCAATTCCCATGAAAAATAATAGAATCAAACTAGAAATGAACATCGACATTAGAAAATATTTATGGTTCGAACTCATTGTTTATGCACTTCCTGCTTTAATATTGATTAAAAAAACACTATTGCCTTTCCGAGCATTCTTACTAGGTTTGTTGATTTTTCCATACTATTTAT
>CAMUZI010000017.1 GCA_947165155.1 uncultured Clostridia bacterium | reverse complement strand
TTAAATATCGTTCAAGTGAGAATTTATGTGGCAAAATCAAAAATGTGATATTTTCATTTTTTTGTTCATAAAAATGTAAACATAGATATTGCTGTAATCATGTGTAAGGAGCAGATTTATTATTTAAAGAATTAAAAATCACTAGCAATTTGGTTTTGATGAATTTGCTATATCAGTTGTATTCCAATATTTTTCTGAATTTACTTTCTGAAATATCAAATATAAGATACGGAGGAAAAAATGAAGCAAGGAACATCATCGAACATTTCACTGCATAACAGAAAAAATCTTAAACTTACTGGAGTTAAAGATATTGGGAAATTCGATGAAAATACAACTATAATTTTTACTAATCTAGGGAAGATGAAAGTGCTAGGTAATAGTCTTAAGATGGATAAATTTTGTATCGAAAGTGGTGAGTTGGAACTAAATGGTAAGATTGATTCGATATCATATTTGAATTCAAGCGATTCGAAAGGATTTTGGAAAAAACTATTCAAATAGAGAGGACTCAATGAGTCAAGCTTTCATATTTTTATGTTTCTTATCATTAGGAGTATTACTTGGCATAGTATATGATATGTTCAAAATACTAAGAGTTCATTTTAATTCGGGCAATATTTTTATTTTAATACTAGATGTTTTTTATTTTGTATTATATACATTATCTTTATTTTTATTAAATCTAATAATCAACATGGGACAAACAAGATATTTTTTCATTTTATCATCGTTTTTTGGAACAATTTCATATAAACTTGCGATAAGTAATTTTGTTTGGAAAAAAAATAGCCACAACCACAAATAGAATTTCGAACAAATTTTATTACAAATATATTGAAATTTTATTCTAATTTGCCCTTGACAATCTGATCTCATCGTAATATATAACAAGAGTACATTCTAAATTTTGATGGAGGGGCATAATGAATGATTTAATTCTCTGGGTAATTTCCATAGTAAACGTAGCTGGATCAGTTCTGAACGTAAAAAAGATGCCATCGTGTTTCTTCGTATGGTCGTGTTGCAATGTTTTTTGGCTAGTTTATGACATATCTACTAAAGCATATGCGCGTTCAATCCTTGATGTTGTAAATTTAACAACGTCATTGTGGGGATTAGTTTCTTGGCTGAAAGATAGTAAGGCAAATAAATCAGAAGAAAATAAGCAGATACAAACAAGCGAGACAGCTTAGTGTCTCAGCTTTTTTATTCTCTTCGATTCTCTGGCAATCACGTTCAACACTACACTATTTCTTTCGGCTAGTTTATTTTTTTTTCTTGTTCATTTTGTCTTCGTCTTCTTCATTTTCACCTTCTAACAATTCGATGCCGTGCAACTTAAGGATTTTTTCAGCCGGAGGGAGATTCTGTACCTGTGCGATGAGTTGTTTTATGTACGACTCATTCATGATTGGTTTTGAGAGTATATCTCTTGCGGCGTCCCAGTAATTTTGAGTCGCTGTCTTGAGTGAAACTACGACGGCGCCTCCGTGTGGCAGTGATACTTCCTTACCTTTAACTTTAACTTTACACTGGTCGAATGCTTTTTTCCATTTTTCATATGCGTTCTTTAATTTTTTGTCCCCGATCCCCATTAACGTTTCCAATCGTTTCTTTATGGCTTTCGAAATTATATCTTTAAACTCTTCTAAATCTAGAACATAACATTCCTTGAGAACTTCGCTAAGCTGCTGACATTTATATGGGAACCATTTTTCGTCTAGCTCCTTACCAGTAAAAAAAATTTCAGCTTTATTTAACATACTATCTTTGCTTTTTTTCTCAAATATTTCCATGTCGTTTAACTCATTTTCTTTTGCATCTGCATCACCAACTCCAAAAACGTTTTTAATTCTCCTCCATAAATCTATACCAAAATCAGCCATATGACTCACCTCCGGGTACTTTTTTTATTTTTTATTGTACATTTTAAATATAAAAAAGTCAAATCATCTAATTAAATCATTTGTGTTATATAATCCATTTTTCTTATCAAATATAAAAAATGCCGCCTCAATTGCACCTTGAGCGAATATTTTTCTTGAATATGCAACATGTTTTATAGATAACACTTCATTCTCACCAATGAATAAAACTTCGTGTTCTCCGGTAATTCCTCCGCCTCTTATTGAGTGTACACCAATTTCATTTTTAGAACGTTTCTGTCGTCTTTTGGATCTATCAAAAACTATTTCTGTTGTATTATCACGAAGTACATTATATATCATAAGAGCGGTTCCACTTGGGGCGTCAATTTTCTTATTGTGATGTTTCTCTATTATTTCAATGTCAAAAGATTCCCCTAGATTTTTCTTTATAGACTGAGAAGCATTAACTAAAGTGTTGATCCCCAATGATGTATTGCTCGATAAAAATACGGGACACTCTTTTGAAAATTCTTCAATTTGTTTTAATTGCGATTCTGAATATCCAGTAGTACATAAAACTAACTTTGAGTTAAATGTTCTCGAAATCTCAAACAACGAATTCAAAGCACTCGGACTTGAAAAATCGATAATCACATCGTGATCAATGTTAAACGAATCTGCATCGTAAACGTTAATATCTCCCAATTTAGAACAACTAGTTCCTAAGCCGGCGACTACTTCCATGTCATTTCTGTTTTTTGCTTCTTCTAAAACAATGCGTCCCATTTTGCCACAGCACCCACTAACTAGAATTCTTATTTTTTTATCCATAATAAACTCCAAAAATATATAAACTTCCCACTCATGGGCGCATTCTACACGATTTTATTTTGAACATCAAACCCAACATCGCAGATTTTTTTAATTACCAAACTCTTCACTAAGTCTACATTTTGTATTTCATCTAAGAAAAACCAACTAGTAATTTCACATCTTTTAAACCACGTGATTTGCCTTTTGGAATATCTTCTAGTTTCTCGCTTTATTTTATCAATTGCCTCTTTAAGAGTTACTTTATTTTCAAAATAAGGAATTAACTCCTTGTATCCTATCGCGGCAGATGCAGTCTTAGAAACTTTTAATTTTCTTACCTCATCTATTTCTTTAAGTAATCCCTCTTTTAGCATTTTATCAACTCTAAGATTTATTTTTTCATATAATTTATTTCTATCTTTGAAATTAAGACCAACTTTCAGAACTTCGTATTCGCATTCAGATTCCAAAGTTCTTCTTTTTTGTTCGATGATTGAAAAACCAAATTTGTTAAAAAAATCTATCGCACGAGAAAGACGCTTACAATCATTTCTATCTATTATTTTTGCACTTGCCGGATCGATTTTTTTTAGTTTATCATATAAATCTTTATCATCAATTTTTACTTTGTTTTCACATTTTGATTCTTCAAATTGAAAATTTTTAATAAGAGCATCAATGTATAAGCCAGTTCCTCCTACAATTATGGGAACCATGGATTTTGCAGATATTTCTTTTATTTTTTCTTTAGCATCTTTGAGAAAACGGCAAACGCTATACTCTTCGGTGACCGAAACGTGCCCAATAAGATGATGCTTTACCATATCTAATTGTCTTGACGTAGGTTTTGAGGTACATATGGAAAACTCTCTATAAACTTGAAGAGAATCTGCAGAAATTATTTCACTTTTTATTTCTTTCGCTATTTCCACTGACAAATCAGTCTTTCCAGAGCATGTTGGCCCTACGATAACTATAATCTTAGGTAGTTTCATGATATCACTTTCTCAAAAATTTCTTATATACTTGATTTTTCGTAACGGTAAAGTATATAGGTCTTCCGTGTGGGCAATTTGATACTCCAGACTTAATCAGTCTTTTTACTAAACATTCAATTTCTGCATGAGAACTAACTATTCCAGCTTTAATCGAAGATTTACACGCAATCTGAGAATAAACTTTTCTTAGATCATCTATTCGTACACAAGATTTGTTTTTTAATAAAAAGTTTGCAATTTCAAGAATACTATACTTAGCACTTTGAGAAGTAATATACATAGGAACACCCCTAACCAAGACTTTTCCATATCCAAAATCTTCCAAATAATAACCGATATCATTTACTAAATTTATATTTTCAATTAAACAATCGTATTCTTCTTTTGAAAGGTCGATAACTATAGGTGAAATCAACATCTGAACGTTTTTCTTGTAATCTGATTTACTAATCTTTTCAAAAATCAAACGCTCATGTGCAGCATGCTTATCTATAAATATAATCTGGTCACGATACTGAACTATTATAAAACAAGAAAATACCTCACCTAGTATTTTGAATTCATCATTTAAATAAGAATCTATGGCCAAATTAGCAAATTTATTAACCGGTCTATCTAAAATTACCTGCTCATTAGAAGTTTTATTTAACTCGATACTACTTCCCATATAGTCAACATTTTTTTTGTCATCCAGAGCAGTAACTTTTGGAACAACTACTTCATCACCAAGAATACTTTTCTTTTTTAGATCATTAAAAACATTAATTGTACGTTCTCTTATCGAAGGCATTTCTTTGTTGATACAAGAAATTTCAGATTTATCATAAATATTTTTCCTAGTGATAGGTGAAATACTGCTTTTTATCGACGTAAAATCACTGTTTTTCTTATTTCTTATACAATTCTTTATTGCATTATATATAACATCAAAAATGATTTTTTCGTTTTCAAATCGAACTTCTGTCTTATTTGGATGAACATTAACATCAACTGCCTCCGCTGGAAGAGTCAAATATACTACTGATGAAACTTTATTGTTTTGATACTCATCTTTGAGCGAAAACTCAATGGCATTAGAAATCACCTTATCTTTAACCCATCTTCCATTTACGAAAAAATTCTGTATCTTTGAACTTGAACTCGAAACTAACGGGTTAGAGATAAACCCCTTAACTTTCACGTTATTCCATGAATATTCAAGTTCTAACATTGAACGGAAAAAATCTATACCAAAAATACGAGAAATTGCAGAAGATATCTTACCGTCCCCTGGAGTCTGAAAAATCAATTTACCATCTTTGATGAATTTAAATGCAATTTCAGGATGAGATAGTGCTAAATGGTCTACTAGCGAACCGATAAAATGTCCCTCAGTGATATCTTTTTTCAAAAACTTTATTCTTGCAGGAGTATTATAAAACAGGTCTCGAACAAATATCGATGTTCCCTTAAACGACGCACAATCAGAAAGTGAAATTTCCTTTCCGCCCTCTATTTCACACTTAGTACCACTACTTTCTCCTGCAAAAGAAGTAAAAATTTGTACCTTTGAAACCGAGCAAATTGAAGATAGAGCTTCCCCTCGAAATCCTAAAGTTAGTATTTTTTCTAAATCTTCTTCATTGTATATTTTACTCGTTGCATGACGAAGAAAAGCTGTTTTGATGTCGCATCTAGGAATTCCGTCTCCATTGTCTTTGACACATATTAATTTTTTACCTCCATTTTTGATTTCAATCTCAATTTTAGTTGAGTGTGCATCAATTGAGTTTTCAATAAGCTCCTTAACAACTGATGATGGTCTTTCAACGACCTCACCAGCGGCAACTAAATTAATTATATTATCTGGTAAAATCCTTATATTTTTCATCTTTCCTCAGGCTAACTTAAAAAGATTAGAAAAAGTACTTATCAAACCTTACGTAGGTAACTAAAACAATCCCCGACCACAACATACACGGTACTGAATTAATCGCATTATCCGATAAAACTTTCACATTTTAACTCTTCCTCAGGATAACTTAAAAAGATTAGGAATGGTACTTATCAAACCTTACGTAGGTAACTAAAACAACCCCTGACCACAACACACACGGCACTGAATTAATCGCATTATCCGGTAAAACTTTCACATTTTAACTCTTCCTCAGGCTAACTTAAAAAGATTAGAAAAAGTACTTATCAAACCTTACGTAGGTAACTAAAACAATCCCCGACCACAACACACACGGCACTGAATTAATCGCATTATCCGGTAAAATTCTCGCACTCTAACTCTTACTTAGACTAACTTAGAAAGATCAAACAGAATATTCATCGAATCTATCGGAGTGATCGAATTCATATCTACCTTCTTGAGCTTTGAAATTATACTTTCGATGTTAGGATCTATTCTCCGATTAATATTATCACCAGCATTATTATTAATTATAACCTCTTGTTTTTCAAGAGAGGATAATATTTGTTTAGCTCTGAATATAATTTCATCTGGAACTCCTGCCAACTTTGCAACTTCTATCCCATAACTATTATCTGCAACACCTTCTACTATTTTTCTCAAAAAGACTATATCATCTCCATTTTTTTTGACGGCAATTGTAAAATTTCTAACATTATCTATATGGTCGTCTGAAATTTCTTTATAGTGCGTAGAAAATAATGTTTTTGATTTTATTGTTTTAGATACGAACTCAAGAACGGCGCGGGCAATACTTAAACCATCAAAAGTAGATGTTCCTCTTCCGATTTCGTCTAGGAGAACCAAACTTTTTGAGTCTGCGTTTTTAGTTATTTGAGCAACTTCGTTCATTTCTACCATAAAAGTAGACTTTCCCGAGGAAACATCGTCAGAAGCTCCTATTCTTGTAAAAATACTCCCTATTATTCCTATATGCGCGCTCTGAGCAGCTACAAAACATCCGATTTGCGCCATTATTACATTAAGTGCTATTTGACGCATATACGTCGATTTACCAGCCATATTTGGTCCTGTTATTACCATAGTGCAATCTTTAGAATTGAAAAAAGCGTCATTTGGAATGAATTGAGAGTTACTTTCAAGAAGCTTCTCAACAACAGGATGTCTACATTCTTTTAAATCTAGAATATCAGATTCATCAATTTGAGGGTAAACATAAGAATTTTCAGAAGAAACTTGTGCAAATGAACGAATAACATCTAGAAAAGATATCGCTCTAGAGGTTCGAGATATTCTTTCGCTATTTTTTGAAATAATTTCTTTTATACTCTGCAAAATTTCATTTTCGAGTTTAACTTGTCTATCTTTAGCGCTAAATATTCGTGCCTCGATAGATTTCAATTCATCGGTTATGTATCGTTCACGTTCAGCTAAGGTTTGTTTTCTAATGTAGTCTGGAGGAACCATATTTTTATAAGATTGGCTGACCTCTATGTAGTATCCAAAAACCTTATTAAATCCAACTTTCAGTTTCGGAATCTTAGTTCTTTCTCTTTCACTTTTTTCTATTCTGCTCGCTAAAGATTCTCCAGAACCCATATCATCTAGTATTTCATCTAATTCTTTGCTATATCCTTTTTTTATGAATCCACCATCTTTAGTTAAAATAGGAGGTTCTTCAACGATTGCTGAATTCAAAAGGTCAAAAATATCCCTCATTTCGTCGATTCCACTGTATATTTTCCTAAGAATTCTAGAATTCATATTTTCTATCGATTTTCTTATATCTGGCAATACGGAAATGGAAAATTCAAGTGATTTTAAATCTCTGCAGTTTGCAGAACCAAACGAAATTTTACTAAGTAATCTTTGTAAATCTCCGATTTTGCTAAGAAGTTCAATAAGCTCGTCAGATACTATGACATTATTTAGTAGTTCACTCACTCCATCAAGACGTAAACTTATCTTTGAAACGTCTCTTAATGGCTTTTCTATCCACGATCTTAACAAACGTTTTCCCATCGATGTTCTAGTTTTATCTAGAACCCAAAAAAGTGATCCTTTTTTTTGCTTAGTTCTTATAGTTTCAAAGAGTTCTAAATTAGATATAGCTCCACATTCAAGCTTCATATACTCAGAGCCAGTATAAAATTCTATATTTTTTATGATATCTACATTTTTTCTCTGAGTTTCATAGATATATGAAAACAAAACTCCAAGACATCTCGAAATAGTAAACAGCTCTTCATCAGAAAGAGCATATTTACTTCTGATTTCACCATCTATGAATTTATTTATCTCCTTTTCATTTTTTGAAAACTCCAATTGAGCATCTTTTAAAGAGCATAAGCAAAATTTACGAATATTCTTTTCAATTTTTTCGTTATAATCTCCAGAAATTATAGCTTCAGAAGGAGAAAAAGTTATCATTTCATTTCTGAGATCATCCAAAAACTTATCACCTTTAAACTCTGTAAATTTCAAATCACCAGTTGAGATATCACAAAAAAATACGCCAACTGAAATCTTACGAAAAAATAAAACACATAAGAAGTTATTTCTGCTCTCATCAAGAATATTTCCATCTAAAACCGTTCCGGGAGTTATAATTCTCGTAACATTCCTGCTAAATAAATTTTTCCCATTAGGATTCTCTTGTTGTTCGCACATCACAACTTTATATCCTTTTTTTATCAAACGAGAAATATATGCCTCGCAACTATGGTACGGAATTCCACACATAGGTGCTTTTTCGTTGCTCCCACAATTTTTTTTAGTAAGAGTAAGATCAAGTTCGCGAGAAACTAATATCGCATCGTCGTAGAACATCTCATAAAAATCTCCAAGACGAAAGAAAACAATCTCATCTTTATGATTATTTTTGACCTCAATATATTGTTTCATCATAGGGGATAATTGATTCATAATAAACCTCGTAAATTAAAAACATCCAGTGCAAGAGTCACAAGAGCCATCGCACTTATCACCGAATATATTACTCGAACCGTAAATGGTTTCGTACATGATGGAGTTTACCTCGTTTATCAAAGTATTTAATTTTTCTTTTGCTTCTTCGTGTTCCAAGACGCATGAAACGTTGTTTATCTTCTCATAAATGGAACGTAGATCATCGCTTATTTTTTTCACTTTATCTTTATCATAGTCATCTTTTGATATTTCACTATTAAGCTGTTCTTTTTTATCGTCAAACAACTTTCTCAGAGAAACCAAATTCTCATCAGAATCCATCTGTTCTTTAATGAATTTGAAATTTTTAAACTCATCAGATTCTTTTATGCAATTACCAAGCTTCTTTGCCATTTCAGATATTTCTTTTTTCATATTTCCTCCAACAACTTAGCATACAAAGCATTTCTCCCTGAGTTTGCAATTTTAACATATAACACATTCCCAATTTCATAATTGTTCTTACCATTTAGAATTTTTACCATAAGGTTAGAATCTGTTCTGCACATTAAATATTCATCAGAAATGCCTTCTACAAAGACCCTAAAATTTCTACCAATCAGTTCAGAATGTAACTCTTCTGAGATTTTATTTTGTATATTTATAAGCCTATCTATCCGCTTTGCTTTTTCTTCATATTTTGTAAGATCTTGCATCGTTGCAGATAGAGTTCCGTTTCTTTTGGAATATATGAAACTGAATATTGAAAAAAAGCGCACCTTTTCTATGAGGGAAATTGTATCCTCAAATTCTTCGTTAGTTTCCCCCGGAAATCCAACAATTATATCTGTAGATATAACTAACCCCTCAATTTTTGAGCGTGCATAATCGATTTTTTCAATGTATTCTTCGCGAGTATATTTTCTATTCATGAGTTTCAAAATTCGATTATTTCCAGATTGTATTGGAAGATGTAAACTTTTACTAAAATGTTTACATTTTGCGAGCGTATCAACTAGACTAAAGGTGAAATCTTTTGGATGAGAAGTCATAAATCTTATCGTAAAATCACCATCAATCTTATCTACCTCATAAATTAAATCTTTAAATTTCATTCCATCGTAATCATAAGAGTTAACATTTTGTCCCAAAAAAGTAATAATTTTAGTTCCATTTGAGATATATTTTTTGCAGTCAGAAAGTATATCTTCGAATTTTCTACTAACCTCACACCCTCTAACGTAGGGAACAATACAATAGGAACAAAAATTATTACAACCAGAAATTATCGGAATCCATGCCTTAAATTTATCTTTCTGTATGACGCTCATAGAATAATTTTCTTCTATTTTGATACCGGTAAGATGTTCATAAAGAAGTTCAGGAAACTTTTCAAAGGATTTAGCTCCACATACGAAATCAACGTACGGATATTTCGATAAAATCTTATTTTTTTCACTCTCAAGTTCAACCATACATCCGCAAATTATTATAAAGATATTATTGTTCACCCTCTTTATACTCTTTAACATCCCAATATGACCATATATTCTATCTTGAGCAGTATGACGAACAGCACACGTATTGAAAACTATCAAGTTTGCAAAAATAGGATCATCGACAAAACTAAAACCAATATCTCTAAAAAAGCCACAAATCTTTTCGGAATCTGATTCATTTTGTTGGCATCCAAATGTTTTGACGAACGCTTTCAGATTTCCAAATCTATTTTCAAACATCTCACGCATATGATCGATATAAAACATGGATCATACCCTAAAATTTTTCATATTTAATTCCCAATCCCATGCACTCTTACACATGTCTTCTAATCCTAATTTGGCATTCCATTTTAGCTTATCATTTGCTTTTTTGCAGCAAGAAACGCAAACAGGAAGATCACCGTCTCTTCTTTCTCCAAACTCATAATTTATTTTTAAATTATTTACTTTTTCAAAAGTCTTAACTAACTCTAAAACACTTGTACCTTTTCCAGTTCCTAAGTTAAAAACTTCACTTTTTTGATTTCTAAAAGCAAAATCTAAAGCTCTCAGATGTCCATTTGCAAGATCCACAACGTGTATGTAGTCCCTTATACAAGTTCCATCTGGAGTATCATAATCATTTCCGAATATGGTCAATTTATCGAGTCTTCCTGCAGCTACAGAAACAATTATGGGCATTAAGTTATTTGGAACCCCTTTAGGATTTTCACCAATCAAGCCACTTGAACTTGCACCAACAGGATTGAAATATCTGAGAATTATGGAGGTGGTGAATTTCAAATCAAATATCATCTGCTCGATCATATACTTAGTTTTTCCATAGGGATGTACAGGAAGATTCACATGGTAAGATTCTTTGAAAGGTGGGGTAGAGTCAAATCCATAAACCGAAGCCGACGAACTGAAAATAAAATTTTCAACTCCAAATTTTTCGACCATTTTTAAAAGATTCAGAGTTCCCTTGATGTTATTATCATAGTATTCGAGAGGATATTTATAAGATTCCCTTATACTTTTCAAACCTGCAAAATGCATAACGGAATCAAATCTTTCATATTGAAAAATGTTAGAAAGCGAATATTCATCACGCAAATCGCAGTCGTAAATTTTTATAAATCTTCCGCAAGCTTTTCTTAGCCTTTGAGCAACATCCTTTGAACAATTACTAAAATTATCGACCCCAACGATGTTATGACCAGCTTCAACTAATTCAACAATCGTATGGCTAGCAATATATCCACATGCACCGGTAACAAAAACCTCCAAGTTATCCTCCCAAATATCATTGTATTTACTTTTCCAAAAGGCGATTGTAGAGTTATCTTTCAAAATGTATATTATAGGTAAAGTAAACGTTATTTTGCAACGGTGGTTTTAGTGAATAAATTTTTCATAGATAAAATAATAGGGAACAGACATGATGTTAAAGACCCAAAAGTAAGAAAAAAGATTGGAACATTAAGCGGTTTTATAGGAATAGTATTGAATTTAATTCTATTTGCTGGAAAATTAGCTGTTGCAATTTTTTCGTCTTCTATTGCTGCAATGGCTGACGCTTTTAATAACCTCTCTGATGCTGGATCATCGATTATAACTCTTTTTTGCTTTAAAATAGCCTCGAACCCGGCAGATAAAGATCATCCATTTGGACACGGTAGAATAGAGTACGTATCTAGCCTTATAGTTTCAATTGCAATAATCATAACAGGTCTTGGATTTGTGAAATCATCAATTGAAAAGATATTTAATCCTGAAAATCTAGAGTTCGATGTTGTTTCTCTTTCGATTCTTATAATTTCAGTTTTATTGAAGCTCTGGATGTGGAGATTTAACTCAATAATTAGCAAAAAAATTAAATCTTTGACTATACAAGCAACGGCAAACGATAGCTTATCAGACGCAATAGCTACATCTGCTGTTCTATTTGGATTTGCGATATCATATTTTACTAAAGTTTATATCGATCCTTACATGGGGCTTATAGTATCTGCATTTATAATTTTCACCGGAAGTAGAACCTTTAGGGAATCGTTAGGGCTCTTGATGGGTAAAGCACCCGATAAAAAATTTGTAAGCGAAATAAAGAATTTTGTTCTTTCTAATAAAAATATAAAGGAGATAGAGGAGATGTCAGTTCATAACTATGGGCCTCACAAGAGTGCCGTCTATATGAAGGTGATTCTTACACGCGGTGTTGACTCAAAAATGATTAATGTTATAATTGACAAACTAGAGGATGACCTCGAACGAAAATTTGGATGCCGGGCTATAGTTCGTGCAAAGTGAGGATTTATGAGATTTATTGATACATACGTTAAAAAATTCATATCAGAAAAAGAATATGAAAATATGTTGGTCAAAGCAGAAGAGGTGCATAAAAAGATATCCAATAGAACATGTTTAGGTAATAACATGATGAAATGGTTTGATTTGGATTCTGAATTGAAAGAGTTAAAAGAACATGCAGAAAAGATAAATAGTTCATCTGATGTTGTTCTTGTAATCGGAATTGGAGGTTCTTATTTAGGAGCATTTTCAGCTATAAAATTTTTACGTCGTGTTAATGAAAGTAAAGTTGTATTTACGGGTTTTTGTTTGGATCCTGAGTATCTTAGAGATGTGCTAAATTCGTGTGAGGGTAAAAAAGTTCACGTTATAGTAATATCGAAATCTGGAAATACAATAGAAATGCGTGCAACACTTCAGATAATCTTGAGTTACATGAGAAGACGATATGGAAGTGACTTGAAGGATAAATTCACCGCAGTAACAGGACTATCAGGTTTTTTACGTTCATTTGCGAAAGAAAACGAGTGGAAAATTTTTGATATCTCAGAAGAGTTTTGTGGAAGATACTCTGTACTTTCTAATGTTGGTCTTTTGCCGATCTTAATTTCTGGTGCAGATGCTGAAAAAATGTTTGAAGGTGCGAGATATGCTAAAGAAAAGTTCAATAATGTAGAAAACGATTGTTATAGATATACAATTATCAGGAGTATATTATCTTCTAAGTTAAACTTGAGTGTAGAGCTCTTTGGTATGTTTAGTTTGAGGTTAGATTCTTTTGCTGAGTGGTTAAAACAACTTTTTGCCGAAAGTGAGGGAAAAGAAAGGAGAGGAATCTTTCCATCTTCTTCTCTTTTTTCTACTGATTTGCATTCGATTGGTCAATTTGTTCAAGAGGGAAAAAGAATATTGTTTGAAACTATTTTACTATGTAAAAATAATGATATTGATATTCAACTGAAAAATGATATTGAGCCAAAATTGAATTTCGATTCGCTTAACAGTATGAATAAAAAAGTTATGGAGGCCATACTGTTTGCACATAATGGGGGAGATGTGCCTATAAATGTAATTGAATTCGAAGAGTATTCAGAGTTCGAACTTGGATGTTTGTTTTTCTTTTTTGAGCTTTCTTGTTGGATATCTTGCAATTTAATGAACATTGATCCATCCACGCAACCCGGAGTTCAAAAATATAAAGAAATTTTGTATTGAAACTGAACGTTTGCCATGTTTTATTTATGTAGCCATTTAACAAACCGCCGGTTTTTGTCTTATTGAATTTGGGTAATATTCGTAGTTCGAGCTTGGGGGTTTGTTCTTATTTTTTGGAATTTCTTGTTGGATATCTTGCAATTTAATGAACATTGATCCATGAATAAAATAAAAAGATGTACACCAAAACAACACACAAAAGACATAACATCCCACACTTAGGTCCCGGCATTTGTGCTTGTATGAAAAAATACTGGCAGGGGTAGAAGGACTCGAACCCTCGGCACACGGTTTTGGAGACCGTTGCTCTACCAACTGAGCTATACCCCTACAACCACACTTATGATTCTATCCTACACGTCAAAAAAAAGCAATTGCTTTTTTAAGGGAGGGCGTTTCTAAAAATAGATAGACAAAGCAAAACAATTCGAGTACACCAGTTAAAAAACAACAGAAATAAATATAACTAGCAGACTTTATTCCTTAATTTTTCGGTTGATAGTTTCACGATTTCTATTCACTTTTAGCATTGCCCGATATTATCCCCCCAAAACAAGTATCTGATCGGCAAATCTCACACTTTTACCGTTGAACGTATGAACCGCCTTCTTCGACATTATCTTGCACGCTTTTCTCGCAAAACTTATTGTTGATCTAAAAGTTTAAATACGATTGTTTACTCCCTCTTAATTGTTTTTGTATCGTGACTATTTCTCTTCATATGCGCTTTTAGCAATGCTACCTCAGAAAAGGTATTGATATTCTCTAGGGGACAACGTATAATTATTTACGCGGGTTTTGGTTCCGTTTGGATGATATTTTTTATGGAGTGTTTGATTATGAAGAAAATTTCCAAAGTTATTTCGGTGGCTATATCTAGCGTGATGTGTGCTTCGGGTGCCGCGTGTTCTTTAGACAGAGAAATGCTCGAGAAGATTTCAACATTGAATTCGTTACCAAACAATGTAAATAGTGCTTTGGAGCGGCATTTTCAATGTTTTAAGATGGGGATGAAGGTAAAGTTTATCAGTACGATCGAACCTATGTTGGTTGGTATGAAAGCTACGTCGAGTGGGTATGAGTACGTGGAGGTTGATATCAGCGATGATGAGTCTGTTCGAAAATCCATGGGGAGGTTTGATTCTTTTATTGAGAAAAATGGTATGAATAAAACTAAGTTTGTTTTTTCTTTGAAAAATATCGATTGCCGAGACGTGAGAACATTTAAGGAGGTTTACAAAAAATTGTCAAAATGTGACAATGTCATGATATATGTCTATTCTCCATCGCTAGTTTGCAACGATATTAAATGCAAAGATTGCCTGGACCTCGAACGTGAGTTAAAGACATTCTCAGCTTTTGAGCGTATTCGTTTTTCGCCAGATTCGTTGGTTTACGATGGCAGTAAGGACTTTGTTAGGAAACTTGTTGACAGTTGGAAGGAAATGAGTAAGAAAGGGGAATTGGATGTTAATGTGGACCTTGATGATGACGACATTGAGATTATTGCTCACTTGGTGCCTTTTACGAATAAGAGTTGTATGTTGAATTTCTCAAGTTTCCTACAACATGCTTTTGTTGCCGCTAATATGCGTTCGAATGGTGGTAATAAAACATCACTATGCATAGAGGATTTTGTTAGGGTTTTTATGGATTATTGCACGTATGCAATGATAGATTTTTGCACAAGCGATAAGCATAGCTATGAAACTACAGCGATACATGAAATGGGGCACGCTATTGTTGGACACTTGCTAGGCAGGAAAGTACTTGCAGTGGCATTGCGTAGAAATTATGATGGTGTCACAGTGTATTCCGATGTTGTTGCGAAAAATTGGATACCAAATTATGAAGATTATATTATTGAGGCTAAGTGTGAGTTGGCAGGTAAATTAGCAGAGAAGTTTATAATGGGGAATGATCCTGAGGGAGCTGCAAGTGATCTTGCAGCAGTGCGCGAGTCCTTGAATAGTGCAATTTCAATTAAGTATCCTATGGCTAATCTTTCAGAAAAAGAGAGCAAGGTTAATGAGCTTTATACGGAGATTGGTACCGAGGTAGAGAAGCTTGTCTTGAAAAATGCCAAGATCATAAAGCGTATGGCAAAGTGTCTTATGGATCACAACGAGATTAGTGGTATGAGGGTTGTGAAGAGGTCCGAGTTTATAAAAGCGTTTGATAAAATTACCGAGGAATTAAAGCAGGAAGCCAAAATACGGGCAGAGTTGCTTAAAGTAATAGTTTCTAAGAAGCTTACGGAAGAGTTGGTTTCGAAGGTCACAGAGTGTTTGAAAGACGCGCCAGATGATGAAATGTATTCGTTCATTAATGGTTTATCTAATAAAGGTAAGAATAGTGATGAAAAAAAGAATGAGCCCGAAAATAGTGAAATTGATGACGAAAAAAAAAAATTAGAGTTAATGCCAGTCTTAAATTGAAATTGAAGTTGAACTCTGATGAATTTGCGTCGGATTTGGGGGCGATATGAGAAATGCTAATTCTTTCGATTGATACTTCGAATAGTTCAAGTTCCGTGTCAGTTGTTAGGGACGGAAGAGTGTTGGGTGAGATTTATCTAAACTGTGGCCTTGTGCATAGCAAGGTCATGTGTGGTGTTTTGAAAAGTTTGCTTAATTTAACATCAATTGGTTTGGGTGAAATTAACGCTTTTGCGGTTTGTTCGGGACCAGGCTCTTATACAGGAGTAAGAATCGGAGTTTCTCTATTGAAAGGACTTGCGTTTTCCACTAAGAAAAAATGTGTTGGTATATCGTCGCTTTATGCATTGGCTTATTTAGTTCAGGGTTTTGATAAAAAAAATGTTGTATATTCATGCATAAAAGCAAATAATGAAGAAGTGTACTTTAATTCTTATATGTTTGATAACAAAAAAGAATATATTTTCCCTATTGGTGAGGATAGATTTTTAACATTTGATGAGTTATCAAAAATTATAAAATCTGAAAAACGGCAGATAATACTTGTGACGGATAATTCTGATTTTATTTATAAAAATTTAATCGATTGTATGAACTTTATTGAACAAATTAAGGTTGGTAATGTTAAATCAAGTTCTGTTGGGATTTTGGCATGCCATCAAATTAATAACAATTTTAGATATGATGTTAATGAGTTGAAACCAAATTATCTAAAAAAAGTAAAAATTGATCGGAGCAGTAATGTCTAGGATTGTGTTTGTTGGTTCAGATCACGGTGGATTTGACATGAAAGAAAAGATAAAAAAATATCTTAAAGTATGTAACGTTTTATTCGAAGATTTAGGCTCTTATTCGCGTGAAAGTACCAACTATGTTATTTACGCAGAGGCAGTCGGCACTAAGGTAATTGAAAATAGTGGAGTCGGAATTCTTGTTTGTAGTTCTGGAATAGGGATGTCTATTGCTGCAAATAAAATAATTGGGATTAGAGCGGCTTTGTGTACCAGTAACTTTCATGCTGAATTTTCTAGAAGGCATAATGACGCTAATGTTATATGTTTTGGTGCAAAAGTTTCAAATGAAAAGAGCGTAATGGAAATGGTAAATGTTTTTTTTAATACTCCATTTGACGGTGGTCGACATAAGATTCGTGTCAATACCATATCGGAACTCGAGAAGAGCCAGTATATAAGTTAAATTGATTTATGCTTCTGATTAAATGATGTCGAAATTTTGATACAGTGTATTAATAATGGTGTAGAAAATAGAAAAAATATAGTTGACAAAAATTATTTTGTGTTTTACTATGGTACTCGGATTTCGAAATCTAATTTTTACTTTTTAAGGAGTATTTATGAATTTTAGATCAAAACTTGTTAAGGCAATTGGTATCACACTTTCTTTAGGACACATTGGATTCAATTCAGTGTACGCAAATCCGAAATTTTCAGAAAAAGATATCAGAGGAGAGTTCGAAACTTTTTTTTATCATAAAGATGCCGCGGGATTTAAGGATAATGGTCCTTGTTTGAAACAAGGCATTCCTAAAGACGAGGATCTTGAATCGCTTATTAAGGGAATTACTAACCTTGCTAACTTTGCTTATTACGCACAGATGTTAACCTATGCGCGCACTTGTAGTGTTGAGGAATGTTCGAATTTGTTTATTGACAAGAAAACAGTGAATAAAGTTAAAGCGGAGGCTGAAAGGTTAGAGAAGGCCATTATTGAACTCGGAGCGGAAATAGATAAAGTTAGCAAAAGAAAAGTGTATGAAAATGTTCGTTATAGCAAGGAAAGCTTAAATCAACTCCAGACACATGTCGATAGTCTAATGGATGTTGTTAATAATTCGTTATGCGCAGAAGATTGGGAAGGAATGTGCTTTCCAGACGTGTTTATTTTAAATCCTTTTTTGAGCAATTTATTATATGTGCTGGAAGGAATTATTAAATCAGGTAAAGTTGAAGACGTATTTGGTGCCAGCAGTTCTTTGTGTAAGAAATTTCCTAAAAAAGAAGCAACTAATAAATCGAATTCTGAATATGATATAACGATCAACAAGCCGTGTAATTCGTCTATCATTAGCTCTTTTAGCATATCACAAGGCGAGTATGAAAAACTCTTGGCAAGACATCAGGACGGATGTGAGATATGCTGGCGTAATAATAATCACCTTCCACCACTGAGATGTGATGAGCATAAGCATATGCCTTTATCTAAACCGTGCGCCAATTGCAAGAAAGCTAATACATGTAGCGATTATGCATTCATCAAAGGTAATGGTGAGACGGTTCATAAGGTGTTCAATTTGATGCTTTGTAAATTATACAACGATTATTTGCATTTCTTCCAATGTTTGTACGGAGAAGGGAAAAGTACCTCCACAGAACATCGTTTGTTACCTGCCTCGAGCAGTAGCCCTATGTGTGAAAGATACAAGGCAATTGGCATTAATTTCTATAGTGATAATTAAAGTGTAAGCTTATATCATGGAGTAAAATGTATTTTTCGTGTATTGGAGTCAGAATTTTTGTTTGCAGTTCTAGGGTAGCGATGCCCTGCTGTAAACAAAATAGTTGGAATTAGAGTGATTTTACATATCAGTAATTTTTGTGCTAAATTTTCTAGAAGACATAACGATGCTAATTTCATATGTCCTAGTGCAAAAGTTTTAAACATCAAAATTTTAATGTGGTATATTAAAATGATGTAGAAAATGAAGAGAATATAGTTGACAAAAATTATTTTGTGTTTTACTGTGGTACTCGGGTTTCGAAATCTAATTTTTATTTTTTAAGGAGTATTTATGAATTTTAAATCAAAGTTTGTTAAGGCAATCGGTATCACACTTTCTGTGGGATGTGTTACGTCTAGCTGTGCGTATGCAAATCTGAAAATCTCCATGGAGGAGGTTTCCAAAAATTTTGATTCTTTTTTGCGTTGTGCAGGCAATAATTATTTTGAAAAATTTGAGGAGTTTTTGGGACGTAGGGGTGAATTGAAATTGTACTCTGCTCACGATTTAGAGTCATATCTTGATAGAATTAATGAAATGAAAAAAAATGAAAAGGGTAAAGGACATAAAATAGAAGATATTAAAAGTCCATTATGGTACGTAGCAATTATTCATGATCTCACTTTTCTTGCTAATCTTGTGTATTATGCGCAGATGTTACCGTATGTAGGTGTAGGTAATGAATCCGACGCTTCTGGGGCTAAAAAGTTGAAGGAAGCTGTGGTTGAGTTCGGAGAGAAAGTAGATAAAGTTAAAAGGGCAGTAGAGGGCAAGGTTCGTTACAAATTGATAGATAGGGTAAATCTTCAGAAGTATATTAATGGTATTATGTTAATTTTTAAATCATTGGATCCAGATGTGTGGGAAGAAATTTATCATGTAGAGACATCTGGAGGTTTTTTGCATGGTTTAGAAGAATTGTTGTATGAATTGCAAGATGTTGTTGGATCCGGTAATCCTATGCCCTTTGGATCTGAAAGTATTTTGAGCAAAGAAATTGATCGTAACTATGGATTGCTTGAGTGTGGTGATGATATGACAATGTATCATCCGGAGGGGTCGTGTCTCATCAGTACTTTGAGCATATGTCAAAATGTTTGTAACGACGTCTTGAATAAGAAACCTAAGGAGGAGAAATCTAATCCTAAATCCTCTAGATTGTCTAATCTTAAACCTTCTGATTTGCATAATCTTAAAAAACTTCGTAATGCAATTTGCGAAGTGTTTAATTTTGGACTTTACAACTTGTACAATGATTTTTTGCGTTTTTGCCAATGTTTCTACGGTAAAGGAAATCACGTTTCTGTAGAACATAGTGCTAAAAGCTTAGAAGTTGATGGATGCGAAGAGATTGGTATTAATTTCTACAAGAATGAGTATAGTGATGGACATAAGGAATAAGACATTGCTAAAAATAATAGATAAAGCGAAATAATTTGAATAGACTGGTAAAAAACAACAAGAATAAAGTGGTAAATGAGCTTTATTCTTTTGTTTTTGGGGTGGTAGTCTCACAATTTCTATTCACTTTTAGCAATGTGCCTATCTTGAATTATACTCTCCTATGACGTACAATATGTTGCAGTGGTGGTTGTCTAATTTGAAAGGTGGGAAGGATGCATGTCGAGTTTGAAGCGCCTAGTTTCTTTGATTTCGTGTATTTCTTTGTTTGAAGTAGGTACGCATGCAGTAAAAAAAATGCCTATGGCCCCTTCTGTAAAACATAGTTATGTGAATCGAAAAATAAAAAATTTAAATCAAGATAGAAACTTTAATTCAAATTTTTTTAAATGTGCAAGTAGATATGAGGTTCGTAAAAGTAAACGTAAAAATGTGAAAAAAGCTAGTAAAGTCTTTACAAATGGTTATGATAAGAGAAATACTAATTCCTTAGCCAAAAGAGTTTGTAGAAATTTTGTTTCCTATCTTGCTGAGTATCCTATTGATTTTTTGTTCAAATTAATCGAGGGTGGCGCATTGGTTTCATCGGTAATGTTAATTAGGTGTATTACCTCACTCTTGGCGTCAGGAGATGATTTATATGCTGCTAAGGTTATTAAAGAACTTTTGAAGCATAGTGAGGGTAAGTTGTCGCTTGATGATTATATAAGTGTATTAAAAGTGGGTAACAATGATATTTCAGAAACGTGGCGTAAAAACTATTCTATTATGGCTGCCGGCTTTCGTAGGTTTTGTTATGCTGGTAAAAGCGCACCAGAAAGAGAACGCTTGGCGTTTAGGATGATGAATAAATCTTCGAAGGGTGCGTGTTGGGATTTAGCCTTGAAAGTAGACTATGTGGCCAGGATGGTAGGCTTTAAACGTCACCATTTATTGGCATATAGGCTTCCTGGTGGAGTCCCACATACGTTTAATTTGGTTTCTTATGATGGTAAACAGTGGTATATATATGACCCGTTGGCAGATAATGGTAAATTTTTGAATGATTTTTATAATTTGTGTGAGTTTATCTACAGAGGCCGCACAGTCGTCATGTCGAATGATTATTTGGGGAACTACGTTCTTGAATGTATTCGTAGTAAAATGTCAGATAGCGATAAAATAACTGATGCTGAGGAGCTTGCCGCGAGAGGTGTATTAGAAGGGTATAAAGGCGAAGGCAATATGGAAAAAGCAGGTAAATATTACGAATATGAGTTTGGAAGATATGAATATATGAAAAGGAAAATGTCTCATATCAAAAGAAATGAGTGGTATATTATGGAGCAAGTAGAGGATGATGAAATAAGAAAGATATCTCAGATGAAATGGGCTAAGTTTTTGCCTGAAGAAAATGAAGATGGAAGTTTTGCGTTATGGGGGGAAGTAAGTAGTAATGAAGGAGAAAAAAATGACGAAAAGAAGGAAAAGTTTGGTATTCGAAAAAATCTGAAAATTGTTCTTAGAAACTCGGATGAGGTTTGTTGGTATCCGTGTCAATTTAGTTTTTTTGGTTAAAGAAGTTCGAGGTTGTTTGTATCACATTACGCTTGGAGATTCGTGAGTTTTCAAGTTTTTGGGTATCGCTAAAAATAGATAGATGAAGCAAAATGATTCGAATAAACTAGTTAAAAAAACAACAGGAATAAAGTAATCAGTAGACTTTATTCCTTCATTTTTTGGGTGATAGTTTCACGATTTCTATCTACTTTTAGCAGTACAGTTCTTGAATTCATATTGACACACACGAATTGTAGAGTTAGAATATAATTCGCTCATTTTTTTATAAGTCAAATTTTGTTTTTGGAGGTTTGCATGGCATCTTTTCTAAGAAGAACTTTGTTGTCATTGGCTGTAGTATCTTCTAGTTCCATGTGTGCTTTTGGAATGCTTCCTGGTAGTTCAGGTACACCTGGTGGTGGTCCAAACTTTGGCAATAATTCTAGTAATGACCCGAGAATTGGAATTGGTGCACCGCCAACTAGTAGTAGTTCAAACTCTGGTAGCAATTTTATCGCCATGAATTCTGTTGGCAACAATTTTAGTGGTAGAAATAGACCAAGAGTAGAAAATTATAGAATTGGTGTTGTTATTAGAGAGGTTAGAGCATCAAACGAGTGGATAGAAAGAATTAGGACGCTACTTTCCGAGTATTCTCGTGACCACGATATTGATATTCGTGATTTACAGATTAGTGTTACTGGATTGTTTTTAAGCCGCAATATTCTTGGACAGGAGGAAGGGAATCCAGTTGTTAGACGTGCTGTAGGTATAATGATTAAAAAGTTTGGAAAGAATTGGCGATCTAAGGTTTCGAACGATTATCCACTCGTTACACTTACCAATAGAATTGTAGAGTGTGCGGAGTCGAGGCATAGTGTCATTGATATTTTAGATATTTTATGTCCTAATCAATTAGAAGAAGCTGAAAGCGGAAATGAAGAAGTTAAAGCTCAAAATTCTAATGATGACAAAAACAATGTTAAAAAGAGCGATAGTAGATGGTGGTTGTGTAGCATTTTTTAATAATTTGTTATTGCATATTTGTTGTGAAATTGGTGTGGAGCTTCCACACTTTGCTTATTTATAAATAAAAACAGGAATTGTTTTTGTAGTGCTTTTTACATGTCTATCAGGTTATTAAAGTCAACCTTCATCACGTAATATGTAAACCTTAACGTCTCTTCTGTCAAGTCTTTTGCATTTGCGTTTGGAAATAATATCTACTACAACGTTTCTGCTCAGGTAATCTACGCAATCGTATATACCTTAACGTCTTTTCTACCAAGTCTCTCGCATTCGCTTTCGGAGTGTTTGAATATATCTACGACAACATTTTTGTAATGCCGTTTTAGTGCTCCTCCTGTATCTAACGCATATCCCTCTTCGTATTGCCCGTTTCCGTAATCTACGAGAAGATGACTATAGTACGGAATAGTATTTGGATCAACCGACATTACTCCTGGGCCTACTGGGCAACCCGTCGAAGTTTTTCCATGGTCGGAATAATATGTTGCTGTTCCTACTACTGTTTTTGTTATTTTATACGTTTTACCATTGTACGTAATAGTCTTATCGTTAGAAATACCGCTAGAACTAATATTTTTTGAGATGGATTTTTGATTTTTTTTATTTGATTTTTTGCTTTTAGATGTCTTTTCTATACGATTAATTTTTCGTCTTTTACTTGTTTTTCTTTCTCTTCTAGTTTGAGTTTTTTTAGTTTTCAAAATACTGCTCTTATTCTTTGTTGCTTTTGTTTTTTGTTTACATTGCTTCGCTGCTTTTGCACACACAACTCCGATTTTAAAATTTTTACCGTCATTCGAAGAATCTTGTGATATCTCTAAATATGAAAAAGCACATACAATCAGCGAAACTATTACTCTTGATAGTCGACTGTTTCTTACAGTAAAAGTTACAAATTTGATAACAATACACCCACTTTTGTAATATTTATGTCTGACTTGAAACATTATGCATATCTAAATCTCGTTTGTCAATATCTTTTTTTACTGTTTATTTATATAAAATTACAAAATATAAATATTTATGTCGAATCCGTTAATTTGCTTATGTATATAATATACATATTAAGGCTATTATTGCCGTATTATATATTAATTTACCACGAAATATATTTGTTTATGAAAAAATATTTTTTCTTTGCTAATTCTAGTATTGAAAAAGCTAACTTGAAAAAGATTTGTCTTATTTAAACTTAGAATCTTCCCTAACTTTTATTTCAATATCTTCTTCGCTTTTTTTCTTATGCATAACATTTTTTTATTAATATCTGGAGCTTTTTAAGATATAATTTATTTTGAAAACATGTATTCTAAAATTTATATTTTTTTTTGATTTTTTTGCATATTTTAGGACAAAAAAATGCGTATTTCACCTACCTATTGGGGGAGGTTATTATGAAACGTTCGTTGAGCGAAAAAGAATTGATATTCTGTTACTTCTTTGTTGAAACGGGAAACTTGAGAAAGGCACTTTCAATTGCTAAAATAGATGACCCTGAAAAGAATCTTCCAAGGTTAATGTCTAACAAAATGATACTAGAGCAGATTGCGAAAAACTATGAGAATAGAAGACTTAATCTGGGAATTAAATCTGAACTTGGATATGAAAAGCTTGCTTTTAACGATGTAACTGATTGCGTAAAACTTATGTTCATGAAAGATATTAATGATTTCCAAACTACTAATATGAATTTATTTAATATCTCTGAGATTAAAAGACTGAAAGATGGAACTATGGAAATAAAGTTCTTTGATAGGATTAAGGCTCTTGAAAAGCTTCAGAGTATTGAATTAAACAAAGTGGGAAACGATTTATTATCTTTTTATGATGCAATAAAAAATGCTCATTCTTCATCAGGCGACGAAAGTGAAAATTAAGATTCTTTCTAAAAAGCAAGCTCAGATTCTTACTTGGTGGATTGAAAACCCTAAGTATGATTCGATTATTTGCGATGGTGCCATAAGAAGCAGAGAAACAACATTTCTTGGACTTTCTTTTATTATCGGTTTTTAGGTGATGAAATGAAAATTAAGATTCTTTCTAAAAAGCAAGCTCAGATTCTTACTTGGTGGATTGA
>CAMUZI010000016.1 GCA_947165155.1 uncultured Clostridia bacterium | reverse complement strand
CTAATTTTTTCAGGAGGCGCCAATGTTATTCTAATAGAATCGAGCAAATCAAAACATCTACCTCATAAAATTATTCCTCGTCATCAAAATCGTCATCAGAATCTTCAACATCACCTTCATCATCGCTATCATCAGAGTCAAAGTCTCCTTTGTCAGGTTCCTCAAGCCTATCATTCGAATCGCTAAAAGTACTTGATAGATCAGATAATATACCTTCGTTTTCTTGATCGAAATTTCTTTTTATGTCCAATTCATTTTTATCTTTATCAAGAATCTCCAAATTCAAACCTATCGACCGCAACTCTTTTACCAGAACCTTAAACGACTCTGGAATACCTGGAGTAGGAATATTCTGCCCTTTAACTATCGCCTCATAAGCTTTAACTCTTCCAACGACGTCATCAGATTTCACAGTCAAAATTTCTTGCAAACTATAAGCTGCCCCATAAGCTTCAAGAGCCCAAACTTCCATTTCTCCAAAACGCTGTCCTCCGAATTGTGCTTTACCCCCAAGAGGCTGCTGCGTAACAAGAGAATATGGACCAGTAGAACGAGCGTGAATTTTATCATCAACCAGGTGATGTAACTTAAGATAATACATATATCCAACGACCACAGGATTATCAAAATAATCTCCCGTACGACCGTCGCGTAACAAAACTTTCCCTTCATCATCGAGCTCAGTTTTCTTCAAATACTCAAATATATTTTCTTCCTTTGCACTATTGAAAACAGGAGACATGATCTTTATTCCAAGGGCCTTAGCTGCGTATCCCAAGTGAGTTTCTAGTATCTGCCCCATGTTCATACGCGCAGGAACTCCAAGGGGATTCAAAACCACATCTAATGGAGTGCCATCTGGCAAGTAAGGCATATCTTCAACTGGCAAAATTCTAGAAACGACTCCTTTATTACCATGTCGCCCTGCCATTTTATCTCCAACAGAAATCTTCCTCTTCTGTGCCACATAACATCTAACAACTTTATTTACCCCAGTTTCGAGTTCGTTTTTACTGTTTTCTTTATCAAAAACTTTAACATCGACGACAATACCACCTTCACCATGTGCCACTCTTAACGAGGTATCACGAACCTCTCTAGCTTTCTCACCAAAAATGGCCCTCAAAAGACGTTCTTCAGCGGTCAACTTAGTCTCACCTTTTGGAGTCACCTTACCAACTAATATATCACCAGGTTTTACATTTGCTCCTATCCTTATGATTCCGTTTTCATCTAGGTTTTTGAGCAAATCTTCACTGACGTTTGGAATATCCCTAGTTATTTCTTCGGGGCCCAGTTTAGTATCTCTTGCTTGAATCTTATGTTCGGCGATATGAATCGAAGTATAAACATCTTCTTTGGTAAGACGTTCACTCAAAAGAACAGCATCCTCGTAGTTATATCCTTCCCAAGGCATAAACCCAACCAATACGTTCTTACCCAAACTAATCTCGCCATTTTCAGTAGAGGGACCATCCGCAAGAATTTCACCTCTTTGAAAACGCTGTCCTTTTGAAACTATGACCCTCTGATTCACACAAGTATCTTGATTTGAGCGCTCAAATTTTGTCAGAGTGAAAGTTTCAGAATTTCCTGAATCATACTTAACCTGAATTGATCTTCCATCTGCTTTTTCGACATATCCACTTTCTTTCGCCACAACACAAACCTGAGAATCCACACCGGCAATATACTCCATACCAGTTCCAACGAGGGGCGCCTCCGGTTTGAGAAGTGGAACCGCTTGTTTCTGCATATTTGCTCCCATAAGGGCACGCATAGCGTCATCATTTTCAAGAAACGGAATCATAGCTGTAGAAACTGATACAACCATTCTTGGAGATACATCCATAAAATCTGCATTTTGCCTATCAGTTTGAATGAATTTATCTCTCAAACGACAGTTTATCTTCTCATTCACAAAGTGCCCCTCAGAATCAAGAGGCTCATTCGCTTGCGCCACAACATAGTCGTCTTCTTCATCAGCAGACATATAAACTACATTATTCGTAACCTTACCAGTTTTCTTATCGATAATTCTAAATGGAGCTTCTATGAAACCGAAATCATTAACTTTTGCATAGACCGAAAGATACGATATAAGACCTATGTTCGCACCTTCGGGCGTCTCAACCGGACACATTCTGCCGTATTGCGTATAGTGAACATCACGAACTTCGAAGCTCGCCCTATCTCGCGAAAGTCCTCCGGGACCAAGCGCAGATAATCTCCTCTTATGGGTAAGACCCGCAAGAGGATTAATTTGATCCATAAACTGAGATAGGGGAGAAGAACAAAAAAACTCTTTGACCGCAGAAACTATCGGACGTATATTAATCAGTGCATGCGGAGTTATAACATCCAAATCTTGAGACTGTAAAGTCATACGTTCACGAATAACACGCTCCAAGCGAGCAAAACCGACTCTAAACTGATTCTGTAAAAGCTCCCCGACTGAACGAACACGTCTATTCCCAAGATGATCTATATCATCTATATTCCCTATGTCATCAGAAAGGCCGAGTATATAGCTAATAGACGCAAATATATCATCGACGGTAAGATATCTGGGAATTAGGTCATCTTTAGCATCAGATATTGCCCTCTTTAGTTCTTCTTCATTTTTGAACTCATTTTGTAGAATATCGCATAACACCGAGAAACGAACGCGCTCATTAATCCCTAATTTTTTAACATCGAAGTTAACAAACTTAGAAAGATCCACCATTCCGTTCGAAATTATTTTTACTTCTTTTCCCTCAACGTTTATGTACGCTTCAAAAATACCAGAATTTTCAATCTCAATTGCACGTTTACTATCTACAAATTCGCCCTCATGAGCTAAAATTGAGCCATCAATGGGTGAGATAATATCCCTAGAAACCTTCTGATTTCTCAATCTCTTCCACAAGCATAACTTTTTGTTGACTTTGAATCTTCCTACTTTAGAAAGGTCATATCTTCTTGGGTCGAAAAACAAAGAGTTCATATAATTCTGCGCAGCGTCAACTGTTGGGGGCTCCCCAGGACGCATTTTCCTATATATGTGAAATAAAGCTTCTTCTACGTTCTTTGCAGAGTCCTTTTTTATAGTTTCTTTTAGTCTTTCACTCTGTCCAAAATAAGAAACTACTTCTTCATCGCTTCCCAAGCCAAAAGAACGAACGAACGTAGTTAATGGAATTTTCCTATTTTTATCAATACGAACATAAATAACACCATTCGAATCTGTTTCGTATTCTATCCAAGCACCTCTATTCGGAATGATATTCGCACTAAAGAGTTTTTCCCCTGATTTACCATATTGCATTTTAAAGTAAACTCCAGGAGATCTTACAAGCTGCGATATAACAACACGTTCAACACCGTTTATTATAAAGGTACCACTTTCCGTCATCAGAGGAAAATCCCCCATAAAAACTTCAGATTCTTTTTGCTCTCCGGTTTCTATGTTGATAAGGCGCACATCCAGCTTGAGAGGTGCTGCATAAGTCAAATCTTTTTCTTTACACTCATCTATAGTGTAACTTTTACACTCTGTTTTCAGAGTATAACCAACAAAATCAAGTACAAGCTTATTATTATAATCGCTTATACCTGACATATCCCTTAAAACCTCATTTAGTCCCTCTTTTAAAAACCACTCATACGACTTTTTTTGAATCTCAACGAGATCCGAAACTTCCAGTGCATCTTTAAAATCACAAAGACTCGTACGTGTAACATTTCCAAGTTTAATTTCTCTTACCCTCATGAATTACTCCGTCAAAAAAATTTAAAACAAAAAACAAAACACACACCACTACCGCAAAATAAAAACACCATTGCTAGATCACAAATCCAATGCTCAAAAAATAAAAAAATAGAATTTGAGAAAATCTTTTATCTTTATCTTTAAGAGCAACACCTAGCTCTGCCGTGTCTATTCGATTCAGCAACGCTAAAAAAATCACCACCTTGACTTTTGCAATCATACAAGTAAAATCTGAAGTGTATGTTTTATCTTAACTTAGAATTAAAGCAAAATACAATACTAGAAACACCAGACGATGGTATCAAATTGAATTTAAAATGTCAACGTCTAGAGGAGAAATATTTTGAAAATTTACGACGAACTTAAATTTCGTGGCATAGTTGCACAATCAACAAATGAAGAAAAAGTTGAAAATATGATCAATGAACAAAAAATAACGTTTTACATGGGATGTGACCCGACTGCTGATAGTCTTCATGTAGGACATTTTGTTCAGCTTATGGTGATTTCTCGTTTGCAAGAATATGGTCATCATCCGATTTTGCTATTTGGTGGCGGAACTGGATATATTGGTGATCCTTCGGGTAAGAATGATATGCGTAGGATGATGACAAGAGATGAAATTGAACATAACGTTGAATGTTTTAAAGTTCAGGCTTCAAAATTCTTGGACGTATCCAAGATAGAATTTGTCAATAACGCAGATTGGCTCTTGGAGTTTAACTATATAGATTTTTTGAGAGATATCGGGGCGTTCTTTAATGTTAATAAAATGCTTACATACGAGTGTTACAAGAGTAGACTAGAAGATGGCCTAACATTTTTAGAGTTAAATTATATGATAATGCAAAGTTATGACTTTCTCTATTTGAACAGAAAATACAATTGTGTATTACAAATCGGCGGAAATGACCAGTGGAGCAATATAATCTCTGGGGTAGAGCTTGTTAGAAAAAAAGATGGAAGAGAGGTATTCGGATTGACATCTAACTTACTAACAAAGTCAGATGGTAAAAAAATGGGGAAAACCGAAAATGGAGCTATATGGTTAGATCCCAACAAGACATCTCCATATGAATTTTATCAGTATTGGAGAAATGTGCGCGATGAAGATGTGATAAAGTGCCTAAAGATGTTGTCATCCGTAGATGTAGAAAAAATAATGGAGTTTGAAAAATTGTCGGGTTCTAAGCTTAATAGTGTTAAAAAATTATTAGCGTATCATTTGACTAAGAAAATTCATGGTAAATCTGAAGCTGATAAAGTCGAAAAAGCTTCTCAGAGTGTTTTTGTCTCAAAAGATATGAATAGTGCAGATATTCCTACGAAATATGTTTCTTTCGAAGGTGATAGCATAAGCTTGACAGATTTGTTATTTAATGCTAACATCACATCTTCTAAAGGCGAGGCAAGGAGGTTGATATCTCAAAATGGCATATCGATGGATGATAGAGTGTTATCTCTGGATTCGAAATTTTCGAAAAAAGATCTGTTAAATGCTGGTATTGTCATAAGGAAGGGGAAAAAAACATTTTTTAGAGTAAAATTAAATGAGAATTTTTAATAGTGAAAGGATGTTTATAATGAATTTTAAAAAAATAAGGATTGTAGCAATATTTTTATTTGTTGTTTCTTTTTTTATCAATTTTAGCTTTGTTTCATATGGGGCGAAAAAGAACGCGAGAGGCAATCGTGGTGGAAAGATATCTAGAAAGCTCAGATTTAAAAATAGGGGTAGAAATATTGGACGAAACAAAAAATCCGGACGCATACATAAAAAGAATCCCAGCAAGATTAAGTATATTCAGTTGCCTGTGCCAGAAAATATTCAGAAAATCGATGAAAAACAAGTTTGCGACGTAGTCAAGGGTATTGTAAAAGAAGGGAAGATTAAAGCAATTAAGTATGTTCAGATGCCCGTGCCAGAAAATACTAAGAAGATTGATGAAAAACAAATTCGCGAGGTAGTCAAAGATATTGTAAAAGAAGGGAATATTGAAGAAATTAAGTGTATTCCGTTGCCCGTGTCAGAAAATGTTAAGAAGACTGATGAAGAGCAAATTCGCAATGCCGTTGTTCTATGCACAGTTAAAGATGTTCAGAATAAAGATGAGAAACAAAAAGAAAATTTGGATGATAATAAAAAAGACGAGTCGTTAAAGAAAGATGAGCTTTCTAAAAGTGATGTAAAAGCCGAAGAGGTCGAATCGAACGATTTGCAAAAAAACAGTAGAGAACTTGAATTTTCTGTGTGGATTGCTACGGTTTGTAACTTAGATTGGCCGAAAAATGGGGAGTGGGATGTTGAAACTCAGAAAAAGAGAATGTGTGAAATACTAGATGATATTAAAGCTAAGGGCATAAGTAAAGTATTCTTTCAAGTTCATCCCAGAGGAGATGCATTTTACAAATCTGAACTTTTTCCGTGGTCCAAGTTCATTACTGGTGAGATAGGTAAAGCTCCTGATTATGATCCTTTGCAATTTGCTTGTGAGGAATGTGAAAAAAGAAATATAAAATTGGAAGCTTGGATTAATCCGTTTCTAATTAGCAATGGTTCAGGGTACACTAAAAAAGAGTATATTGATTCTTTGCCAGTTTCTAATGAGTTAAAGAAACATCCAGAGTGGTTTGTGGAAATAGATGAACAGAATTTGTTACTCAACGTAGGAATTCCTCAAGTGAGAGACATGATGGTAAAAGAAGCAGAGTACATACTTGACCACTATGGTTACGTCTCTGGCATACACATAGATGATTATTTTTATCCTTATCCTGTAAACGGCAAAGAATTAAATTATGATGACAAAAAAGAATACGAGGCTTATGTAAAAGGTTGTGGTGAAGAGGCTTGTCTTTCCTTACAAGATTGGAGACGTGATAGTGTAAATCAATTTGTACGTTCGTTGGGCGAAGCGTGCAGAGCGAAAGAAAAGACATTTAGTGCTTCACCTTTTGGAATTTGGAAGAATGTTGAAGATTCTAATTCTGGCAAAAAAACCAATGGTATTGAAAGTTATTTCGGCCTATATTGTGATTCTCTTAAATGGGTAAAAGAAGGATGGGTAGATTTTATCATTCCTCAAATTTACTGGGAATTTGGAAATCCAAGAGCCGATTTTGAGGTTTTAGCAAATTGGTGGAATGATATGTGTGAGGGCACAAACGCTAAACTTTCAATTGGAGTTGGAGTTTATAAGGTTGATAAAAATTCAGAAGATGCCTCTTGGAGAGATCCAAATGAAATTGCAAAGCAAATTGAATTTTGTAAAAAATTGAAAAACGTCAGTGGAGTTACATTTTTTAGATACGGATCACTCGGGAACATTTCGGATGTGTTCGCTGATAAAAAATAGTTATGTTGTAAACGAAAGTTTGATATCAGCAAGGGATGGAAAACTATAATTTTGCTATTTGAGAGTGAGAAAATTTAAGATTTATGTGGAGTATTTCATCGAAATACTCTCATTTTTTTGTGTTCATTCGTTCTTAGCAATATTTGATACTTTATTTTATTGACATGTTAGTGTCCAAATCTTAGAATATTTATATTGTTTTTAACGGAAGTAGAGGTAGCGTATGAAGTTTACATGTGAAAAATCGGTTTTGTTGGGAGTATTAAGTAATTTAAGTAGATCCGTTGCAGTTCGTTCTTCCGTCCCCTCTTTGGAGGGGATTCATGTGGTTGTAGATTCTAGTCATGCTAACTTTGAAAGTTTCAATTTAGAATTCGGTTTGCAAACATTCTTGGAAGTCTCCGATTCAGAGAGTGGCGAGATAGTTGTTCCATCTAAAATTTTTCTAGACATAGTAAAAAAAATGCCAGATGCTTTAATTTCGATAAGCTCTGAAGATTTAAACTTGAAGATAAGATGTCTCGATTCTGAATTTTCTTTGCCATGCATCGATCCTAAAGATTTTCCAAAACTTCCTCAAATAGAAGATGAACAACCAATTTCTATGTATTCTGAGACTTTAAAAAATATGATAAAACAGACTATTTTTTCGGTTTCGTCTGATGCTGAACAGAACATTCATAGCGGTGAGTTAATTGAAGTAGAAAATGGTACTTTGACTATAGCTGCGGTGGACGGTTTTAGAATGGCAGTCAGAAAAGAACGTGTAGATATTGAAAATAATTTCAAAATAGTAGCACCGGGGAAGGCGTTGTCAGAAATATTACGTCTAGTTCCTCCGGAAAATGAGAGTTTGGCGATATATATCAGTGAACGATATATATTTTTTAAGTTTGATAATTATACGTTTTTATCTCGTCTTTTAGATGGCAACTTCATAGATTACAAAAGTGCGATTCCTTCTGGTTGTGAAACTAAAATTCGAGTTAACGTAAAAGATATGATTGAGTGTATTGAGAGAGTCTCGGTTGTAGTAGACGATCGTTTGCAAAGTCCAGTTAGGGGTACTTTTAAAGATGGTACGATTTTTCTTTCATGTGCAACTCAAATCGGGGTTTCTAGTGATAGATTTGATAGCAAAATTGAAGGTAAGCCTATAGAGATAGCATTTAACGATAAGTATATGATAGAGGCACTCAAAAATTGCGAAAGTGACGAGGTAGTTATAGAAATGGTTTCGCCGTTAAAGCCAATAAAAATTTTACCAATAGAAGGAGAGCACTTTACTTTTTTAGTACTTCCTGTGAGGTTAAAATGATAGTATATTTTCAGAAAAGACAGCATTTAACAATAGGTATATGATGGAGGCCCTCAAAAATTGCGAAAGTGACGAGGTAATTATAGAAATGGTTTCGCCGTTAAAGCCAATAAAAATTTTACCAATAGAAGGAGAGCACTTTACTTTTTTAGTACTTCCTGTGAGGTTAAAATAATAGTATATTTTCAGAAAAGACAGCATTTAACAATAGGTATGTGATAGAGGCACTCAAAAATTGCGAAAGTGACGAGGTAGTTATAGAAATGGTTTCGCCGTTAAAGCCAATAAAAATTTTACCAATAGAAGGAGAGCACTTTACTTTTTTAGTACTTCCTGTGAGGTTAAAATAACAGTATATTTTCAGAGAAGACAGCATTTAACAATAGGTATATGGTAGAGGCTCTTAAAGACTGCGAAGACGATGAAGTGATTATAAAAATGATCTCTCCACTAAGATTGGTGAGATTTTTTCAATTGAGAGCGAAGATTTTATGTTTTTAGAACTTTACATGAGATTAAATAATGATGTCATCAAAACTCAGAAATTTACTAACCTCAGCACCAAGGTCTCTCGCTTTTGCTACGATACATTGGTTTAAGATATATATATCCTACAACTAACATTACAAAAAATGCGATTAGATATTCAACTTCCGTACTACCGCCCCCCGTTTTCATGTTAGCAGATCTTGCAAAAGCCGACTTCTCATTGGATATTTTTTCTGATTTTTTTTGTCCGATATTCTGTTTTTCATCAATTTGAGGTGTGTCTACTTTGTCGTAAACCGCGTAGGGTGAAAAGTGTTTCAAAAGGAGTCTCGCATAACTTCCTGAAGTATCTGGGAAGTTTATATTTTCAAACTGTTCATTAAGAACTTTTGCAGTCCCGAATCGTATATCATCTATTGATTCGTCTTCATTCTCAGATATAAATAGTGCATTCACGTCCCCTTCATCCCAATCTTCTCCAAGTTGAATATAATAGGGAACTCTAACATCCAAATCTAGGTTTGTATATTCATTACCATCTGGATCAGTTACACCAGTCAAAAACACCCATAATTTATCTATTTCAGCTCTTCTTTTATGTTCTTCATCGAGCTTTTCATAATATTTGTCATATTCTTTTTTATCTTTTTCTTTATTTAACCATCTTACCCAAAATTTCGAACCTCTTTTAAATATTCCTTGAGAGTTATCAAGACCATACCATGCACTCGTTCCATCAGATTCTTCTTTAAGCCATATAACTCCATATTTATCAACTTCTGCACTTGTTGTTCCATTTTTAGATACATAATTTATAATTCCGCCATTGTTTACTTTGGTTCCCCAATTATCTTTAGAAACTCCAACTTCGATGTTCAAATAAAGTGGTTCTTCTTTGCTGCTAAGGTCATTATGATTTTCATCTCCCTCAACGTAGTAGTAAAGTTTATATTCTCCTACATCTTTGAATTTTGGAATATCATTACTCCAAGTTCCGTCTTCTCCGATTTTATAATAAACTTTTCCAGAATTACTATATTCATCTTCAAGATCAGGAATACTGATATCAGATCCTGTATAGGTGAAATATAAATCCTTGTTTTTTATATTGTCATACAAATCTGCCTTTCCTATTTCTACAGTTGCCGAATATCTACCCGGTGTACTACTAGAAGGGGCGACGGCAAGTGTGCCCACGCGAACACACCAAATTGCCATCACCATAACAATAGAAGATAAAAACACCTTCATTACACCGTTACTAGCAGACAAACTCTCGTCACCTCAGTAAAAAATTGCACATTTTTTAATTCGTTCCAGAGTCTGGGTATAAACCATTACCGTCTATATAGTAATAAATATCATACCTTCCCACATCTGTACCAGTAATTTGACTAGTTCCATATCCTGGTATATCTTGGTATGTGGTTGTATCTTGCAAATTGTATATTGTTTTACCACCTCTCCAAACACATATCCAGTTTATATTTTCGTTTGGGTTATCACCATGTTTAACAGCACGTAAATACAAAGCTACCCCTGTACCATCATCACTACCTTTTTTTAAATTAATCTCAGCATCAGACTTTACTGATTTGACTGCAATACCGCCGTCAGTACCATTTTCATTGGAGCCAGTATTGATGAGTACCTGCGGTTGTGGATTTTCAGGATCATAGTAAAGACCCTTTTGGGTGATAACAACTGGAACTAGTGTTGCTTCCATATCACCACCGATTGTTGCATAATCAGTGTATAACTTTCCAACGATGTTACCATTTGGAGGAGTAGCCATCGAATTGATTCCAAGCCCAAATATCATAACCGCAGACACCCCTAAGATACACGCTTTCTTCAAAAAGCTCTTAATAGACATACAAATCACCTACCTAATTCAAATGTTTTTGGCAAAAATGCTGAAACTTGATTTGCCATATTGGTTGGTTTGCAACAGCAATTGTATACTATGAACAAAAAAAGATCAAGCATACTATCGAAAACATCTATTTATCTAAAAAATGAACCTTTTCAACAATAAACCAAAGTAACTTCATTGATTGTCGTATTTTTAGACTGATAATTATTATAAGTGCAAGAGTTCGTGTTTTAGTTTAGATCTTATGGTTAATTTTAAATATATTTTTGATTGTTCCTGGGTTTGATTTATCATTTAGTAGTACGAGATTCTTCAATAAACCAGAACTCAATATATTTCTGATTCTATACGATTTTGAAATTTCATCTAAATTATTTGCATGCATACTAAATATCATTTTGACTCCACAACTGAGTGATTCATTTATAATATTTAAATCTTCGTCGTTTCCTATTTCATCACATACTATTATTTGCGGTGAAAGAGTTCTTATTGCTCTTGATATTCCCTCATTTTTTGAAAAATTACTTAAAACATCACAAAATCCTATATCTTTTTGTGGAATTCCATTATAAATTGAAGCTATTTCTCCTCTTTCGTCTATTACTACAGTTTTTACAAGATGTCCGTTTAATACAGTTGTTGAAATTCTTCTCGAGATATCTCTTAGAATTGTTGTTTTACCGCTCGAGGGAGCACCTATAACAATAGTATTTTCAATATTAGTCCCAAGTATATCGAATATCGGATCAGAGCACCCCTTGATTTCACGAGAAATTCTTAAATTTATCGACGATACATCAGAAACGTTAATGATTTTACCCTCGCTTATTGTTGCTGTTCCACATAAACCTACTCTGTGTCCATCTTTTAGAGTTATAAATCCATTTTTTATTTTGTCATGAATTGAAGATAAATTATATAAAATTTTCATAGTTTCGAATATATCTTCTTGAGTAGCAATTAAGGATTCATCAGCCTTATAAGATAACTCACCATTTTTCGAAATAAAAAAAGACTTATTATTCGTAAAAATAGTAAGAGGTTTATTGACTTTAATACATATTTCTTGCGTATTTTTTTTTATTTCATCTTTTATATGGTAAAGTACTTCTCTTATTTTGAAATTCAAATTTGATATAGCACTTAAAAAATCTTTACACATAAATATCATTCCTCACTCAATTTATATGCAAAATAAAATATAATTATGGTTATAAAATATTGATTAAATTATTTTATGCCAAAAAAGCGCTTTTATTGCATTCTTTTGATTCCCACTCGAATTTTTTTGTTTATTTCTTCAATATTAAATTCATGGTGTTGCTAAGGGCAAATTATGAAAGATTTCATCAGAAAAAATTTTGATTTTTTTATCCTGCAGAATCTTTTAAATTATTGTTCGATAAATATTTTTATATATTTTTGACTTCTATATTCCAAATTCAAATTATTGTAAAAAGTATGCAAGGATTATGAATTTATTATTTAAAAATCGAAAAAAAATAAAAGGATGCCAATTGTGTTATTTCGAAAAATTTATATTTTAATGTTTTCTCTGCTTGTTTATTTTTTCAGTATCAACCTCAAATTTATGTTGACAAACAAATTATCGTATGTTATCCTACGAAGATATTGGCTTGTGGATGTTTAGCTCAGCTGGTAGAGCGTTCGCTTGACGTGCGAGAGGTCAGCGGTTCGAGCCCGTTAACATCCACCATATGGGAGATTTCCAGAGTGGCCAAATGGAGCAGACTGTAAATCTGTTGTCTTGTGACTTCGGTGGTTCGAATCCATCATCTCCCACCATTTTTTAAGTGAGGGCTTTAAGAAAGGGACATATTTGGTATGGTTTGGCATATTGATTTGCATGGAGAGTTTCAGTGTGAGATGGCGGAAAAGTTTTAAGTCTTGTGTGGTGTTTCCGTGGTTTTTACTTTGTTCTAGTGATTTCTGGGGAAGGTTGTTAAAAATAGAAAATGAAGAAGTAGTCTGGTTTGGAACCGGGGGCAGTTTCAGATGGGTATAGCGGTTTGTCCCTTTGGAGGTAGTTATCATTGATAGGATTATTCTAAGATTAGTAGCATTGATATTAAGTATTTTAGCATTTTATCCCTTAGGATGTGATTGTATATATATTCTAATAATGTTAAAGAAAAACATAATATAGATTTGTTTGAATTTAGTGATAAATTTTGTGAAGATAACCTCAAAAGTGTGGGATATGTTGAGTCGTACGTATTTGACAATGAAAATGGTGTGCAGTTGATATGGGATTCAAACTGCGTTTTTGATATCCCATTTCCAGAAAAAATAGGTGAAATTTATGAGCGTGGTGGATGTGTGTTTAAGGCTGTCTTGGCGTATGTTGGATGGCCTCAGTTTGTTGGTGCATGGAAATCGATGAAAAGAAATTTGATACTGATTTCAATCAAACTCGATCAACGAGGCATGGATTGTGCTTTTTCATGCATGCAATCGTCGAAAGAAGAGTTCGATAACTTTATTGAGAAATATTTCACTGCTGTTTAAAGGTTCTGAGGTTGCAGAATCTACTTTATCTGGCGAAAAAGGAAAAAATATCTTGGAAGGTAAGGATAATGAATTTGCAAAACCGTCGAATGATAAAAATGAGACAGTCATTAAGAGTAAGATTTTATCATTTAAAAGCAAGAAAAGACGAAAATATAAAGTTTACAAACGTCATAATTGCAAAATTAGAAAAAGTATCCAATAAAAAAGTGATATTTAAGTTTTGTTTTGTTGCATACCGTTATTTTTTGTAAAATTCGAATAAAATTCATGGTGAGTTTATTTTTTGCAATGCATTGTTGTGACAATTGCATTAATTATCTCGACATATAATTCCCAATTGGTTGTTTGTAGTAGAAATTATAGATGACCGTAAAACTACGGATATTCATTGATAATTTTATTTCAATGCATTATAAGTTGAAGTATATATGTGGTGCTAAATGGATTTATGAGTAATGACGAGCTGTTTGTTTTTTTTATTAATAGTAAATTGATGATTTTTGTTAAATGCTTGATTGAATAAAAAAAGCTTTTTTGTTTTTAAGTTATTCTTCATCAATTTTTTTTGTTGAAGCTTTGTATAGTATTTTATTTATACGCAAACCAGATGTCATATGAGTGTTTTTTCGATATGACTTTTATAAATATTCTATAGATTTTTTAAAAATTACAATTGTATGTTGTGTACAATAGAAATAAAGTGGTAAGCAAACTTTATTCTTTCGTTTTTAGAATGATATCTTCAAGGTTTCTACCCACCCTTAGCAATGCCCCAATTAATATTTTATTGCTTTTTGTTTTATATCTTTAGGATAACCATTTCTTCTGCCGTTATAGTTACATCCGCAATTTTTACATTTATACCTTTGCATTCCCCTCATGAATACATTTTTCACTTTTTCTTTTCGTCCACATTTTTGGATATTTTTTCTCTCTTATCATGCTTTGCATTTTATATCATCTATTTACTTTTAGCAATGCCATTTTTAAAAGATATTTGATAAATTCCCGACGACATAGCATTGGTTTTCAAATTTTAATTTTGAAATAAATTAGAACAATGCATAAGAAGAGTGAGATGGGATTTATGAGGTTTGGAGTATTTCAAAGTGTTTAATTGGGACAATGTAGAAAAAATATGTAAGAAATAAGTTTAAAATGCAAAATAAGACAATGAAATTGTTAACCATAGTTAATTTTGTGTCAACAAAAAGTTTTACGATCAAAACAAATAAGATAATGATGGAACAGACGGTTCATACGTTTAACAGTATAAATATAAGATTTGCCAACGAGGTGTTTGTGTGCGAGGATAACATCATAAACTGTGAACTTATCAGTAGCATAAAATTTAGAATGAATATGAGAAATGTTTTGACAAAGTCTTTCAGAGCTTTTATGGACGTGGTCACCAACGAACAAGCTAACCAGCTTAGTTTTTCTGTTTACTGCTGCCCAAAGCCATATTTAGCTATATTTTTTTTTTTAGTTTATGCACATTTCGTAAAATTCTAAGATATCTACTTTCTTATTTTTCTAAGGAATATTCTTAATTTCAGAAACTAACTGCCTGAACCCAATTAATAACAGACATATATCATATATCTAACATGTATTAACCTTTTTATTCTTCTAAAACTGTTTTCTTCGAGATAATACTTAGTTGCTTGCAGTTTGATATGATCCGGATAAACCACGTTATCCTACACTATAATTGCATCCACAGCATTTACATTTGTATTTTTGCTTCCCTCTGTGAAATTTGTTTTTTGTTTGTCCATACCTAGGACGTTTATTTCGTTTTCTATATCTTCTCTTTATCATTTACATCCTGTTTTTGCACTGTTGAACACGCAAATCGTTTTTTCCACCATTATTTTGCTTGTTTTGCTCGTAAAACTTTTTGTTGATCTAAAAATTTAATTATGATTAACAATTTCATCATTCTATTTTGCACCTTAAATTTATTTTTTATATCATTTTTTAGTATTGTCGCTAAGTCTATAAAAAGATTATTTCCAATAGCACTTGATGAGAAACTTGAAATAAGATAGTTCGAAAGAGTAAAGACACATTGGTAACACTGAAATCAAACACATACCACATAACGCAAGACCACCCTAAGAAAAAAACGAATCAAAACAACACACCCCACAAGTCGAATCCCCATGAACCTCGATCTAAAAATTCTTGTAGCGTAACACATTCAAAAAACAACTGGTGACCCGTACGGGAATTGAACCCATGTCTCCGCCGTGAAAGGGCGGTGTCTTGACCTCTTGACCAACGGGCCATAAATGACATAATAAACATAGTTCCGATTCTACAATACAAACGTTTGTTTTGTCAAGATATATTGTAAAAGTGTATTGCTAAAAATAGATAGATGAAGCAAAATGACTCGAATAAACCAGTTAAAAAACAGCGGGAATGAAGTAATAAGCAAACTCTATTCTTTCGTTTTTAGAGTGATATTTTCAAGGCTTCTATCCACTCTTAGCAATGCCTTTTTTAAAAGGGCAGTCTCTTCGGGATACATTCAAAATGTGTATTTGCACTAAACTGCTTTAACAAGATTATCCAGTTCCTCAAATATGAAAAATCTCCTCGAAGATGAGAAAACTTAGACTTTTGTCCTATTTTAATGAATTCTTAAATTTTGCCGTTTGCTGAATTCTTTGTGTGCTTTATTCTGCTTAGAAGATAGATATTTTCAGAAGACAGATATTTATATTTTCGATATTTCCTTTTGGATTTTGATTTTTCGTAGTTTTTAGCATTTTCAAGTGCAGTTTTAGTAGTCTGAGATAATCTCTTATATTTTCGAATATTTCTCTCAAAGTATTGTTGTTTCTGATGATTTTCATACATTTCTTTATCTTCTTCATAAATTATATTGTTTCAGATTGTTTGTCATAGTTTCTGGATTGAAAGGGATGAAGAGATATCTGCAGTTCCATCCACAAAGACCTCCACCAGTTTCATATCCTGTGCTTTTTACAAAATCTTTGTATTTCATCTTAATCCTCGTTGAAAAGTGTACGATTTTTAAAAATGTCGAATGCATGATTCGTGTCGTGGGTTCATCAACTTTCAATTACCTTCCGTTTGAGGAGAAAGTAGGTGGTTAAATGATCGATCTTCTTTAGTTTTTATTTGCTGTATTCAAATTTGTTTACAATGAATGGAAACAATATAGAAATCGACGCCCACGGAAGAAGCGTGGTCGTCGTAAAAAGAAACATTAAAACACGATGAACTCGCGAGCGAGCCATACTTTTATTATATGAAACATATGAAACACAACCTGCACCCCTAGGTTTAATATAGCACTTCCAAAAGCGTATGCGATCTTGCCGCCGCTGTTGACTCTAAACCAATTCCAATGTTCAGTTAGTGCGTTCCCGTCTCCACAAACATTATTAATCATAATTCTCGCATCACTTATCCCAGTATCGTATTCATAATATGTGTTATGAGCGCCCGTAATTATGAATTGAATTATTTTGCGGTATAAAGTGAAGCCATTTATCTAAGAACCTAAATATCTTTCAGAAGTACTGAGACAAGAAAATCCGTTTATGTAGTCAATTGAGTACACGAATTACTTGAGCCAATAGCATAAGAAGTTCGAATAATTGGGATAGCATTTGTAACCGCATTCTAAGACATAACATCAGCTGTAGAAAAACCAGTAGTTTGCACAACTGACGGTATGCTTGGCTTGTCCAATAAATCATTGCGTGAGCCTGAAGTTGCAACAGTTGATAAATCATTTAAATTTGCCTTTTGTAAAAACCGAATTTTGAGACATAATTTTACTTGTGTTTTGTCCGGTTTCTCTTGCACAACTTCCGGAATATTTATTCACTTGTAGATATATTTACGGTGTAAGTTCTAAATTATCGATTTTGACACCTTGAATTCCGGCTTTACCGTCAATAACGGCTTGCAACGTTGCGTCAATTACTTGTCCTTGGAATCTAGATTTATACTTTGCCATTTTTCCTCCAAAATTGAGAGATGCTCTATGGATTGTTTTGCTTCTTTGAGCTTTCTATTCGGTTTCAACAGGATCAACCTCAGAAATGATTGGATATTCAGTAATTTGAAAATTCGAAACAACTTTGGGTTCAATCTTTCATTTGTGGGGACTTCATAATAATCGAGAATACAATCGTCAAATTTACAATTAAAACAATCACCATTGCACTTTTGTTTAGATATTGAAACCTCAAAAAACAACATCTACAAAGTTTTGTAGACATCAAGTAGTGTTAGAAATTGATTGAAATATGAACAAGTTTATGGTAGCACCACTGTCAGCGTAGCTTGGAAGTACGGGTTCATTTCTTCTTGTCCAACTTTCTTAGTTGGAGAAAGAGGTGATGAAAATGTTCGGGATTATTTTATCCATTTTTCAATTGTTATTTATTGTTCTCCAAAATTATTTTCTTGATTTTTGAAGAATAAACAATAAGAAAAAGAAAAACTACCGTGCTTGCCATACGGTAGTAATCTTTAAAATTATGATCAAAAGATGAACCCTTCGCCAAGTTACGCTATCATTATACCACAAAAAACTCGGATGTCAACTCGAAATTGGCTGAATTTTGGAAGCATAACCCTTTCATCCATTAGCTCCCTTTACATGCATCAAATGACTCTGTTGAAATGTAGATTGTTAAATTGTCAGTAGGTCCATTAAAAACATAATTGCCAAATGTAAGTGGTACGGTACTCAATAACGTTAAACCTTCCAATGTCTCCCTGTAAGGCATTGCTAAAAGTAAATAGATAACATAAAATGCAAAGTATGATAGAAGAGAAAAAATGTCCAAAATGTGGACGAAAAGAGAAAGTGAAAGATGGATTTATTGATGAGGAAAACAGCGGTATAAATGCGAAAATTACGGACGTAACTATACTGGAGGTCCACTTTATATGTAAAGCCTACAATAAGGTCAAAAACACCCCTGACAACTAACCAAAAAACAACATTCTTATTCAATTTTCAAGGCACAAACCCTTTTGTTTAATGATATTTTGAAGATTAGAATACTCAACTTCAAGTTTTCTGATTTCTTCGAATATCTTGTTGGACTGTGTATTTGGCTTAGAAGTTTCTTGAGCCTTTGCATATAACTGTTCGTGTCTTGCGGTAAGTTTTTCGACTAAAATACTTTGTCTTGAAAGAGTTTCGTTTTGCTTAGAAAGCTTATCTTGAACTTTATCTTTATCTAATTCCTGAGTATCGAGGTTTACTTTTATTCTAATTTGTCCGTCTTCTTCTGACATTGTTTCTCCTCATTCATCCCAACTAAATTATCAAAATAATCGATTGCTTGTTTTTGATCGTTTGTATATTTCTTTTCAAGGACTTGTTTAATAACAAACTTTTGTTTTTGCTTTAAAATTTTTGCTTTTTGTTCTTTTGAATAGTTTTTGAGATCTTTAGTTTTGATCATTCTAAGATCCACCACGTTTCTAAATGATGTTTTATGAAGGTCATTCATCAAAGATATAAATTCGAAAAAATAAAGATCAGTTGTTTTATTGAAGTTGATTCCAAATTTGACTATAAAAGACATTTATAAAAGCGGATGGAAGTCCTGAAACTATCACTCGAAAAACGAAAGAATAAAGTCCTCTAATCACTTTATTCCTATTGTGCTTAAATCATTTTGTTTTATCTATCTGTTTTTAGCAATGCCGCACAAGACGCTTAACTTGACATATTTTTTAAATTTGTTTATAATCGTTCCATTAGTGATTTGAGGTGGCGGATATTGAAAAAATTGAAGATTATATTGGCTACTATTTGTGGTTTTGCGATGGTTTTCGGTGACTTAGCACGGGCTGTAAAAAGGAAACCATCTGGTCGCGCTGTCGTTGGGAGTCAAAGTTTAACAAAGCGCTCAAGAAAGTGTAGAAAGCCAAAAGAACATTCAATAGGATCAAAAGTTAAGAAGTCAAGATCTAAGAAGAATAACAGTAGGATTGTTAAAAATTGTTCCGTAAAAAATGGTGCAAAAGATAAGAAAATGGATGCGTATTCTACCTTTGTGAGTAATTTGGCTCTTCTTTCAAAGAAAAAAATAAAAGAGAAGACTACGGCTAGAGAGTCATCTAAATTAAAAAAAAGCCTTAAGTTGTGTTTGCCGTGTGTTTTGGGTATTATGGCGTCTCCTTTGGCTTTTAATCAATGTATTAGGCTTAGTTGGCTCTACGAAATTGCAGATCAAGGTGAGAATATGCAGAATGGCAAAGGATGCTCGTCCGTTGAAGAGTATAAGTATCGCGGCAAGGGTGATGAGAATAGAGGAGACAAGGAACTAATAATGAAAAAAATAAATTATCTTAGCCCAGGGATTTTTGCTTTTAGTTCTGAAAAAATGGCGAAAGATTTTTTATCCAACCTCAAAAAAGATAAAGGTAATGATGGCAACGAAGTGTTAAATCATTTCACTAACGTTATAGATTATCACTATGGATTGACGTCTGGTTACGTTGTTTATGAGAAAGCGAACAAGCATGATCGCTGGAAAGAAGAGCTTAATGGTGGGAGGTTGGTTCTTAAGTTGAGTAAAGAAAATAAGGCCAAAATATTGGATTTTCTAGCTGATGTGTTCACTCAGGTTTTAGATTGTTCGGAATTTTTGGTTAGCAAAGGCCTTCTTCATGGAGACTTAGATTTTCATAATTATAACATAGATAAGGTCAACAAGAGACCTTATGTTCGTGTATTCGATTACGGAATGTTACATAGAATAAAAAAGAATCCGTTTTTCTGGCAGTCGTTCAACGCCGAATTAGAGAAAATTGTCAGAGGGTTTATAGTGTTGTACTGTTACTATCTTGACATTGTAAAAGTGGATTTGAATGATAAGGATGTTGTGTTCGAATTGGTGGACAAAATAAGGAAAGGTAAAATCGGCAGTGGGGATGAAAATTTGCAGTCCCTTGTGAGGATGTATTCAGAAATTCAGGGTGCATTTGTGTTTAGTTGGTGGTGGCGAGGGGGGAAGAGGCCACTTTGTATAAAGGGCGAGAAAATTTTTGGTGAAGATCAATTTAAAAATGAAGTTACGAAACTGAGAGGCATCATTGACCAAATGAAAATTTAAAAAAATCCCGTGAAGTCTTAATTTCGTTGTGGGGTTTTGTATTTTTCTGTAAATTCTTGGTGTTCGTGAACGCGCGCTTAGGCTTATTTAATAGCAGTATGTGATGTTTTATAGTTCTAGTTTGTATATCGTTTTTGGGATCAATTTTGAAAGATCATATCCTCGGAGGAGAAAGTTGATGTTTGATATTGTTGAGGTTCCGTGAGATTTCAACGCTGCTATTAGTAATGCCGCGGCTCCTCGTAAATCTTTTGCTTCTACGTTAGAACTAAATAGATGTGAAACTCCGTTTATAATGGCAATGTTTCCCTCTACTTTGATATTTGCTCCAAACCGACACAATTCTTCAACATGTCTAAATCTATTTTTGAATATATTTTCTACCAGAATGCTAACACCGTTTGCCGTACATAAACATGCTGTCATAATTGGAATTGAATCTGTTGGAAAACCTGGGTATGGCATGCTTCTCACTTCTTTGACTGGAAGTAGTTTTTCTGGTGCGCTCATTTTGAGGGCATTTTTTTCTTTACTTATAAAACATCCCATTTCTTCGAATACAGATATAGGAGTATCTAGATGTTCACAATTGATTCCCTTTAGTGTGACAGCACCTCCTGTTGTAGCGGCCGCGCCTAAGATTGTTGTAGCTACTATTCTATCGGATATTATTTCATGTTCGCATCCGTGAAATTTATTTGCGCCTTGCACTTTTATTTGGTTTCTTCCCTCACCGTAGATTTTGACTCCGATTTTTTTGAGAAAATTCGCTAGATCAACAATTTCGGGCTCACATGAAGCATTGTTTATGGTCACAGTTCCTTTACAAATTGAAGATGCTAAAATGATATTTTCAGTTGCACCAACACTCGGGAACGGAAGTGATATATTTGCCTCTGATATTTTATTTATTATCTTAAAGTCAAGGCATCCATTAATTATTTCAACTGAAACCCCTAATTGTTTCAATGAAGATACATGCATATCAATTGGTCTGGGGCCGAGTTCGCATCCACCGGGTAGTGATATCTTAGCGCGTCCTGTTCTAGCAATCAGTGCACCTAAAAAAATAATAGATGATCTCATTTTTCTCATCAGATCTTCTGGAATTTCATTTTTTACAATATTTTCACTATTTACGCATATTGTTGAATCTTCAAATTTGACTTTACATCCAATGTAGTGAAGTATTTCAATAGTTGTATGTACATCAAGGATATCTGGACAATTTCTAATTATGCATTCACCTCGTGAGATTATTGACGACGCTAAAATTGGAAGAATACTATTTTTTGCTCCTTGAACATATATTTCGTCATTAAATTTGTAAGGACCAGAAATAATAAGCCGACTCATAAATGCACCTCAAGACTTGGTGCCATTATTCTATTCAATGTCGTTTAAGATTGATTTATTTAAATGGAATTAGATAAAATTCAAGGCCATATATTTTGATATTTTTGTATTCCAGGAAAAATATCCGAGATAATGTCCAACTAAGAAGTTTTATTGGGTATTGCTAAAAATAGATAGATAAAGCAAAATGATTCGAATAAACTGGTAAAAAAACAACAGGAATAAAGTAGTAAGCAAACTTTATTCTTTCGTTTTTAGAGTGATGTTTTCAAGGTTTCTATCCACTTTTAGCAGTGCCATTTTATTGATTTTTAGTAGCAACGCAACTTGAAACATGAACTTGTCGCATTTATAACCATAGTAATAACTATATTTACGTTATCGCAAAGATAAAATATAAATAATAAAGAGAAAATATGAAAAGCGAAACAAGAATATTTAAAATGTAAATAAACAAAAAACAAAAAGTAAATTTCATAGGCGGAAGCGAAGATACAAATGTAAACGCTGTAAATGTAACATACCGGTAGGCGACCGGGTTCTAAAAGCTTTAAAAAACTTTGCCAAAATATTTCGCATATTCATACTAAATTTTGTGCTACTAAGGCTTACAGTTTAGGCACTGCTAAAAGCGTATAGACAGAGAAATAATTACGATATAAAAATAATAAAGGGAGTAAACGATCACATTTAAACTGTTAGACCAGCAATAAGTTTTGCGGGCAAAACGGGCAAGATAATGATGAAGAAGACGGTTCATACATTCAACAGTATAAGTATGAGATTTGCCGGCATTGCAAAAATAGGATATAAAAAGAGAAGACATGAAAAACGAAATGAAATGTCTAAAGCGTGGATAAACAGAAAAAACAAAGGGTGAATTTCACAGTGGGAAGCAAAGACACAAATGTAAATCTTGTGGATGCAATTATATTGGCGAAAGGGCATTGCTAAAAGTGGATAGAAGCCTTAAGAATATCGCCCTAAAAACGAAAGAATAAAGTTTCTTACCACATTTATTCTTGTTATTTTTTTAATTAGTTTATTCAAATCATTTTGCTTCATCTATCTATTTTTAGCAATACCGGAGGAAGAAATGGTTATCCCGAAAATATAAAACAAAAAGCAATAAAATATTATTTGGAAAGTAATGGGTTTTGAAGAATTGAAAGATTACTTCATGTTAGTCATGTTTTCATAATAAATTGGGTAAAAAGGCTGCACAGATAAAATGCGTAAAATGAGGACATTCAATAGCAAGAAAACGAATATTTTAGAACTTAATGAAATGTGTGTGTGTTTTAAAAAAAATATAGCTCTGGATAGCTGTAAATCGAGAGACTAAAAAGCTTGTTGGTTTTTTCGTAGGTGATCCTAGTACTGAGAGATTTGAGAAACTTTGTGAAAGTATTTCGTATATTGGGGCTAAGTTTTATGCTACAGATAAATTTCCAGTATACGATATTATTCCACCAAACAAACATCTGATCGGCAAATCTCATACTTATACTGTTGAATTTATGAACCATCTTCTTCGCCATTATCTTACACGCTTTTCTCGCAAAACTTAATTGCTGGTCTAAAACTCTAACCATGATTGATAATTTTGTCACCCTGTTTTTGTATCGTTAGTTTGTTACTTATATCCATTTTAGTACTGCCGTTGTCTCAAGGATTCAAAAAATGATCTGCAAAAAAGTGATGCATAGGCGATTGACTTTTTGTCAGATAATAATATAAAATTTTTTGTATTGTTCGCTAAAATAAGCAAAACACCCAATATGGGACGTACACATTATAGTGTAAGATTAAAATCTCAAGTTGACGAAATTTCAAATAATTATGTAGGAAAATCATTTCAGTATCCTCTAAAACAGATGTAAATATCAAAAAATAAGAGAAATATTACTCTCTGTTGCATGCGGCAGGTGATGATTGTTGGCTAAATATACGATAATTGCTGAGGTTGGAAGAGCACTCACTAACATACTAAGAGACAAACTAGTTCCGGAGCCTATAGATAAACCTGAAAAAATAGGAATATGTGAACCCAAAAGTAGGGGAGAGTATACTGTTGGAATACATCCCTATGATATAAAGGAAGATTTAACTTCCCAAAAAAGGGCGCCTATAAAACTACCAGATGGAAGGGAACAAGATCCGCCTTCTCTTCTTGAGCTTTATTATATGATATCAGTCTCTAGTAAATCCGAAATTGAAGTTAAGGCGGCCGAAGAGTCCCGAATAATAGGGAAAATAATACAAATTTTTAAGGATAATCAGACTATTCCAACCGAGTATTTAAATTCAGATTCTGTTATAGACGCTATTCCGATAAGCATGATTCCTCTTGAGATGGAGGAAAAAGTTAAAATATGGACTATGTTCGGAGAGTCATACAAATTATCCGTATTTTATATTGTGGGACCAGTTTCAATAGATTCGGAAATTATCAGAAAGCCTCAGCCAGTTGAGACCGTTATTCTTGGAACTATTAGAAAGATTCCAAAAAAGATAGTGCAATTCGAAACTAGAATAACCGAGGAAGATATTGATGATGAATACACCCAAGATTACGCATCGGAGGACGAAGAAAAAGAGGACGAAGATGATTTTGATTCTGATGATGATTTTGGAAGTGATGATCTCAAGGAAGAAGAAGATAAAGACGAAGAAAATGATGATCTAGATGATCTGTTTGATGATGAAAAAGACGATAATTCAGATAACAAAGATGATGATGAAAATTCAGACGATGAAAAATCAGGAGATGATTCAAAAGACAACTCAAACGACAAAGATGATAGTGAAGATTTAGACGATGAAAACGATGACGATGAAAAATCAGAAGATGGTTCAAAAGACAACTCAAACGACAAAGATGATAGTGAAGATTTAGACGATGAAAACGATGACGATGAAAAATCAGAAGATGGTTCAAAAGAC
>CAMUZI010000015.1 GCA_947165155.1 uncultured Clostridia bacterium | reverse complement strand
TCAATACTATTTATTTCCAACGGAGTAAACTTTTCAATTCCCTCAAAAGAGATTTTTTCTATATCTAAAAATGATATTTTACCCTCTAAGAATATCTACCTAACCCTAGAAAATAAAATGCTTTTGGATATTTCCCTTCCAATTCTATCAGATTCTGTAATACCTTCAATACTATTTATTTCCAACGGAGTAAACTTTTCAATTCCCTCAAAAGAGATTTCTTCTATATCTAAAAATGATATTTTACCTTCTAAAAATGCGTCAACTGCCTCTTCATTAATAGCATTCAATGCGCAACACATACTACAATTTTCAGATACTCCCTTCCACAAGTTCAGTACTTTATTATTATCAGCGCTTGGAGAATAAAATGATAGATTTTCCACTTCAGATAAACTAAGATTTCCATGAGATAAACTGATTCTTTCTGGATACGTCATGGCATATTGAATAGGGAACTCCATACTATGATTACTCAACTGCGCTAAAATATTTCCATCCACAAACTCTACCATAGAGTGTACGATACTCTGCGGATGGATAAGGACTTCGATTTTTGATACTGGAACATCAAATAAATAACGTGCCTCAATGATTTCCATTCCTTTGTTCATCATGTTGGCAGAGTTAACAGATATTTTAGCTCCCATGTTCCACGTCGGATGTTTTAAAACTTGGTTCACACTAACATTTTTAAGATTTTTTCTCTCTACGCCAAAAAATGGACCGCCCGACGCTGTTAAAATGAGTTTGTCTACAAATTGTTCTTTGCCATCCAGACACTGCCATATAGCACTATGTTCACTATCTACCGGGCGAATTTTAGCATTTCTTTCCTTGCATAGATTCATTAAAAATTTCGATCCGCAAATAATCGATTCTTTATTAGCTAAAAGAAGTGTTCCACCATTTTCTATCACTCCCAAACTAACCTCAAGACCAGCAAATCCAGAAACTGCATTCAAAACAAGATCATATTTACTAAGTCTAGAAATTCTTCTCAATCCCTCTGGACCGCAAAAGAATTCTATATTTTTAAACTTCTTAGAAAGACGAGATAAATCAGATTCATTCTGAACGCAAACATACTTAGGATTAAATTCACATATTTGTTTCTCAAGAAGACCTATGTTTTTACCGCAAGAAATAGAAACTAATTGAAAGTCTTTCAGTTTTCTCAAGACCTCAAGTGATTGCCTCCCAATTGAGCCCGTACTTCCAAAAACTGCGATTCTTTTCATAAACTCACCCAACTAGCATTTAAAATTTGATATAGGTATGAAAAAAAAATTCAAAAACACGACGTAAATATACTTGGGATTAAATTCACATATTCGTTTCTCAAGAAGACATATGTTTTTACCGCAAGAAATAGAAACTAATTGAAAGTTTTTCAGTTTTCTCAAGACCTCAAGTGATTGCCTCCCAATTGAGCCCGTACTTCCAAAAACTGCGATTCTTTTCATAAACTCACCCAACTAGCATTTAAAATTTGATATAGGTATGAAAAAAAAATTCAAAAACACGACGTAAATATACTTGGGATTAAATTCACATATTCGTTTCTCAAGAAGACATATGTTTTTACCGCAAGAAATAGAAACTAATTGAAAGTTTTTCAGTTTTCTCAAGACCTCAAGTGATTGCCTCCCAATTGAGCCCGCACTTCCAAAAACTGCGATTCTTTTCATAAACTCACCCAACTAGCATTTAAAATTCGAATAGATATGAACACAAATGGCGCAAGAAATATAACACTGTCGAATCTATCCAATATTCCGCCATGTCCTGGGATTATATCACCAAAATCTTTAACAATCAACAATCTTTTTATCAAAGAAAAACATAAATCTCCGAGAATAGAAATAGGCGCTCCTAGCAAAGAGACAAAAAATATAAACATATAATTCAAATTTTTTACGCCAAAAAAATATTCGCAAATTAAAGAAAATAGTATAGCACTAAAGACACTGGTGGAAACGCCTCCAATTGCGCCTTCAACGGTTTTTTTCGGGCTAACGTATTGGCATAATTTATGTTTGCCAAATTTTTTTCCAAAAAAATATGATCCTACATCACACATCCAAGCGATTATCAGCGTAAGCGTAGAAAGAAAAAGGCCCATCTGCTTTCCAACATTTCTTATTTCTACTATCATTCCAAGACACATAGACACAACCACATTCAAAAAGAACACAAAACATATGTTCCAAACAGATTTAAACTCACTCGGAGGACACTTTCTATTCTTTATGAATCTTTTCATGGAAATTATAAAACAAATAAGCATATAAACATAAAGAAACGCATGCCATTTCGTACCAGGTCCAACTAGAGCTCTAAGAGACGAAAAAATGATAGAACAAATAGAAAAGAAACTAAACTTAAACTCTTTTCTTATCTTTAAAAGCTCGCAGGAAGATAGACAAGATAAAAGTGACACAACTAAATTTAGCGTATAAGGAAACCTTGAGCTAATAAAAACAACCAAAAAAAGAGAAACAGCACATAATACTCCTGAAGAGATTCGTTTTAACAATATGTCCTCCATGAATATTTAGCTCAGCGTACCACATGATGGCAATTAAATCAATAAATTTAGCATCTTGATTCGTACGTGTTGCCTACAAAGTAACAAAGAATTGATTAGTAAACCAATTGAAAAATCAATTTTATTAAGAATCTTCACGCTTGTTATTTGTAAATCTACTTGACATTTTTTCTGAAAATGCTAGACTACCAAAACAATGGGTTACCATTTGCGATTTCTATTCGATGAAGTTTGCAATGGGTTGTCGTTCTTGGAGGCGTTATTATGGTGTGTTTGTGAAATACTCTATGGTTTTATTTCAAGCATTTTAAATTTTTTTGAAAGGTGAGTGGGTCAAATAATGGGTGAAAATGCTGAATTCGGAAAAATTAGATCAGTGCTGTGGCCGATACACAACTTTGAGCTTAAGAAATTTCTTCCTATGAGTTTTCTTATGTTCTCTGTTTTGTTTGTATATACGGCTGTCAGGGATTTAAAGGACGTTTTTGTGCAAAATTACGCTGCACTCGGTGGAACTGAGATGATAGCGCCGTTGAAAGGAATTTTTGTTCTTCCAACTTCCTTGTTAGTTGCGATGGTGTTTGCGTCTCTTGTTAGCAAATTTGGTATGCAAAAAACTTTCTACATCGTGGTTTCGTTTTTTGCAACTTTTTTCTTTGTTTTTGCATTCTTTTTGTTCCCAAATGCAAATAAAATTCATTGGAGTGCGGAGACTATGATTCGTATGAAAGAGCATTCTCCTGGTTTTCTTTGCTATATAATCCCGTGTATTGGGAATTGGGCGTATAGTTTGTTTTTTATACTAGCAGAAACTTGGGGTTCTCTCGCTATTAGTTCGCTTTTTTGGTTCTTCGCAAATCAAATTACTAAGAAGACAGAGGTTAATCGTTTCTATGCTCTCTACTCTTTGATTGGTAATATTGGGGTCTACTTTGCGGGAAAAACTACCGAGCAAATGTCTAAAATAGAAGGTAAGGGAGCAGCGGAGTTCGACAAAAACGTTAAGTTGCTCATAAGTACCGCTGTGGTATTCTGCATTATATCTATGATCCTGTATTACTATATCAACAAAGTTGTTTTAGCTGATCCTAAATTATACGATCCTTCGCAAGTTAAGCCTAAAAAGAAAAAAGCAAAGGTTGGGTTTCTTGCTGGAATTAAGATTGTTTTTTCAAACAAGTATTTGTTCCTGATATTCATGCTTCCGATATGTTACGGTGTAGGTATGAACATATATGAAGGTATATTTAAGGCACACATTAAGGCTATGTCGAAAGATCCTAATGATACAGGTAGAGTGATGGGACAGCTTTCTCAAATAACTGCAATATCAACTATTTTGCTTACGTTTTTGAGTACCTATATACTTCGTACGTTTAAATGGAAGTACGCTGCACTGGTGACTCCTGTTGCATTTATTGCTCTTGGTACCGTATTCTTTTTGTTGATGATACATGGAAAGATGGGTGGAACTCATTTCTTGGGAATGTCTGTTCCTGTGGCTGCTCTGTGGTTAGGTATGATAGTCGATGCATTTGCTAAAGGAATTAAGTATTGTCTGTTTGATACTACCAAAGGAATTGCGTACAGACCTCTTGATCCTGAGACTCAGGCGCAAGGGCAAGGTGCTGTTGAAATCGTCGGAGGACGTGGTGGTAAGGGATTAGGAGCTATCATCTCTATGATGTTTACTAGTGTTATGTTTCCCGGCTCCAAGCTTTTGGATCACGTATACAGTTTCTTTGCACTGTTCCTTGTAATCTTGGTTTCTTGGATAGCTTCATGTAATGGCCTTGGAACTCTTTATGAGAAAAAGGTCGCCGAGGCGGAAGGTAAGAATTAAAAGATAAAAGTCGAGGCTAGCATTTGCTAGCTTTATTTGTTTTTTTATTTCTTTAAGAGGAGGATAAATAATATTAATGGATAATCAAAATTCAGGTTTTGGTAAAATAAGATCAATAATATGGCCCATACATAGTTCTGAGTTAAAAAAGTTTTTACCCATGAGTTTTTTGATGTTCACAATTTTATTCGTATACTCGGCAGTTAGGGATCTGAAAGATGTTTTTATACAAAGTTATGCTGTTTCGGGGGGTGCTGAGCTTATTGCTCCTCTCAAAAGTGTTTTTGTGTTCCCCACTGCTATTTTTACAGTTTTTTTATTTTCCTATCTGGTTGATAAATATGGAATGAGAACTACATTTTACATCGTAGTTTTGTCGTTTATATTATTTTTCATTGCATTCGTTTTCATACTTTTTCCAAATGCAAATAAAATACACTGGAGCCAAGAAACGATTGAATATTTTAGAAAGATATCTCCGAGTTTTCTTTACTATGTTATACCGTGTATCGGAAACTGGTCTTATAGTTTGTTTTTTGTCTTGGCTGAAACTTGGGGATCCATAATGGTCAGCTCATTTTTCTGGCATTTTGCTAATCAGGTCACTTACGAATCAGAGGTAAATAGATTCTACGCATTTTATAGTCTGTTCGGAAGTATAGGTAGACTTATCTCTGGGAAGTACATTGAAAAACTTTCTAATGTGGAAAATAGTACTGATTTTGATAGGAATGTTCGTGTTTTGATAAGCATTGCAATTTTTGCGTGTGTTCTCACTATGCTGACTTATTATTATATAAATGTTAACATCGTTTCGAAGTTGAAGACGAATAGCTTTCCAAAAAAAAGATCAGTTATCAATCCGAAAAAGAAGTTTAACTTTTTAAAGAGTCTAAAACTTATCTTTTCATCTCGGTACCTATTCTTCATTCTTATGCTTTCTATCTGCTATGGAGTAAGCATAAATTTGTTTGAGGGTGTTCTTAAAGGACATATGAGTGATATTTCTAAGACTCCAAGTAATATAGGAAAAATTATGGGTAAGATATCTCAATCCACGGCACTATTCAATATCATGTTTACTTTCATAAGTACATATATTCTTAGAAAATTTAAATGGAAATACTCAGTATTAGTGACACCTGTCATTATTTTATCTCTCGGAAGTATTTTCTTTTCGTTGATGTGTTCAACCAAATTAAAAAATGATATCATATCGAAGATGATGTTTTCCAATTTTGCACTCTGGGTAGGTATGGCTATGGATTCTTTTTCAAAAGGGGCAAAATTTTGTTTGTTCGATACTACGAAGGGAATTGCATACAGGCCTCTAAAGCCAGAGGAGCAAGCTCAGGGACAAAGCGCAGTCGAAATACTAGGCGGAAGAGGTGGTAAAGGGTTAGGAGCTATCATTACTATGATGTTCACAAGCGTTTTATTTCCAGGGTCTAAGATCTTAGATCATACGGTAGGTTTTTTCATCCTTTTTGTATCTGTTCTAGTAATATGGATAATATCTTGCCATCAACTCGGAAATCTTTATGAGGAAAAGATAAATGAAAATAATAAAAGGAGTATATATGAGTAGTGAGAACGCAGAATTTGGAAAAATAAGATCGTTATTTTGGCCTATACATAATCAAGAACTTAAAAAGTTTATTCCTATGAGTTTTATGATGTTCCTTAATTTATTTGTGTATACTATTGCATGTAACCTCAAAGATATATTTATTTTAAACTACGCTACACTTGGTGGAATAGAACTAATTGCTCCCTTAAAGGGAGTTTTAGTTTTACCTACTACAATAATTATCGCTATGTTGTTTTCATCGTTAGTCAGCAAATTTGGAATACATAAGACATTTTATATCGTTATTTCATTCTTTGCTTTATTTTTTCTTTTATTTGCTTTTGTCCTATTCCCAAATGTAAGCCGAATTCACTTGAGTGCGTCTACAATGGAGAGAATGAAAAATTCGCTTCCTGGATTTCTTTGCTATATTATTCCATGCATAGGTAACTGGGCTTATAGCCTATTTTTCATATTAGCAGAAACTTGGGGAGTTGTTGCTATTCACTCCTTATTTTGGAATTTTTCGAATAGAATCACAAAAAAAAGTGAAATGAACAGATTTTATGCTCTTTATCATTTAATAGGATGTCTTGGAAGATTATTGGCAGGTAGATACACGGAAAAAATTTCCAAAGTGAAAGGAAATATATCGGAATTTAATAGAAATGTTAAACTATTGATAACTGTAGCCTCTGTTGTTTGCATTTGCTCTATGATTCTTTATCACTTTATAAGTAAAAAGTTTTCTAGTGAAGAAAATGTGAAAGATATCAATAATTTAGGTACTAAAAAGAAGATGAAAGTAGGTTTTTTTGATGGAATAAAAATATTATTTTCGTCAGAGTATTTAATTTTGATATTTATTTTACCGGTTTCGTATGGAGTTGGTATGAATTTGTTTGAAGGAATATTTAAAGGGCATATGAAATTCATGTCACATAGTCCAATAGACATGGGGAGAATGATAGGGCAGCTTTCTCAGATGACCGCAATATTTACTTTTGTTTTAACATTCGTAGGAACTTTTATATTAAGAAAATTCAGTTGGAAATTTGCATCGCTGGTTACTCCAACTGTATTGCTTTCTCTTGGAACGATATTTTTCATTTTAGTTTCTTATGGAAAATTTGGAGGAAACGAATTTATTGGGCTTTCGATTTCTCAATCAGCGTTGTGGCTCGGAATGGTGGTAGACTCTCTGACAAAGGGAACGAAATATTGTCTGTTTGATCCTACGAAGGGAATTGCGTATAGAACATTAGATCCTAAGACTCAGGCACAAGGGCAAGGTGCTGTTGAAATAGTTGGTGGAAGAGGAGGAAAAGGATTAGGCGCAATAATAACAATGATGTTTACGAGCTTTTTATTTCCAGGTTCTAAATTATTAGACCACACTTACATCTTTTTTGTGTTATTCGTAATAATATGTATCTCATGGATACTATCTTGCAATAAGCTTGGGAACCTCTATGAGGAAAAATCTAAAGAGTAGTAAAACTCAAATTCTCTATCACATTTCATATAAAATCTAGACACAAGATCTACTATTTAGTTTTGAAAAATTTAGAACTTTCCCATGTAACACCGCATTTACCAGATTTCAGCTAAAATTTAAACAGATGGTATCGAATCACTGTTCAACTTCAGAATAGTTATGAAGCTGGAATCATTTTCCGCGGCTTCATACCTATGAATAACAGAAGTTATTATATAAGTATTATCAATAGCTTTTGAAAAATTAGAAAGTGTCATGCGCCCACCAACTTTAATTTCGGGCCAAAATGAACACGTAACTTCGCATTTCACCAAATTTATAGATCTTACTTTATATTCAACTTTTGAAAGATACCCAGCCGTTTCATCCGAATCTATACTTAAATTCGAAAAATTCAAAGTAGTGCTATCGTCAATGTTGTTCGCAATACTATCCGCGGGCCTCCCACTTCCAAATTTATCTAGTTTATTTGATATAGAAACCGGATTTTCGTAATCATCATCTTTAATATACAAGTTTGACACGCTTTTTGGAATATTTGTAATATTAGAAGTCAACTTAATTTTCTTAACAAAATGATTTTCTCCTATGTAACCGTCGTATTTCAACCTAAAATTATTTGAAAGATCAGGTTCAATAGTCCGAACTTTGATTCTGCCATCCAACGAGTAAAAAAATGAACCTGTCATCTTTGATATTCGCTTAACGTAATCGTAATCATTTTCGTCTACTTTCGGCATTTTTATCAAAGATACTGGAAAATCATAAGATATATCAACTTCTATACCATCGAATTTGGAACTATACTTCGATAAAATTTGATTCAAAATATCAGAATATGTTCCTTCGCCATTCCATGAAACAGATGTTTTACCACTTAGCATCCAAAACTCTGGACTCGAAATCAATAAATCAACAGAAGTCGAATACCCTTCATTATAAGACCTTATCCCAGATACAAAACCGGAAAATATTGTTTCTTTTTTCAACTTACCATACTTAATGAGAATTTTTTTCCCCAGATACGATATACCGTTATCCATTGTTTTTATATTTCCGTGTTGATTCCCGAAAAAATGCACCCTTCCTTCAGAGATCGCGTAACAATTATTCGAAAACTCAAATGAAGAATAACGAAAATAGTCATCTTCGAGTTCAAACTTTCTTCCCTCAATCTCAATTAATATATTCCTACTCATAAAACACATCAAATGCCAAAAGAACAAATCTCCTACAAACCAATTGCTAACTCGACTCCTTACTCTGTTTTTTATTTTTTATTGAAGTTGAAACCTTGTTAAATAACTCAGGAACCATTGAAACCAAGCGGTCAACCGCTCCATGAAAGGATTCTACTTGCAAAAGAGTAACATTTCCACTCACCTTAGATACGGATAAAAAACACACGGGAGTAATGGTGACCCCTGTACCGCACCCACCCCCGAAATACGGAGAATTTAACGACGACTTTCCGCCAAAATCAGAACCACCGGCACCAAACCCATAAGATATCTTGGAAACCGGAATTATAACCGCCAAATCAGAAACCTCGATAGGATCGCCTATAACCGAATTAACATCAACCATCGACTTAATCTTCCCAATCGTTGAATCCATCATATCTTTTAAGGTATCTGACATCAACTTCCCTCGCAAATCAACAAATATTCATTAAAAACAAATGGCACGCCTGGAGGGACTCGAACCCCCGACCTTTTGGTTCGTAGCCAAACGCTCTAATCCGACTGGGCTACAGGCGCAAAATACGTTGTCGATCGTACCACATAAAAAAAATCATGTCAATGCCGCATTCAAAGTGGTAGTGCTAAAAATTGATATGAGTAACAAACTGACGATACAAAAACAAGATGACAGAATTATCAATCATAGTTAGAGTTTTAGACCAGCAATAAGTTTTGCGAGCAAAGCGTGCAATATAACGTCGAAGAAGACGATTCATACGTTCAACCGTATAACCGTATAATATGTAAAAGCTACAATAAGGTAAAAATACCACTAACAATTAACCAAAAAACAACATTCTTATTCAATTTTCAAGGCTCAAACCCCTTTATTTACGGGATTTACTAGATCACAAGAAAATTCTTTTTCAAATTCTTCAATTTACTGTTGACAAAAAATATTTCGCATGATACAGTATCGGTTACGGGGTCTCTACAAAGGTATTTCACGCCACATTTCATATTTATGTCATATTTTTTATTTAGTGGTTACTTTGTTGCTCCCGATTTCATTTAGAGTTTTGTGAAACTTAGGGGGTTTCGTCTGTCCCTAAACAATCACGTTGGGATTGATTATAAAACAGCAAGAATAAAAAGTCAACGGTATGACGTTGAAAATAATGAAAAAAATCTGAGAAATTTTCTTTTTTTGGCATTTATGACAATAATTTACAAAAAACACACTCTTTTATGTGGATTAGAGTGTGCTTTAATTTTAAGTCTTATAAATAAAATTTATCGGTACTAATATCAAAGATTGAAAATAACCCAAAAATCGACTAAAATCCCAAAAGCAAAGGATAGTCCAAAAAGGGCGGTTGGTCACTTTCCTCCATGAGGAGGTGATATTTATGACGTTAGATCTCTTACTGATATTTCTTATTTTAGTAATAGTCTATAACCTCATAAAAAAATAGCCGCTTCTGTTCCAAAAGATAACGGTTATTTATTTAGCTGCTAACTTTACAAATTAGGACCAACCGCTAAAAGCGGATTCCTCGCTATTATTATGCATATAAATGATGAAAAAATCAAGGGTTTTACATTCATTTATATACGGACCTTATAAGTTTTTTATCTATTTCAGATATTCTAGCCGACAATAAGAGATTTAAAGCTGGTCTATTGAATTTATTAGTTAAAATATTTTTTGGTAATTCTATTGATCTTAAATACCTTAGTATTTTCTTTATTGTAGATTTGTATATCTTGTTTATAACATAATCATATCCACAATATCTAACCTTTTCAGGGATAACAACATCTTGTTGATTGCGCATATCCACATATATGTCATATACTGATGCTTCGTTTTTATTTAAATCCAAAATATAACGAATTTGCCCAGAATATATTTCTATCTCTATGCATCTACTTAAACTCCAAGTAGTTACCAATAAACGAATAATCATTGATATTCGAGATATACAATATTTTATACAAATCATTTCTAACCTTATCCAATTTTTGAAAATCATGAAAAAACAACTGCCTCTGAAATACAGAGGACAGTTAAATACCATTTCTATACTCATTTGAAAACAGTTGTTAAGTCAATATGATAATACTGCACGACGTCCAGGCGGTTAGTTACTCTCCCAAAAGGGAGGTGATATTATGAATATAGATATGATATTAGTTTTAGTGCTGTTTATGATATTCTATAAAATAATAAAAAAATAACCGCTTCTGAGTTAGAGAAGCGGTTGTTAATCAAATAACCAATTCTAATGGACTAACCGCAATTGCGGTGTCGTGCTATTATTATGCGCATAAATAACGAAAAAGTCAAGACCGTATATCTTCTTTTTAGACCAAACATTCAGTCCTCGTATTGCTATTATAAAATAGATAGCAAAAAGCAGAGCTTGAGCATATTCACCTATAGCATAAAATCTGATCGACATATAAAGATTTGAGATTATCCAAAAGATAAATCCATATTTGTTCCCACTCGAGTTTAAAATGCTTCCAATAAGCGCATTCCAGACATAATCCAAGATAAAATAGTCCAAATCATATGTTTTCTCCTTTATATTTATTTCTAATTTCCTTTATTTCTTCATCAGACATCTTCGAAATCATACGCTCCATAATCTCCCTTATTTGCTCAAAACAGTCTGACATATTTTTACAATCACTATAAAGCATATAAATTGTCACATCCTATGATTTCTTTGAATTTATTGTAAAACTCAATGATTTTTTCTCTTTTGTTATGTTTGAAATCCTATCTTCGAGGTCGCGTTCATAGTTGATGCATTAAAAGGAGTTCCTTCGACCGTTGGATTATCGTCTCTTTCGACGATATAGCTATCCCCTTCGGATTCACCAACTTTTGTCAGTTTTCTTCTGTTCGGATTATCCGCAATCCTGTCTATCCACGTTGATTTTTGAAAATTTATCGACATATTCACTCCTTAAAGTTTCGAAAAAATTATTTTCATAACGATATCACCAAAGAAAGATAATCCTTTAGAAAGGATCTCTTTCTTACATTGTTTCCAAAAATATTCGTTTGATATTAAGTTACATAAGTTTTCGCCTTTGAATGTTAGATATCTTATTTTGTAATGCCTTTGCCCATCGATATACGTGGTTTTATTTGCTACAAATCAATTGTTCATCCATTAGCAAATCAAGATAGAAATTCACTTTAGAAATTGACGTATTTTCATCGATCAAATCATAGTTTAACATAGGCTCATAAGAATTCCAGTTTCTGATTTTTAAAATTATTTCTCGTATAAACTCGAGATCCAAGCTTTTCATACTTCCTCCCAAACAACAGAAATATCATCGTTAGCGTAAAGTTCCGCCTTAAATCTTTCGTCATCTCTTGCAAATGCAAGACTTTCGTTTTCATAAACCCAGTAAAGATCGTAAAGAATTTTCTCAATATCGTTAATTTTTGTATGAACATTCAAGGGAAGAGAAGGTGTTTTGGGAGTTGAATTCAAGACTTTTCCCCTTGTTCTTAATACATCCACGTTATCGATAATTCTTTGAAAATCAGATCTTTCAGGAACATCAGTCATGTGCCAATTGGGTTTAAATGCTAGACCCGTTATCTCGTAAAGATTTGCAAGAAACTCTGTGTTCCCTTCGATTCTGTTTAAATCAGAACAATTCAAGGCCCCTTTTAGGGGCCACTCCTCCATTCTCGTTTCTGATTTTCATCAAGATACTTAAACCCCATCGTATCGTATGTTTGTACTTTCAAAACATCTTCATTAGTTCGATCAAAGATCGGTGAATTCCAAGACACATTTACCTCCTAAATTATTCCGTATTCTTCGTTCGAATAAAGCTCAACTTTTGATTTTTCAATTTCATCGTTGCCAGCAAATAACGGATTTGGCTCAGATTCTTTTAGTTGTTGATACCCGATGATATAACACGAACTCAAAAAGCCCTTACTTAAATCTAAATTCTGTCTAACGAGCGCACCAGTAAAAACATTCCCATTTTCATCAGTAAACGAGATGTTTTGCCCAGTTATCTGCCCATTCGATAAGAATTTGAACTCAATTGAGAGATTGTACATTCTAAAATATGAGATCAATTTTGCAAACTTCGGAATGCTTCCCTAATTCTTAGGAATCTCAGGGATATTCAGACCAAAATGCCCTCCTCCAAGCCAACTAGGAAGATCAAAACTTATTCTGTTGAGTCCTCTAATCATAACATTTATCGAACCTATAACTGTGTTTATTAAACCATTTATCAATAAAGTCACCACATTTATCGATGATTTAATCATATTCACAAATCCATTAAATGCTTTCTTTGCACCTTCCCATGCCTTATCCCAGTCACCAATAAACACACCGGTAATGAAATCAATTAATCCTGTAAGCGTATCCCAAACATTTCCAACTATACTTACGACATCTCCAAATGCATCCATAAATCCTATCGACACATTCTTTACACCTTCTGAGATATTATCAATAAATGTTTCGATGAACCAATTTACAAATAGTTTTAGAAGATCCCATAACCATCCCATGACCTTCTTCACAGTTTCCAAAAGTTTATTTATAAATTCAGTAGATTTTCTAATGGTGTCTCCAACTTTTCCACTCATCACCTCATTGAATTTATCCCCTATTTCTTTAAGTTTTGGAGACACATGTTTATTCCACGATTGGATAATTTTTCCAAATATGTCGTCCCATATCTTTTTAACCTCATTGAATGCCGGTTTTATCGAGTTTTCAGTAATCGAATTAAAAGAATCACCTAAATTTTCGAAATGAGTTTTAATTCCATTTGTTATAGGTTCTACAGCTTCTAAAATTCCTTGAAATGCTTGTTTTATCTCGTCTTGATGAGTCAACAAAAGGGGACAAAATTACGTCTCCGAGAGTGGCCATAACTCACACTTTCACGAGATAAAGCTCGTTTCTGATACTCTTTTTGTTGCATTTCGACTTTCTTTTTCTTTTCTTCGATTGCCTTTTCGATATAATGTTTAAGCTGAATGATGAAATCTAAAACTAGGTCTTCGGTAGGATGCTCAATCCCAAAAATCTTAATGACAGAATTTTCTCCGAAAGTTTTATTTATTAAATTTAAAATCTCATCATTGTATTTGAATAGACTTGAGATTTTTTCAATTGAAGACTCACTAGAATCATCAAATTTTGGTCTTTTGTTTTTAGAATAATCATAAATTTTCATGATATTTTCAACAAACGACTGGTTATTGAAATCGATTTCTATTAAATCTCCCTCGTCGTTTACCTGGATTCTTGTGGTATCTCGATTTACTTTGATTTTCCCATCTTTCATTAAAACCTCCAAAAATGAAGTAGAGAAAAATCTCTACTCCGATCTAGTTGTAAATGTAACCTCAGAACTCGATGAACTAACAGTAGTTCCTAAAGTTTGAGAGGCAGTTATTGTATATGATCTGCCAGATGATAAAGGCGTGGAAACAACGCCAGACCAGGTATTATCTGAGTTCACTGTTGTCGATAGGATTGTATTTGTCCCATCTGATACATTAACAACAGCAGAAGTACGCCCGGTTCCAGCGATTGTTGGAGAAGCTTCCACGTTTGTAGCGCCGTTCGCAGGTACCGTAATTACAGGAGCTTCAAGATTCTTAACTAACGTGAAACTCACAGGATCACTTGTTACAGAGCTCATCCCATTTAAAGTTTGAATAGCTGCAACTTTGACATCTGTGCCTAGAAGATCAGACGAAATATCCGTAGTCCAGATTCCGTTTTCATTTACCGTCACAGGAGAAGTCGACTTCCCAATTCCGTAGTACACAACAACTGAAGCTCCAATGACTCCAGTTCCAGATATCGTGACGCTGTTCCCGGTGACGATTTCTCGTTTGGTTGGACGTGTTTGCTTCTTTCATACTATTTGGGGTATTGCTAGAAATAGATGGATAAAGCAAAATAATTCAAGTACACCAGTTAAAAAAAACAACAGAAATAAAGTAATCAGCAAACTTTACTCTTTTGTTTTTATGGTGATGGTTTCATGATTTTTATCCACTTTTAGCAGTGCCGCAAATTAACTTTAAAATTTAATCACTTGTTACATTACAAATAAACAAAAAGCAATACCCTTTTTGATTTTCAAGCATTATATCGAGCTTTTTTGCTTTTTGCACATTTTTATTTATATAAATAGTGCAATTTGACTGTATCTCTGAATTCTGATACACTCCCACGCGTTAATCATATGGGAGAGTGATTTTTATGTTTTATATGCCTAATAATGCTACGGGCATTAATTCTGAGGGAATTTCATTTAATATACCCTCAAGTGATGTATATCAAGTTGATTCGAAGTTCGAAAATTATATTGACTGTATCATTTGTAATAACTATGTTCGTACATGTTCACTAATGGGGATGAGCGGTAAAAAGGGAGACAATGGAAAGATAGATACAAATAACACGTCTCACATGAATTTATTTTTTGAGGTTTGTCAGATGCTATTTAAATTGAGCATTTCCATCAATTTTCTTTCTCGTCTAGGATTATTTAATGATTACCCATATAATAAATTTCAAAATTTCATGGATGTTTTGAATTTATCAGGTGATGATATCTGCAAAAACCCAAAAGATATAAGTTTGGAAACGATCTCTCAAGAGTTGGACAATGCATATAGTTACCTAGAAGATGTCGACGATTATTTTTCAGAAAAGCCACGTATAGAGTTGAAAAATATTGTGATATCATCTGCTAATGCAAAAGATTTTTGTGATGATTTTCAGCTTTTTGGTTATTTCGTGCTTTGCACAAATGAAAAAAATCAAGAAGATTTACAAATGAGAATAAGAAATGTACTATCAAATGATGGCGATTTCAAATCTTTTTGGGAGAATTGATGATAAATTTAAAAATTGCTAGAACAAAAGAAAATGCTATTGTTCCCACGAGGGCAACAAAAGGTTCTGCGGGGTATGATTTATATGCGTGCCTCGAAAAAGAGGTAAATATTAAATTTGGTGATTTAGTTAAAATTCCAACTGGTATATCAGTAGAGCTACCAAGTTCTGATTTTGCCGCTTTTGTTTTTGCACGAAGTGGTCTTGGAGTTAAGTATGGTATCATGCCCTCTAATGGTGTTGGAGTCATTGATAGCGATTATAGAGGCGAAATTTATGTTGGCTTATGTAGAGTTGCAAATGGTGAGCCATACATAGTAAAAAATGGAGATAGAATTGCGCAATTGATTGTAGTGAATGTTTCTACGTGTTCGTTTAGTTTGGTCGATAAGTTATCTGAGTCTTCTCGCGGTACCGGAGGATTTGGTTCTACGGGAAGGTAAATAATCTTCAAAGGTGTGATAGAATATGCGAAATTGTTTTGCTAAGAGGGCAAAATAAAGTGGCGTTGCGAAAATAGGACATATTTATAAGTAAATGGTAAGATAAAACATTACAAAAAATGGATGGAAATCATGAAAATATCACCCGAAAAACGAAAAAATAAAAAGTAAAGTTTGCTGATTATTTTGTTCCTGTTGTTTTTTTAACTAGTGTAATCAGATTGTTCTTATCTGTCTATTTTTAGCAATACCCAATAAGATATTAGAAACATAATGTAAAGTTAGTTACCACGTTCGTTTTGTATTGGATGAGTAACAAATGATATTTAGGGGCATGATGAGTTGGAAAATTTAAATGATATAAAAAACGAAAAAATAAAGTTTGATGGTTATTTTATTACTATTATTTTTTTAACTAGTGTGATCAGATTGTTCTTATCTATCTATTTTTAGCAATGCCCAATAAGATATTAGAAACATAATATAAAGTTAGTTACCACGTTCGTTTTGTATTGGATGAATAATGAATGATGTTTAGGGGGAATAATGAGTTGAAAAATTTAAATGATATAAAAAACGAAAAGATAAAGTTTGCTGATTATTTTATTTCTATTATTTTTTTAACTAGTATAATCAGATTGTTCTTATCTGTCCATTTTTAGCAATGCCCAATAAGATATTAGAAACATAATGTAAAGTTAGTTACCACGTTCGTTTTGTACTGGATAAGTAATAAATGATGTTTAGGGGCATGACAAGTTGAAAAATTTAAATGATATAAAAAATGAAATTATATCCTTGAATAATAGAATTGAGGAGTGTAAGAAGCAATATAATTTTTACGATAACCCTCAAGTTGAGGATTATGAGTATGACAATATGAAGAAAAAGTTAGAGGATTTTTCAAAAGAATATCCTCAGTTTGCTTATCTTTGCACTTCCATAAGGAAGATAGGATGGACGCCATCACTAAAATTTTCACCAGTTCATCATGATATCAAAATGGAAAGTTTACATGATTCATTTTCGATCGATGATATAAAAAAGTTTTATGATAGAGTTTGTGAAAAATTTGAGGAAAGTGAGTTTACAGTAGAAAAAAAAATAGATGGTCTTTCTTTATCCGTTGAGTATCAAAATGGAAAATTATTTCGAGCCTCTACACGAGGAGATGGAGTAACTGGAGAAGATATAACTGAAAATGCTCTTACAATTAAAAATTTGCCTCATAGGATCGATGAATCAATCGAGTATCTCGAGGTCAGAGGCGAATGCTTTATGCCTAAAAGTTCATTTATGGATCTAGTTAAATTGCAGGAATCAGAAGGGAAACAAGTTTTTAAAAATCCAAGAAATGCTGCTGCTGGTTCAATTCGCCAAAAAGATGTCGATTTATGTAAAAGTAGAAACCTGTACATACTATTTTTCAATTTGCAAAAAGTGTTAGGTATGAGATTTAATACTCACTCTGAAACACTCGAATTTTTGAAAAATCTAGGGTTGCCTGTTGTTGACTTCAAGATATGTAGTAATTTCGAGGAAATTAAAGATGAAATTGGGAAAATCGGTAGGGAAAGGAAAAGTTATTCTCATCAAATTGACGGCGCAGTCGTGAAATTAAATGATCTTAAAAATAGATATGTTTTAGGAAGTACATCTTCGTATCCAAGATGGGCTGAAGCTTTTAAGTATCCTCCGGAAGTTAGGAAAAGTATATGTAAAAGCATAGAGATAAAAGTGGGGAGGACTGGAATTTTAACTCCAGTTTGCGTTTTTGAACCAGTTTACATAGATGGAACACTAGTTTCTAAAGCTTCACTGCACAACGAAGATTTTATTTTATCCAAAAACATTCGCATAGGAGATTATGTTTATGTGATAAAATCTGGCGATATTATTCCTGAGATATCTAAATGTGAAGTCAATCCCTCAAATGATAGAAACAAATCTTTCAAAATGCCTTTGAGATGTCCTTCATGTGGAAGTGAAGTTTTTGTTGATTCTTCCAAGGACGGTAAAACCTATAGATGTAGAAATGAAAATTGCAAAGAAAGAGTTAAATCTAAAATATTACATTTTGCGTCTCGTGATGCGATGAACATAGAAGGATTTGGTGAAGAAACTTTTGATGTATTGCAAAATGAAGTTAAAAGTTATCTTGATATCTACCGTTTGAATTCAAATATTTTAAAAAATTATGACGAGTTTAGATTAAAAAATATATCAAATAATCAGGAGATGATTTTTGGATTCGATGAAAATATTTATATAAATAAAACTGGAAGAAATTTACTACAAGAAATAGAAAAATCTAAAAAGAATTCGCTCGAGAAGCTTGTATATGGGTTAGGAATTCCGTTTGTAGGAAAAGAAACTGCAAATATTTTATCCTCTCATTTTAAAAACTTAGGTAACTTATCGAATGCTAAGATGGATGAAGTATCATCGATTGGTGGAATTGGTGATGTAACTTCGCGAAGCATAGTTGAGTTTTTCTCTAAAAATATAAATCTAGTTAACGATTTGAAAAGACTTGGGATAAATACGAAATACGTTGGAAAATGTAGTACATATGATAAAAAAATAACTTGCTGCTTAACTGGAAAATTTGAATTTTATACTAGAAATGAATTAATAAAGCAGTTAAACGATAATGGAATAAAAGTTTCGTCTTCAGTAAGCAAGAATGTTTCATATTTAATATGTGGGAAGAATCCTGGTTCCAAATTTAAACAAGCAAAAGATTTAGGTATAAATATAATATCTGAAGATCAAATAAACTCTGTTTTAAGTATTTAAAACTTCAATCAAATTGAAAAATGTAGACCATGATAAATGGATTTTTTGAAAAAAGTTTACAATTAGGTCATGTTACTACATAATGACAATAGAGTTGGGTGACTTTTTGAGCATTGCTTGTGTGGTTATTACACATTCTTTTTTGAGAGGTGATTATTTATGAGTAAAACTAAAAGTTTAGTTGCAAAGTTTTTATCAATCATGTTAATGCCATCTTGCTGCTTTGCACAAAATACAAGTAATTTGTATGTAAATAAAAATTTTAGCAAAAACATTCAACGTTTTGGAAATGCAAAAAAGAACAATAATTTTAAACATAAATCTAAAGAAACTAAGGCTTTACGTAGTAGATCTAATTTGCATAAAAAGGATATCAACTCTTCTCTAAAGGGTGGTAATTCTACCGGTATATCACCGAATGCTTTGAAAAATAGCAGTAAACCTCTTAAATATAAAAATAGTAAAAGGAGTGTTGAATTTGTGAAAAGTAAATCTGATTCTATCGAAAGAAGAAAAAGTAAAATCGCAACAAAAGACCTAGGAAAAATTAAGACTGGTGCTGATAGGAACAAATTTCTTGAAACTTTTTTGAAAATGGCTGGAAAGACTGGGAATTTAATTAAAAATAATCCACTTAAGACAACGATGATTTTATTTGCTTTGATGTATGGCGGAGTTAAATTCGGAGATATGATTGGGAGTGATGCTAAAGTATTCAACGAATTAGAAGCATTTGTTAAAAATTATATGGCGGACCTTGCCATTGCTTTCGCACTTGAGGAGGATGAGAGATACAATGAAATGAATGAAGAATTTAAAGATGACAGAATTTTAGATTTTTTGTTTGAAGTATGTACTTTTCTAAGTTATCAGCTTGGTGCAAATTATTCTACGGCCCGTACCGGTATTCGTAGAATTTTAGATATGTTCTTGGTTCGTGGTGCAACAACTCGTCAGAGAAAGTCAGTACAGCGTCTGATAAGCAATGGTAAGGGAAGTTGTTGGGAAGCAGCGTTTACTTTTGATTTTTGTCTAAGAATGTGTGAAGGAGCGGAAGAAAATAAAAAAATTAAAAGTCATCATATAGTTATAAGTCATCTAAGCCCTTCAATTTATCATACGTTTAACCTTTTTGAATACAATGATAACTGGTATTTTTGTGATCCTCTGGCTGGAGTTATGGGAAGAATTACTGACACTGGTGCTTTAAATCATGAATACTTGAAAAAATATATTTGGAAAATTAAGGGTACAGGTCTTAAGGTTGGTGATTTTTTCGATAATTATGAAACGAATCAAACCCTGAATCTGTATGTTTTGGAACAAATAAATCAAAGTAGTAAAATAAAGCCTTTAGGAATGATGCAAATGGCGCCTTTTATGACACCAGATAAAAATGATAAAGTCAGCTTTATGATTCAAAATGAAGAAGAGAAGTATGTAAAAAATCCTGGTGTTGAATTTAATGGATGGTCGTCTGTATTGTTTGGGTAGGATTATTTTTGATGCTAAATTGGCTTACGATGTATAATCGATCCATTGATTTGGACTATTTTATCTTGGATTATGTCTGGTATTGCGCTTATTGGAAGCATTTTAAACTCAAGTGGGAACAAGTATGGTTTTATATTTTGGATAATCTCAAATCTTTATATGTCGGTCAGGTTTTATGCGATAGGTGAATATGCTCAAGCTTTGCTTTTTGCTATCTATCTTGTAATAGCAATACGAGGGTTTAATGTTTGGTCTAAAAAGAAAATTTATGAAGATATAAAATCTTGACTTTTTTATCATTTGCATGCATAATAATGGTATGTTGCCACTTAAGCGGTTAGTCTTTTGTGAAAATTAAAAATTTCAATAGCCGTTAATTTTGCTTGAGACGGTTATTTTCTTGTTATTTTTTATTTTATAGAAGACAATAAATAGTATTAAAACAAATATCATATCTATATTCATAACGACCACCTCCTCAAGGAGAAAAGTGACCAATCGCCCTTTTCGGATTTTCCCTCGCTTTTGGTATTCTAGTCGATTTTTGGGTTGTTTTCAATTTTGGATATTAGTATTGATAAAGTTACTCCATAAAATCCGAAGCCAAAACACGCTCTAATCTACATAAAAGAGTGTGTTTTTTGTAAATTATTGTCATAAATGCCAAAAAAAAACTTCTCGAATTTCTTTCATTATTTTCAACGTCGTACCGTTGACTTCTCATTTTCGCTGTTTTATAACTAGCCCCAATGTGATTGTTTAGGAATAGCAACCCCCCTCAAAAAAAGTTCACAAAACCCTAAATGAAATCAGGAGACAAACAAAGCAACCACTAAATAAAACAAAAAACAATAATAAGCTTCAAACACCCCTGCGGGAATCTTATAATTGACACCGTATTATACGGATATTTTTTGTCAACAGTAAATTGAAGAATTTGAAAAAAAATTTTTCTTGTGATCTAGTAAATCCCGTAAATAAAAGGATTTGTACCTCGAAAATTGAGTAGAAATGTTGTTTTTCGGTTAATTGTAAGGGATATTTTTACCTTATTGTAGGCTTTACATATTAAGCGGGCCTCCGGTACAATTGCATCCACAAGATTTACATTTATATCTTTGCTTTCCTCTCATAAATCCATCATTTTGGAATTTTTTTCTCCTCTATCACGCTTCGCATTTTATATCATCTATTCACTTTTAGCAACGCCCTTACATTACCAACAATCCGTATAAAATCTAATTGTGATGGATATCACCGTTAAATTGATTATACAAATTTATCACCAAAAATAATCCTACCCAAACAATATACTTAGCCATTTTTCCTCCAAACTTGAAAGATGTTCTATGAATTTTTTTGCTTCTCTGAGTTTTCTATTTAATTCGGTTTCAACAAAATCAATTCCAGGAGTGATTTGATATTCAGTAATTTGAAAATTCGAAACTACTTTGAGTTGATTTTTCGTCTGTAGGGACTTCATCATAATCGAGAATACAATCGTCAAATTTACAATTAAAACAATCACCATCGCACTTTTGTTTAGACGTTGAAACCTCAAAAAGTAACATCTACAAAGTTTTGTAGACATCAAGTAAAGTTAGAAATTAATTGAAATATGAACAAATTTATGGCATTACAGTTCTTGGTGTAACTTGGAAGTACGGGTTCATTTCTTCTTATCTGTCACTCTTTGGCAGAGAAAGGGGGGATGATTATGAGTTTTGAAATGCTTATTCAAATGTTGAAAATTATTTTGATAATTCTCAAATTGTTTAAACAAAGTAAAAACTACCGTACAACAAATACGGTAGTAATTATTGTAATAAAAAATAATCGATAGTGAACCCGTCACCAGGCTACGTTGCTGTTGTACCACAAAAAGCTTAAATGTCAAGTTGGAATTGGTTGAATTTTGCCTGCGTATTGGAACCAACCTGTAGCAGATTTGTAAGTGTCTACCGATATGGCTGGCACATAAATTTTGAAATTTGTATAAATACTTTCAAACATGTAGTTATTTGACATGATAGTTGATGGCTTAATGACTTCTATTGTGCAACTCGCCGAACTTCTACACTCTGCAAAGGTAAACTGTCATGGCATATCAACTACACTACTCGGAATTTTAATATCTCTTAAATTAGTACATCTTTGGAAACTACTTCCACCAACACTAGTAATACTATTAGGAATCGTTACACTTACAAGAGAAGTACAGCCAAGAAAAGACCACTTTGAATAATAGCTATACCACTAATATCGAGTATACTTGAAAGCGCAGTGCAGCCAGCAAAAGCAGACGCGCCAATACTTATAACACTATCTGGAATTTCTATACTTATGAGATTCTTACACTGATAAAAAGCATAACTAATAATTTTAGTAATTTCATCAAGCATTTGAGATGTAACTTCAGTTAAAGTGTCATCTACTATAGCTTTAAAGGTACTATAATCCTTTTGAATTTTATTTTGTAATATAACTTGTAACATAAAACGCCTTCTAAATGGCTAAACTCCATTTGGTGATAGCCTGGATTCTTGAAGCATAATCTGACCATTCGTTCGCGGATTTATATGTTTCAACTAATTCAGATGGAACATAGATAACTAAACTTGAGGAAGTACCTGCAAAGACACTATCACCTAAAGTAGGTGGTGTGATTGCTTGAATTGTTAGACTTGTAAGCAAACTACAATTATAGAATGCACCGCTGCCGATTGATGTTACACTTTCAAGATTGTCACAGCTGCTAAAAGCATGATTACCAATTATGGACATTTATCGAGCATATCTGATATAACTTGAGTTAATTAATTGTTTAAGCACTTTTGAAATAAACAATAATTCTTTTGATTTTTTTGTAATATCATTTTTTTTTATATATTTAACCTCTAATAACGGTAAATGAAATACTCAAATCTACTGAAGGCTTGGAATCGAAACAGGTAGCAGTAATCGAGTCATTTGAAGTAATCATTTTAGAGACATATGCCCAATTAGTTAGTTGATTTTGTGCGTTGTAGTATCATCGCTTAATACGATATCATCGACTACTTTATCAGTACTCAAAAGGCCAGAAACACTTATGGTTTGAGTATAAGGTATTGGTAGCCCTATCCAGCCAGATACAAGTAATGTAGTACTATACGTTGAAACGTTAGCTTTACCAGACAATGCTGTAGTAATTGCATCTTGAGACATAGTATCAGTTGTAGAAGAACCGGTAGTTTGTAATACATTTGGAAGATTTAAATTTACTTTATTGTTTGCATCCGGTGTGACTTCCGAGCCATTAATGCTAACTCCTTGAATACCTGCCTGACCATTTAAAACCGTCGAAATGGCCTCATCTATTTTTGCACCTTTGTGTATCGATTTATAATTTGATATATATTTCCTCCTTAACTTGTAACAGTAAATTGAAGACCATCGACATCGATAAAATCTTCGTCGTCTGACGTTATAAAATCTTGATAATTCGATTCTTCTTCGGTATTTAGAGTAATATATTTGAGCAAAACTTCTTTTCTAGATTGCGGAACCATTCTCAAAATATCGTCTTTCGTAGCGGTATACGCATCATCGTTCAGATAAGGACTTAACCATTCCGGAATTCTACTTTCTGACATTTTCCCACTTTAAAAGGAATTTGAAAAAATAAATAGACATTTTTTATCGTGATACATGTAAAATACTTATTTTTCTACACTAACATAAACCTTAAATACATAACGCTTGATATTTTTTTTATTACAACATATAAATTCGATTGATTTTTTGAATATATGTGTTATAATTATCGCATATGCACGTGTATATAAATTTTAAAAAATGTAGAGGAGATTTTATGAATAGAAAATTAGGTAAATTTTTGTCTCTTGGTTTGATGCCATGTTTCATCAATTTCGGATTTGCTTTTGCAATGGATGGTGATTCTAATGAAAACATAAAAACTGTTAAAGCTTGGCGCAAATCCCGTGAAAAAATACATGGTGGTTGTATGACTGGTGGAGATGTGTACACGAGTACCAAATATCCCGATCTTATCATGAAGACCATTGAAAACTATGGTTGTAATACCTTTGAAATGAGGGCATGTAGAGCACTAGAAGGTAAACATGTAAGTGAAAATTTAATGTATGTTGAAAAAGTTTTAGATTGTAAAGTTTTTCTTTTCGGACGGATTTATGGAAAAACATTGGATAATTGGCTAAAAGAATATAAAGATAAATTAGAATTAGATTTTTTTATTGAAAAATGGTGTGTTGGATTATTTGATGCTACAGAGATCTTTAGAGAACATACCGGTGAGTATAAGGGAGATATAGCATTTAGGAATATAATGGTGGATGAAAAAAAACTAATTCCCATACTTATAGATTTTGGGGACAATCGTGCTCAAAGTAAAAAAGGTAAAATTGGCGATTTAGCAGAATGTTTGAAATGCGTTATGATTAGTGGATTTGTAAAGTCTACAGGCCAAGAGGATAAGTGGAACAAGTTAAAAAAATATTTGGAAGAAATAGAACAATCGAATGAATATAACATTAACAGATTTCACCAAATAAAAGCAGGTACTGCTGAAAATTGCTAAAAAAATGAAAAATGTATAGACCCTCTCCACCAGTGATGGAGGGGTTGTCTGTGTCGTTTTAATATGTTTTGAAATTTTCTATATCGAGTATTTAGGGTTATCTTTTTCTTTTAATGTATTTAATTACATTTTTTTATAAAAATAAAACATCTCCCACGAAGGAAGACAACTCGCATTCTAATATCATACCACAGCTAGTCGTTTCAAAATGATCCAAATCGTTCCAAAAGCTACCAAAATCGTTTCAAATTTTCTCAAAAACTCTCATTTTCAAAATCTAAACCACTAAAGTTAATTCAGTTTTAATTTTTCTATCTCTTTCTCACTAAGTCCAGTAAGTTTAGCTATATTTTCAATTTCTAATCCCATGTTTAATGCATTCCTAGCAATCTCAATTTCTCGTTCATTTCTGCCCTTTTCTTCACCTTGTTCTAAACCTTCCTCTTTAGCAGCTTTAATCTCAGCTT
>CAMUZI010000014.1 GCA_947165155.1 uncultured Clostridia bacterium | reverse complement strand
AAAAAGAGAAGAAGGATGATGTAGAAGAGAAAGATAAAAAAGAGAAGAATGATGACAATGAGGATGATGTAGAAGATAACGACGAAGAAGAGAAGGATGACAATGAGGATGACGTAGAAGATAACGACGAAGAAGAGAAGGATGACAATGAGGATGATGTAGAAGAGAACGATAAAAAAGAGAAGAAGGATGATGTAGAAGAGAAAGATAAAAAAGAGAAGAATGACGATGATGTAGAAGAGAAAGATAAAGAAGAGAAGAATGACGATGATGTAGAAGAGAAAGGTGAACAAGACAAGGATGACAATGGCAAAGATAAGGATAATGACAAGGAAGAGATAAATGAGGAAAATGACGACAGTGGCGCCAACACTGGAGCTAGTGTTGAAGCGGAAGATAATAAAGTAAAGGATAAGGATGGGGAAGAAAATGGCGATGAAGATGATGCTGGGGAAGAGGTAGATGTCGAATCAGAGAATGAAAATGAAGAGGGAGTTGAAGCATAGTTTAGACCGGTGGTGTAATGGCCCCTTTTGGGGCTATTTTTTTGTTATTTCTATGAGTCCTATTAATAAACCAAAATAATAACTTACTATTCTAAATAGAATCATCGAAACAAGTATTTCTTCCGAGCGGAAGAACGAACCGTAAAGTATTATAAATGCTCCTTCGGTTGTTCCAGCGGCGCCAGGAAGTGGTGTACAGACTGATAATAAATTGACAAATATTTGTGCTGCTATCATGTCTAAGATGGGAAAGCCAATTAAACCAAACGATTTTGCTATGAAAAAAGATATTAAGTATGTCGATAGGGTTTGTGTAAATGCTAATAAATATATAAAAATTCTAAAATCTACCGAGAAGTTTGTCTTAATGAGGTATGATAAATGATTACTTACATTTTTCTCGGTTTGTTTTACGTTGCTTAATAATTTTAGTTTCTTACCAATTGTTAAAATCAAATTTATAAACTGCATTAATTTGTGATTATTTAAATAAAATAAGATAATAATGATTATTCCGGAACATTGTATTATCAAACCTGTTGTAGTTAAAAGTCCAAATGCTGGGATATATTCTTTGAATAAATGACTTTTAAATATTATTGCAATTGATGACAATATAGCGGTGCATAGTTGCGTTATGAATATTTTCTGAGAAAGTACGGAGATTGATTTTCCTATATCTACTTTTTTTTTTGTCAAAAATACAATTTGTGCAGGTTGACTTCCAGACGAAAATGGTGTAACTGCGCCATAAAACTGTCCATACATGACCAATTTAAAATATTCACCAAATGATGAAAGTAGATCAGGAGAGATTTTTTTTATTATCAAGCAATCAGTGAGCCAATATACAACTGGCATCAATAAAGCACACAATAAATAATGTATTCTTAGTTTTGGAATAATGTTTATTAATGTCAGTAAATTGTTATCTTTTATACAAAAGTAGGCCAAAATTCCAAAAGTAACCATGCACGGTAAAGTAACCGTAAATATATTTTTTGTTGTTTTATTCATTTACATCCAAACTACGAAATTATATTTCTATTCTATCTTTTCTCATTACCATATATTCAAAAAAAAATTATATTTTTTCATCTGCACTATTTCCAGGATCTTTTACTGGAAAAATTAAATCAGTATTCTGTGATGCCCTATACTTATCAGATTTAAAATGTCTGATAGTTTTTCTCAAAGCGCGAAAATTTTTAATTAATCCATTGAAATTATTACATTTAAAATGCATAATAAATACATCAAATGATATAAGAAAGCTCAATCTTGTAGCATAACCTTTAAAACGTCTCTTGTACTTTTTATATATTCCTTTTTGCTCATAAAAATCCCTTATCATACCTATCGATTTTATAAAGTCATTTACCTTTTGGGCGTTCATTGTGTGTAAAATACTTCCATCTCGCATAACATAATTATAAAGTATATCTTTTATAAATGTGACTGTATTCGCGTAAAAAAACAAAACAGGTGTAGTAGCACAGTCTTCAAAATACATCTTTTTAAACTCAATTTTATGATTTATAAAAAGTGATCTTCTATAAAGTTTATTCCAAGCAAACGCAAAAGTTCCAATGCAAGATGTTATTTTCTTCATCGCCTTTTCACTTGAATAAACACCTGGAATACTACTTATCGGTGACCAAATTCTCAATTTGGTTCTCTCATAATAAAAGTAAAAATTGCAACAAACAATATCAGCGCATGTTCTTACAGCAGATAAATAAAGCTTTTCAAGATACTTTGGTTCCAGAAAATCATCACTATCAAGAAATGCTATATATCTTCCACAACTATTTCTTATACCGACATTTCTTGCTTCTCCAAGCCCTTTATTATCTTGATTTATTAATTTGAAATTTTTATTTCTATCTAAAAATTCTTGAATAACCCCTAAAGAGTTATCAGTAGATCCATCATTTACTATTATAACTTCAAAACTTTTGAACGTCTGATTTTCAACGGATGATAAACATCTCCTCAGATAATTTTCTACATTATAGACCGGAATTATAAGACTGATATCAATATTATTTTCCATAAGAAACACCAACTTAGAAAAGTATAGTCCGATTATATATTTATGGTGCCAAAGAATCAATGTTCAACATCGTAAAAATATGCTTTCATAAGCAATAAAGAACTATAAAATTCCAACATCTAGATAAAAATGGGCATTGCTAAAACAGATAAATAAAACAAAATGATTCGAGCACAATAGTTGAAAAGACAACAGAAATAAAGTAATCAGAAGACTTTATTCTTTCGTTTTTCGAGTGATAGTTTCAGGATTTCCATCCACTTTTAGCAATGTTGTCAATAAATAATTTTCAGATTGAAATATTAAACATAGAAAAGAATATCAAAAATTGGACAGTTGATTGTCTTTATTAGTAAACTTTCGATTTTTATGTATTTTTGCTATTTCTGGATTCAATAACATCGGTGCACACAAATTAAATATGGATATACTAAAATTTTTAATTTCTGTAAACATCCAACTTTAACATTAGGGCTTCATGAGTTTTGAGTTTATTGCTTAAATATCATAACAAAATTATTGGCTGGCGTTGCTAAAAATAGATAAAGCAAAATAATTCGAGTACACCAGTTAAAAAAACAACAGAAATAAAGTAATCAGCAAACTTTGTTCCTTCATTTTTCGGGTGATAGTTTAATGATCTTTATCCACTTTCAGCTTTCAGCAGTGCCCAACCTGAATAAAAAATCACATTAAATTAACTATGTGCTGGGTGATATGTTTTCAGGTCTGTCTGTATCTACGTCTCTTGTGCAGATTGCCGATTTTACTATTTTCTAATCAATTTTTTGCACTTCTATGGTTCATAATCGGTTTGCGTCCACAATTTTTTTTATTAAAAACATTTTTTTTTATACAATTTTACAGAATGTTCATTTTTTCATGAATAGTATGGACTTTACCATTTTTTTATGTTATAATGCTAGCATCAGGCGGTATAGCTCAGTGGAAGAGCATTCGATTCATACTCGAAGGGTCAGTGGTTCGAATCCACTTACCGCTACCAGTATCCAGACTATTTGGGAGGGATTAACTTGCCATTTGATAAGAAACGTGAAAAAGTCGTTGATTCGAAAGATGAGCTTATTGAAGACGACGAAATTGTAAAAATAAGAGTCGTTGGAGTTGGTGGCGGTGGAGGAAACGCTGTTAATCGCATGATTGATTTTGGTGTTCAGTGTGTCGATTTCATTTGTGTAAATACTGATAGTCAGGCACTTCGTAATTCACTAGCGAAAACTAAAATTCAGATTGGTGAAAAAGTCACGAGAGGAAAAGGTGCAGGCTCTAAACCCGAGGTTGGTCAGAGAGCAGCGGAGGAAAATCGTGACGAGATTGTTGATGCTCTTAGGGGCTCTGACATGGTTTTTGTGACTTGTGGAATGGGTGGCGGAACTGGAACTGGCGCCGCTCCTTTGGTCGCCCAGGTTGCACGTGAGCTTGGCATTTTAACCGTAGGTGTTGTGACTAAGCCTTTTGTTTTTGAAGGAAAAAGAAGAATGGAACAAGCAGAGGCAGGGATTGCGGCGCTGAGCCAGAATGTCGACTCCTTAGTTGTTATACCGAACGAACGTTTGAAATATGCAAGTCAGCAAAGAATTACCTTAAGAAATGCATTTGTAATAGTCGATGATGTTCTCCGTCAAGCCGTTCAGAGTATTTCTGATCTTATTTTGGTTCCTGGAGTTGTTAATCTTGACTTCGCAGATGTTACTGCTATAATGAAAGACGCTGGTTATGCTCACATGGGTGTGGGAGTAGCTTCAGGTAAGGATAAGGCTGAGAATGCCGCAGAGATGGCTGTATCTAGTCCTCTTCTTGAAACCACTATTGGTGGTGCCAAGGGTCTCATAGTCAATATTACCGCTGCTCCTGATATCGGTCTTGATGATATTGAAATTGCATCCTCTATGATTGCGGCAAAAGCTGACGAGGACGCAAATATCATCTGGGGGGCTGCGTTTGATAAGTCTATGGACGATCAGATTAGAGTTACTGTGATAGCTACTGGTTTCTCGGCTACGGCTGAAGATTTGCAAAGTTCTTCTGCAAATTCTGCGACGAGTTTTAATGGTAGGGGTTCGTCACCTTCGCCGGATAAGGCTGCTGGACGTAGTTCGGATTCATTTGAAGATATTATGTCTATATTTGATAATCGATGAGGTGTGTTTATGAAAACTGGGATTCATCCAAATTATGTTCCTATAAACGTTACTTGTGCTTGCGGAAATGTTATAAAAACATGTTCGACAGTAGGAAAAGATGTTACTGTTGAAATATGTTCTAAGTGTCATCCGTTTTTTACTGGTAAGCAAAAATTTGTTGATACCGGCGGGCGTGTTGATAGATTTAAAAACAAAGTCAATGCCTTCAAGAAGATGGGCAAAACTAAAAATTAGTATCTATGCGTTTTGATCGTGAGTGCATTGACGAGTTATTGTCTAAGGTAGATATCCTGTCGTTAATCGAGGATTATACTGCTGTGAGCCGTTCGGGCACGAGTTGTATGGCGCTTTGTCCTTTTCATAGGGAAAAGACGCCATCTATGTGTGTTTATACAAAAACAAATTCATTTTACTGTTTCGGATGTGGAATCGGCGGTAATGCCATAACTTTTTTGATGAAAATTGATAATATAAGCTACCAAGATGCTGTAATTTCACTTTCTGAGAGGTTTGGAGTTCCCGTTAAGTCGTGTGGCAGAGATGACGATTCGTTGAAGCGAAAAACTATGTATTCCATAAATAGAAAATGTGCAAAAATATACTTTAATAATTTATTTTCTGAAAGTGGACGCATGGCTTTAGAATATCTTATTAAGAGAGGTTTGAGTTTAAACACAATAAAAAAGTTCGGGTTGGGTTTTTCTTTCGCGGACGGTATTTCGTTGTTTAAGTTTTTAAAAGGCTCTTTTAGCGAATCGGATCTTGTTTCCTCAAATGTTATAGTACGCTATAAAAATTCGGTTCATGATAGGTTCGTAAATCGTATTATGTTTCCAGTAATAGATATAAATGGAAATGTTATAGCCTTTGGTGCTCGATCTATTGATAATAAAATTCCGAAGTATATAAACACGTCTGATACTCCCGTTTTCAAAAAATCAAGAAACTTATTTGCACTAAATTTAGTAAAACAGCACGACTATGCCATATTGACCGAGGGATATATGGATTCGATATCTCTCCATCAAATGGGATTTGGATGTGCTGTATCATCTCTTGGGACGGCATTAAGTAACTATCAAGCAAAATTGATATCAAGGAATTTCAACGAAGTATACATATGTTACGATTCTGATGATGCGGGGAAAAAGGCAACAGATAGAGCATCTGAAATTTTGAATAACGCTGGAGCAAACGTCAAAATTATTTCTCTTTCGGAAACAAATGCAAAGGATCCGGACGAATTTTCTCAAATTTATGGTGATAAAGCGAATTCTAAATTTTCAAAGTTAATTGAGTCATCACTGGGATATATTGACTATAAAATCAATAGAATTAAAATAAGCTTGAATTTACAAGACACAGATGATAAAATTAAGTTCTTGAAGAAATGTTCTGAGTTCATTTCTAGAATTAAAGATCCCGTAGAACGTGATGTTTATTCTTCTCGTATTTGCATGAAGTATGGTGTGTCGAAAAATGCATTTGACTTACAGATTAGTAAATGCGTAAATAAGGGAAGTAATTTTGGGGATACTCAGAGTAATAAGCTTAGAAGTGTGTTGGAGGATTCTTCTGATGTTGAAGAATTTTTGATTTCTTCCGTCATTGCTAGTGGTAAATTTCCGAATTTTTTATCTAATCTTTCTTCCAAGAATTTTCGTAGTCATATTTGTTTTGATATTTTTGAGAAGATCGTAGAATTGTCTTCGAGTAATATTTCAATTAATTTTAATAGCATATCTGCTAGGTTAGGTGATGATGTTCTGGGGAGTTTTACGAGAATTGCAAATTTAAGAGGTTCTGAGGTTATTTTGGAGGATGATATTAAGAAAGCCTACGAGATTTTAGTAGATGAAGGAAAGTTTAGAGAATTTAAATCTGAAGTTGATTTTGAAAGTGATGACGTTATGAATTTTTTGGACAAATTGAAGGAAAATAAAAAATAAGTTCAGGGGGGATGGTGCCTTAATGGACGATATGGAAGAAAAAGATAAATCGTTGATGAATAAGAGTCGCAAAGGCGATAGAAATGCAGTTGTTAAAGATGATGATACAACACTTGAACATACAGATGCGGTTCGTAGTGAGCGCGATGATAGTTTGCATAGAAGCAGTAATGACATTTTGTCATCATATAATAACGGTTTAAGCGAGAGTGGTATTAAAAACACGTCAAGAAAAGATAATTCGTTATTGAAAAAACATCATAAACATAGTGAAAATGCAATTATAAAAAACGATGATACAACACTTGAACATACAGATGCGGTTCGTAGTGAGCGCGATGATAGTTTGCATAGAAGCAGTAATGACATTTTGTCATCATATAATAACGGTTTAAGCGAGAGTGGTATTAAAAACACGTCAAGAAAAGATAATTCGTTATTGAAAAAACATCATAAACATAGTGAAAATGCAATTATAAAAAACGATGATACAACACTTGAACATACAGATGCGGCTCATGGTGAATGTGATACCATTTCATTATCTTGTGATAGTGATTTAGATATCGATGACGAGATGGGTGAAACTTCTGATCTTTTACAATCTTCTAGCAAGAGTGATAGTGATACTGAAAATGTACCAAGAAAAGATGATTCGTTGTTGAAAAAACATCATAAACATAGTGAAAATGCAATTATAAAAAACGATGATACAACACTTGAACATACAGATGCGGCTCATGGTGAATGTGATACCATTTCATTATCTTGTGATAGTGATTTAGATATCGATGACGAGATGGGTGAAACTTCTGATCTTTTACAATCTTCTAGTGAAGTTGATGAACCAGTGCCTGACGTGGGCTTTGATGTTTCGCAACTGAGTGTCGATGAGTCAGATGATATAGTTCCACAACAAGACGATGATATAGATCTAAGTATGCTCGCTGACTTAGATGCCTCCGAATTTTCTGATCTAGAAGTTGAACAAGAACAATTAGATATTCCAAGCAATGAAGGCGATAGTTCTGACCCCGTTAAATTGTACCTTCGCGAAATTGGCAAAGGTGATTTGCTTACCTCTGAGGAAGAAATTGATTTGGCATGCAAAATAGAACAGGGAGACGAATCTGCTAAAGAAAAACTTCTCAAATCGAACTTGAGATTGGTAGTCAGTGTTGCAAAAAGATATGCCGGACGTGGGATAAACTTTTTGGATTTAATTCAAGAGGGAAATCTTGGATTGATGAAAGCTGTGGATAAGTTTGACTACACAAGAGGATTTAAATTTTCTACTTATGCTACATGGTGGATTCGTCAATCTATAACTCGCGCAATTGCTGATCAAGCTAAGACTATTAGGGTGCCTGTTCATATGGTCGAAACCATGAATAGAATAAGGAGAATGTCCAGTTTGCTTTTGCACAACAATGGACGCGATCCTACACCTATGGAAATTGCAAAAGAATTGGGTATATCTCTTGAGAAAGTTAAGGACGCCATTAAAGTTTCGCATGATCCTCTCTCTTTAGAAGGGCCAATCGGTGAGGACGAAGATAGGCAGATTATAGATACAATATCTGATGAAAATGCATCCTCGCCAGCTGATGAAGCAACTGGTTCACTGTTGCGCGATGCTTTGTGTGAATCTTTGCATACATTAACCGAACGTGAAGAAAGTGTAATAAAAATGAGGTTTGGAATTCCTGGAGGAAGAGCACATACTCTTGAGGAGGTTGGAGAACAGTTTAATGTTACTAGAGAGCGTATTCGTCAAATTGAAGCTAAGGCCCTTAGAAAACTTAGACATCCACTAAGAAGCAAGAGACTACGTGACTTTCTCTGATATGTTTGGTGATTTTTCATGATTGATTTAGATAGTTTGACTGAGAAAAATAGCGCTAAAATTTTAAATGCATTTATAGAGAATAAAGTATCTGAGTCTCATTTTGCACAAACAACTGGATATGGATATGGAAATACTGGAAGAGAAATTTTAAATCATGTGTTTGCAGATTCGATGAATTCTGAAGATGCTCTTGTGAGCGAAAATTTCGCTAGCGGCACACACGCAATATCAAACGCAATTTTTTCAATAGTTCGTCCTAGTCAAACTATCTTGTTTGCGACCGGAAGACCATATGATACACTGGGTAAGCTGGTTTTTGGGGTTGATTGTTGCTCCTTAAAAGATTTTAATGTAAATGTCGAAATTGGAGATTATCTAGTTGAAGACGATTTCTCTATAAAATTGAGAAATCGTCCGAGTGTTGTTTATATTCAGCGTTCAAGAGGATATACTAAACGTAAATCTCTTTCAATTTTTGATATTAAAGAAATAATAGATAAAATCAAAAAGAAATCGCCGAAAAGTGTTGTCATTGTCGACAATTGCTACGGAGAATTTGTAGAAGAAGTAGAACCGACATCCGTTGGAGCAGATTTAATAGTAGGCTCACTCATAAAAAATCCAGGTGCTGGGATTGCGCCCTCAGGTGGATACATATGCGGGGGAAAAAAGTACATAGACCTATGCAAACAAAGATTCTTAGCGCCTGGGCTGACCGACGTGGGCGCATCTAACCACAACCGCGAATTGCTCATGGGATTATTTTATTCTCCAATGGCCGTTCGGGAAGCTCTAAAAACTGCACAATACGCCAGCAAAATATTCTATGAAAAAGGATTTGAAGTTCAACCAAAGCCTTCGGAGAAGTGGAACGACATAATAACCTCGATAGACCTAGAAAGTGAAGAAAAACTCAGGCTTTTTTGTAAAATCATACAGAGATTTTCACCAGTCGACTCTTTTTTGTCTCCAGAGCCTTGGAGTATGCCAGGGTACAATCACGATGTAATAATGTCCTCCGGAGGATTTATTTCTGGTTCATCAATCGAGCTATCATGTGATGCGCCTATAAAACCACCATTTACAGTCTATTTACAAGGCGGAACAAATTTTTATCTTTCAAAATACGCACTAGATAATGCAATTAAAGAAATTTCTCAAATCTAGAAGCACATCTCTTGTTTTTGGTATCGCTGAAAGTAGATAAGATTCACAACCCTGTAATTTAAACAAAAAAATAATCAAAAATTTCTAATAATCTTTCTTAGATCATTTTTTCAATCTGTGTATTTTCATGTTTTATAAGCTATTACTAAAAGCGCGTAGACATTTTAAATTAGTATATCTAAAAAGAAAAAGAGCAAAGTACGTCAAATACTTTACCCCCTGAAATTTTTTCCACCAACAAGACAAACCATTTCGTTATTTATCTGCACTCCCAGTAATACCTTTTTTAGGTTTAATATTTTTGCCTGTTTTCTTCAATTGTTTGAAACCACCTTTTTCGAATTGGCCAGTATATTTTTTCTGATTAGGTATCGAATTAACAGTTTTATTCGTTTTATCAGCCACCTGTTTACGTCTGCGCTTTTTACCCAAAAATGTTTTATTAGATATCTCTTTTTGATTATCATTCATTTTTGAATTATTCTTCTTATACTTCTTGACCAACTCTACAGTAATAGCGCCAGCGCCTCCTACGATAGGTATGCCAGGCAGAAGAAGCCACCATGGATTAAATCCCTTTTTAGTTGGCGCGGGGTCGGGACTAGGTATTAAACTTTCCTCATTATCAGTTGTTTCTGTATTACTTGGCTTTACTGGAGGGGGTGGCGGAAACACTGACTCACCATTATCCCATTTTGGATCTGCTTTCTTGAAGGCCTTGAGGCAACAAACTGAAATAGGTTCCACACCATTCTCATCCTCATTATTATCACTATGCTCGGATTCATCAAACCCTTCAACATCAAGTTTTACATATTCTAAACATCCAATGAACCATTCACAAGCCGAATCATAACTATCTGGAGGTTCTTTAGCGTCTGACAAAAATCCATAAGCAATGGCGTCCACAAAACTAGGCTTAACTTTCTCACCCATTTCATTAGAAACGTTAAATTCTTGTATGTCAATTTTAAATTTTTTCATCAAATAGACAAAATAAGAAAAAGGTAAAACTCCAAATTTGATATCCTTATTATCCCAATTGATGGAAATGGCAAAACCATTTACGTCCTTTAAAAAATACAACCCAACTTTAGCCTTCTTATTCTCGTGGGCTATATCAAACTCACACACATAGCCGCTGAATTTTTTTGATTTATTGTCATTACCAAGAACTATCTTACTGTCACTTTCTGCACAACATGCTTGAAACGCAGTGACCCAAGCACTCAACTCATCTTTGCTAATTACCATATCACCGTATCGAGTAATTTTAGACATATCCCCTGATATTTCTATCCCACCAGCCATAGCCACATGATTGGAAATACCCGAACCTCCAACCATCATTGCTGAACAGAGAATAGCGCTTAATTTTCTCCTTAGTTTCCTAAAATTCATAGATGACCCTCCTAAAAAAATTAGCATGTGTACACCATTCCAAGTTAGCACTCGAGAACTTTTAAAAAAACAGCCAAGAACTATTCTACATGATTAAAAAAAAAAATGCAAGCGTGAATAGCAAATAGGCATTGCTGAAAATAGATAGATAAAACAAAATAATTCAAGTACACCAGTCAGAAAAACAACAGAAATAAAGTAGTCAGCAAACTTTATTCTTTTATTTTTTGGGTGATGTTTTCACAACTTCTATTCATTTTTAGCAGTGCCGTTTCTTTCCATTGACTAGAAAATATTTACTCAAATTTTCAATTACTAGCATTTTTCATTTTCCTTTCTATTTTTCGAAGTATAAAAGTTAAACCAACCACTAAAACTAGATAAATCACCGCTACTGCAAATAATGGCAACACCGGGTCAAACGTTATACTTGTGATTTTTTTACCTGCTAAAGAAAGGTCCATAACACCTATGAACCCAACGGCTGCGGTTTCTTTTAATAAACTAATTGCTTCTCCGGCAAGAGACGGAAGAATATTTTTGATCGCCTGTGGAATAATTATTCTAGACATCAGAGTCCCTTCAGAAAGTCCTAAAGATTTTCCCGCCTCGAACTGCCCTTTATCGATCGCTTCGATTCCTGCACGTATATGCTCGCACACATATGCCCCAGAGTTTATTCCAAGAGTCATAATTGCTGCAACAATTGGGCTTTTAGATATTCCTGACAAAACCACATAGTATATGATAAATAACTGGACTATAACAGGGGTACCTCGTACAATCGTAGTATACAAACTTACTAACATATCGAATATTTTCAAATGCTTATTGGTCTCCGAAATTATCCTCAAACTTGAAGCAAAAGTTCCTAGTGCTACCCCCAGTAACGTAGCGAAAAACGTTACCTCCAAAGTGACCGTGAGCCCATTGAAAATGTATTGAATATATTCTCTTTTTAAGAACTCAGAAGCCTTAGAAGTATTAGAATTCTCCACATCTTCCGGAATGTTCATATATGAAGATACAATTCTCTCGATCTCGCCATTGTGCTTCATTTCAGAAATTGTCTCATTTATAAAACGCAATAAAATTAAATTGCCTTTTCTAACACCTATGCAATATGATTCCTCGGTTAGATTCCCATCAATCAAACGGAGATTCTTATTCTTCTTTACCACTTGGTTGGCAGAAAAATCATCCATAACTACAATATCTATTATACCACTCGAAAGTGCCGCAATTGCGTCAGTGGCCTTATCGTAACGCATGATCTCAATATTTTCTAGATCATCCGTACAGTACGAATCAGCCGTAGTTCCAAGTTGAACCCCGACCTTCTTTCCATCTATATCTTCAAGCCTACTTACCAAACTATCACTCTTTACCAATAGCCTCTGTGATGCCGTGAAATAGCTATCAGAAAAATCGATACTCTCAGCTCTTTCGGCGGTCTTAGTCAATCCTGCGGCTATAAAATCAATGTTTCCATTCTTCAATTCTGTGATCAAAGCATTAAAACTTATATCTTTTATTTTCAATTCAAGTCCTAAACTTTCTGCAATTCTTTTAGATATATCTGAGTCAATTCCAATGATCTTTCCCTCTTTAAAAAAATCGAATGGAGGAAAATCGGCAGATGTCCCCATTGTCATGTATCCCTTCGACTTAATTGAATTTATATCTTCTGCTTTGCATACTAAAGCTAAAAAACAAAACGGAAATATACATAAAAAAAATCTCACAATTTTATTATTTATCATCCGCTACCTCCTTTTTAGTAATAAATTAAACACAAAAAAACACCGTCCGCCAACCGACGGTGCTAACATCTTCGTGAACTTTAAAAACCACATTCATATTATGAAACACATACTTTCGGCCTGACTGATTTTCGATTAGCCTGTAACGACGCAATCTTGTTTTTTCACTCTTTTTTTCAAATTCGCACACTTAGACTTATGCTTAATTGCCGCTTTCGACATCTGCACAGTCGTCTGCGGAACATTTGGCACGACTGGCGCCGTCTGCTTCCTTTGCCATAGCCACCTTCCACGTACAGCCCTATCTGCAAACATAAAGGTCAATCCTGCTACACCAATAGCTACGCCAGAGCTACCAACAGTTTTGAGCACATCGAGTTCACCATTCGGTGCAAAAAAGCTTTCACATTTTTCCCAAATTCTTCCTTGAAGCGTTTTCCTTGTTAAATTCAAAGATTCACCCCTAAACGTGAAAACCCGCCTTTTAGTTCCACGGCCCCTTTTGCTAACGCTTATTCCTTACTGCATTAGTTCTAATAGCCGAAGTAGAAGAGCTTTTGAGCACTTTTTTCGCTGCGTCAACTTGTGGCATAGAAGCACAAATTCCAACCACCAGCGCCAAAATCTTACCGTTTCACCTGCGTCTACTCATCATTCGCCTCCTAAAGCTAAACTCTCTGCTTCAATTTTACAACATGAAAATAAAAATGTAAAGTGTAGATAGTATACTACTGTTTTTTTATTTTTCGAAAATAAAAAGCATCGCCCACTACATAGGCGATGCTAGCACTCCAAACTTCACTCCTTAATTACCCTAGACGTGTACTGGATTGTTATAATATATGACTTGGTTGGAGTTACTAATGTTTGAGTTACTGTTGTCAATGTTGAAGTTACTGTTGTCAATGTCATTGTTGTTGAACTCGACGACCTCGATGTTTTTTTTACTTCTTTTAAACCACGCAAATATGCGTCTTAAAATGCCTTCGTTCTCTTTTGTGCTAATGTGCTCTGCGAGGTTGTTGGAGCCGCCGTAAAATTGGTCTTGATCATAGCCCCCTGCACCATTGCAGCCGATGCCATTGTAACTGGAATTGTTAATATTTTCTATTTTATTCTGAAGCACCAACTGCCTATGCCCTACCAATTTATAAATATACACAACACCGCCGGCCGCCACACAAACTAACGTAATGCCAGCAACGCACCGAACCAAATAACTTCCCCATTTAGAATTACCATTTTTATGATTCTTTACAATTTCCATCACGGGTTTTTCCAGATTAATATTCTGTTTTAGAGCAACACGCTTCTTTGCACCATTCCCATCTAAAGGTTTCACTAATGGTCTAGAAACTGCCCCGATTCTCGTTCCTAGCTTTTTATCTTCCATGCTCGGCTGATCCACCTTTTTCTTGACGCTAAGTTTAACATCATTTCCAATTTTCACTTTCACCGGATTCGCACTAACTTGTGGCACAGAAGCGCAAACTCCAATCGCCACCGCTAAGATCTTATTAATTCCATTACCTTTACTCATAGGTAATCCCTCCTAAAATTAAATTTTGCACCTTGATTCTACAACATGAAAATAAAAATATCAAGCATAGATAGCACATGGTATTGCTAAAAATAGATAGATAAAGCAAAACAATTCGAGTACACCAGTAAAAAACAATAGAAACAAAGTAATTCAGTAGACTTTATTCTTTCATTTTTCGGTTAACAGTTTTACGATTTCTATTCACTTTTAGCAGTGCCATTAAGTAGGTCATTGAATTTTTTTTGCAACTTTTATACAATAATAGTCGCGGAGTGTTTGGTGTTTATTGTGTCGGATCAGATCCGAGGTGTGGCTCAGTTTGGCAGAGCGCTTGGTTTGGGACCAAGAAGTCGCAGGTTCAAATCCTGTCACCTCGACCAATGTTTGGGTATTTTGCGAATGAAATCATACAAAACTTGACGCCATGTATATGAAATTTGTTAGTGGTGTGGGGTTTGGTGTTTGTTAATATCCCCACGATAATTTGTATGGTGTTTCGGGGTGGCGGTTTGTTTTAGAGTATGTCTGTATATTGATTGTAACGGATAATTTGGATCTCTTGAATTCTTTTGTGCTTAGTTATCGAAATCGAATAGATAGATGTCTTGGCGAACCAGCGAGTTTTGCCAGCAGGAAGAAGATAGGTGAATTTATGGCTAATGTTTCTGATCATGATATGTTATTTGCTGACGCTAAAAAATCTGTTGGTGTGTTGAAGGGATATATTAAATTTGTTGGATTTAATTTTAGAAGAACAAGACTTAACATGATGATGTACAGGCTTGGTGCCAGGATGCGTGCTCTTGCTAAAAATCAGGTGTATAATTATGATAACGAAGAACCAGATTAATGGCGCATTTGTGTGTCACCCCGATAATTTTTTGGGGTGGCGTTTTTTTCTTATATAATTTGTAAATATTTTGTTTTATATATTCAATTTGTTGTTTAAATATATTTATCGGCATTAAATACAAAATCAAACAACATAGGACGAAGTTTTTCGTATATAGATTCCAAATCAGAATTAGGAAGAGGATTTGTACCTCTTCCAACTTCGACTGTAAACCCTGGTTTATTAAAAAATTTAATGAACCAATCTTTAAAACCTCCACCAACCGCCAAGCCTTCTGGAGCACTTAACGTGTATCCACTCAAATTCGCCATTCTCTCAGCAATAATCTCACTATTTTTCGGAATTATACCGTCAAAAGACCAATAAATTTCTTCTCCCTGACTATGAAAGGCAATAGCGCAATCGAATTTTTCTTTGTGACACAGTTTAACAATAGACTTCGTTTCGAGTTCGCTTTCTGGAAATTCCCCTCCAAACCTCATATTTGATGGGCCTGTTATTCCATTTTGAACCTCAAGTTTATGAAGAACATACCAATTAGCATCAAAATTATGGTTAATATCGACACCTCTAGCGTTTGCTTGCCATTTATCAGATCCTACTTTTTCTACAAAACTTTGATAAACTCCCGCGCATTTTGCTCCATAGGTTGAGATTGCAACACCATCGGGATTTACACAAGGAACAATATATATAGAAATCGACGGTTTTATATCATTTTTGTAAATTTCTGACATGAATTTTATTAAAATTTTGGATGTTATACCTTCAAGGCCATGAAATGCACCACACATAAGAAGTTTTTTCGAAGATTTTCCCTTCATAATGTAGCAATTTATAGGTCTAAAATTAAGTGAATATCCTATTATCAATTAATACCGCCGATTATCTCAATTTAAAATAGTCTAATATTCCCATATATATCGCTGAGGCGAATTTACACTGATCGTTTTTTAATTTTATGGAATCTGCATAATTTGAAATATAAGCGAGTTCAACCAAAACGGATGGCATTTTTGTTTTTCTCAAAACATAAAGTGACGGTCTGGCGATCACTCCGTTATCTTTTGTTTTCAAACTTAATACTATTGAATTTAAAATAGACTTAGCAAAATAATAAGCTTCAGAATCTATTGAGTAAACATAGCACTCAGTTCCGTTGGCCTCTTTGTTTACGCTTGCATTTACATGTATGCTCAAAAAGTAGTCTGCATTCCAGTTATTTGCGTCATTAACACGCCTCGCAAGACTAGAGGATGTGTCTGTTCCCAAAACAGTTGTTGGCGTTGGACGAGAAATTTTAACTTCAAATCTAGGATCATTTTTTAGCATATTTTCAAGATATTTTCCGACATTATAAGTAATATTTTGTTCAAAGAGTCCATTTCCCTCTGCGCCGGTGTTATGACTTCCACTAGGATTATGCCCCTGATCTATAAATATTTTTATTGCCATGAAATCCCTCCTAGTAAATACTATTCAGCGAAATAACAATCGTTAAATCGGATATCTCAAATTTCAGATTTGCTAATTTTGTATATCTAAATATTTTTAGTAAAAATGAACATATATTTTAAATTGAGCTTACAATGTGGATGATTGTTTATTATTGTTTAAAATTGACAAAAAGTGAGTTTGTTAAATTACATTGTATTTATAAAATTCTAATAAACTAACGTAAAACCAAGCAAGATCGATAAATAAGGTGTTTTTTTGTACTCGTTTGGAGTAATCTTGAACATTGCCAGAAAAGATAGAAATAATATAATTTGCTACTCAAAGGTTAAAATGACAAAATACAAAATTCTAACAACTATGGTTTTGAATATTTTTTTCTTTTTAAAATTCTTTTGTTCATAGTGATGCCTGATTTAATACCATCAATTTTTGCACTGAATTGACATTCTTAAAATATAATGAGAAAATCACGTGTATTTTCTGCTCGTGGCGAAATTGGATATCGCGTCAGATTCCGGTTCTGAAGATTGGGGGTTCGAATCCCTTCGGGCAGACCAGGTCGGTGTATTAGAATGTGATCTGTTATTGTTCGTGGGCGCGTCCTTGTGTATGCAAGAATTTAAATCTACAAGAGTCGTTTTGGAGTGGTCGTAAGGCTCTGATGCGAGAGGTCGCTGATAAAAAAACAAAATTCAAGTCATTGCATTGCAAAAACATGGCATAAATGGTAATAGAGAAGATATGGAGAACGAAATGAAATGTCCAAAATGTGGACGAAAAGAAGAAGTGAAAAATTGATTTATGAGAGGAAAACAAAGGTATAAATGTAAAAGTTGTAGATGTGACTATATTGGCGGTAGAATTGGTTATCCCGAAGATATAAAGCGAAAAGCAATAAAATATTAACTGAAGATAATGAATTTATAAGAATTGAAAGATTACTTCATGTTAGTCATTTATCCGTGATAAATTGGGTAAAACAGGTTGCGGATGAAGTACGTAAGGTGAGGATATTTAACAACGAGAAAATGAATGTTTTAGAACTTGATGAAGGTTTGTGAACTTAAAAAAAATATGGCTCTGGGCAGCTGTAAATTGAGAGACTAAAAAACTTGTTGTTTTTTTTTCGTAGGTGATCGCAGTTCTGAATGCTTTGAGAGACTTTGTGGAAATATTTCTCATATTAAGGATGAGTTTTGTGCTACAGATAAATTCCCAGCATACAATATCATCCCCCAAAATAAACATCTGATCGGCAAGTCTCAACTTATACTGTTGAACGTATGAACCGTCTTATCTTTCCCATTTTGCTCGTAAAACTTACTGCTGATCTAAAACTCTGATCATGATTGATAATTCTGTCACCCTGTTTTTGTGTCGGCAGTTTGTTGCTTATGTCCATTTTAGCAATACCGTTTCCCGTCGCTTAATTGATTTTTTTCTGCAAATAATTACAATTTATTCAATATTACTTAATGGAGTAGCATTTATGGGGAAATTCGTATTCGTAACTGGTGGAGTCGTTTCTGGAATCGGTAAAGGTATAATTGTCGCGTCTCTTGGAATGATATTAAAATCGAGAGGACTTTCGGTGACTGCACAAAAATTTGATCCTTACATAAATGTTGATCCAGGGACTATGAGTCCTTATCAGCACGGTGAGGTTTTTGTTACAGATGATGGTTCTGAAACTGATTTGGATTTGGGACACTATGAGAGATTTATGAACGTGAAATTGAATAAATTTTCTTACTCTACGTCAGGAAAGATATACTGGAACGTTTTGCACAAAGAACGTGCGGGCGAGTATCTCGGAAAAACTGTCCAAGTCATACCTCACATAACAAATGAGATAAAAAATTACATATACTCTCTTTCTGAAATAACTAAATCTGATGTGGTAATTACCGAAATAGGTGGAACCATCGGTGATATTGAAGGATTGCCGTTTATAGAATCGATAAGGCAAATTTCTTTGGAAGTAGGAAAGGAAAATTGTCTGTTTATGCACGTTACTTTAGCTCCATTCATAGGGGAATATAAAACAAAGCCCACACAACATTCGGTTAAGGCACTTCAATCTTTGGGAATACATCCGGATATGGTAGTGGTAAGAAGTGAAACGCCACTGGAGGATCACCTCAAAGAAAAAATTGCGTTGTTTTGTAGTGTGTCTTCTGAGTGCGTGGTAAATGATGTGTCATTGTCATCATTATATGAGGTTCCAATATATCTGGAAAAAAATAAATTCTCAGATATAATAGTGAGAAAGTTAAATCTCGAATGCGATGCTGTAAATCTTTTAGAGTGGGAAAATAGGATTTCGCTCATAAGTAAATGTAAAGAAAGTGTTACAATTTCTATAGTAGGTAAGTATATTAGATTTAAAGATGCATATCTTTCTTTGATAGAGGCTTTGAATCATGCTGGGATTTCATTAGGAGTAAAAGTAAACATCAACTGGGTAGATGCAGAAGAAGTTTCACAGTTTACATCGAGTGAACTTTTTAAATCTAGTGACGCTCTTTTAGTTCCTGGTGGGTTTGGCTCAAGAGGTGTGGAGGGAATGATAGAGACGGTAAGATACGCACGAGAAAACAACATGCCTTTTTTGGGGGTATGCCTTGGAATGCAAATTGCGGTTATAGAGTATGCTAGAAATGTATTGGGGATAAAGGATGCAAATTCTTCGGAGTTTGATAAGAAGTGTACTCCTGTTATTGACATCATAAGTGATAAGCGAAATTTGTCTGATCTAGGTGGAACTCTTCGTTTAGGAGCATTTCCTTGCAAGATAAAAAAAGGTTCAAAAGTTTACGAAATTTTTCAAACGGAAGAAATAGTTGAAAGACATAGACATAGATATGAGGTAAACAATAAATTCAGAGACTTATTTGAAGGAACAGATATGGTGTTCTCAGGTACTTCTCCAGATGGTAATTTAGTAGAGTGCACAGAAATAAAGAATCATAGATTTTTTGTTGCATTTCAGTTCCACCCGGAGTTTACATCGACGTTTGAGAATCCATCGAAGATTTTTCTATCATTTATAAAAAGTATGTAATTGATGTTTGAGCACAATGGGTGCAGTTTTGATGGATTTGGTGAGGAAATTTGAGTAAAACTGGGCAAAAAATTGAGGAAAATCGTCAGAAATTTGTCAATATAAATTATACATTCATAATTGACCAAGTCGAATAACAAAAACACAATCCATCAATATGCAAATATCTTACCGTGAAATATCAATTTGTCTGAGTTCGTAGCAAAGCTGCTAAAAGTGAATAGAGATCGTGAAACTATTACCCGAAAGACGAAAGAATAAAGTCTGCTGATTACTTTATTTAGTGTTTTTTTACTGGTGTACGAATCGTTTTGCTTCATCTGTCTATTTTCAGCGATGCCCTCATATGTGGACAAATTGACTTTCAACAGTTAATATGACAAAATAAGCCTGAGTATATCTAGAGAAAATTTAGTTTTTTCTAAACTGATTTTCTTCTACCGAATTTAGAGATATGTTTTGAGGTTGTTTCCTTGTTCAGGGGTATGGTATTTGTGTCATTTGATAAAAAAAATCTCAAAAAGTTGAAGAGAAACTTAAATGTTTACGGTGGCGTTTCAAAGCAGCTACTTTGTGATGCTTGCGGGGAAAAAAGCTTGATATCCGCAGATATGCTTGAAAGGTTTAAACATGATGGGAAAAAATCGAAGATTTATTGTCCTAAATGCGGAAAGCTCGTAAGAACAACTGATTTCTTTTAATGTACAGGTCCTTTGAAAAAATGGCAGTTTGTCAAATATAATGAACATTGTTTTCACGAAAAAAATGAAAATTTATTGTTTAAATGTAAAAAGAGGTTTCTTTGAAAAAGTGGGAATTTATTAAATACGATAAAAATGCTTCTGATTCAGATATTTCAGAAAATACTGAGGTTCCAAAATTCTTGTCTCGTTTATTTTCTGAGATGAAGGAATATAACTATGCTCTTGTGGAAAGATATTTTGATGTTGAAAAAATAAGAGTTCGTATTGATTTGGCGGAAAAAAGATTTGAAAAAATCTGTATATTTGGTGATTATGACGTCGATGGTATAACTTCCACTGTTATGTTTTATTCTTATCTATGCGAACGAAACATAGATGTCATGTATAAACTTCCCTCTAGATATGCCGAAGGGTACGGTTTGACTTTTGCTATTGTTGATGAGCTAAAAAAATATGGCATAAGTCTAATAATAACTGTGGATAATGGCATTTCGGCATTTGACGAAATAGATTACGCTAAAAGCTTGGGAATTGATGTTATTGTAACAGATCACCATAAAATTCCGGAAAAACTTCCTAACACAGACATGATAGTTAATCCGCATATTGATGGATTTTATGACTTCCAAGATTTTGCGGGCGTTGGAGTTGTATTTAAAATTATACAATCTTTGGAAAAAGAGAATATTAGTTCCGACGGGTTGATCCAGAAGTATGGGGATCTTTTATGTCTTGGAACTATTGGTGATGTTGTTCCCCTTGTTGATGAAAATAGAATATTGATAAAAAAATCAATAAATATGATACAAAACTCTAATAGACCAGGAATTGTTGCACTTTTGGAGGGGAAAGTTTTTGGAACAGAGTTAGATGGCTCGGAAATTGCTTTTGGAATTATTCCTATTCTGAATGCATGTGGTAGAATGGGATCACCTGAGATCGCTGTAAATCTTCTTCTTTCTGAAACTATTGATGAAGCAAGATACTTTTTGTCCATAGCCTCAAAAATGAATACTGACCGTAAAATTGCGTGTAGCGAGATATTTGAAGAGATAAAATATGAAATTTTAAGTAAGCGCTTGGATAATAACCATATGATATGTGCTTCTAGTAAAAAATGGAGTCACGGTTTGATAGGTGTTGTATCTTCAAGCATATCCGCGAGGTTCGGAAAGCCATGTTTTTTGTTTTCTGTTTTAGATAATGAAGTTAGAGGTTCAGGACGCAGCATTGAAGGGTTTGACATATACGACTGTATTAATTCATGTTCGGATCTTTTAGAAAAATATGGTGGGCATCCTATGGCTGCAGGAGTTTCCGTTAAGTTAGAAAATCTGGATGAGTTCAAGAAAAAAATATTATCTGTCGCGAATTCGTTTGATATGCCTTTTGCGTGTGTGCAAATAAATGGAGTTATATCCTTAAACGATGTTTCTATTCGTACTTTAAGTTTTATTCACAAGTTGAGTCCATTTGGAAATTGTAATCGCGAGCCCGTTTTTGCACTTATGAATGTTAGTTTAATTCGTGTCTATTCAATAGGTTCGGGAAGACATATAAAAATTCAATTTGAAAAAGATGGAAAAATTGGTAGAGCTGTTTATTTTGGAGTTTCTCTTTCTGAATGTCTTTTTCGCGCAGGAGACGTGGTAGATTTAGCAGTCAGGATAAAAGTTAACTATTTTTCGGGATACAAAGATGCAGTTTTACATATTGCTGATATAAGGTACTCAGATTTCAATTATGATAAGTTTATCATTGATAATCGAAAATTTGAAGATTTCATGTGTGGCTTAAAAAAATTTCCAGTTGAGGATATACCTAAACGTGAAGATTTTGTATCTATATTTAAAATATTTAACAAAGATAAGGAAAAATATTATAATTTTAGAATAGAAAAGATATGTGCGGAGGTTGAAAATATTGGTATTAATTTATTAAAGTTGCGTCTAATACTCGAAGTTTTCAATGAGTTAAATATAATGAGCGTAAAAAAATGTGGAGACAATTATAGTGTTTCGATTAACGGTGGTAAAATAGCAAAACTTGAAGAATCTGAATTTCTGAAAAGAGCTAAAACTTGGACACCATTTGAAGCCGGGATGTAAATCTTCGAAAGATATGTTTGATTCGAAGCTTTTAGTAAATATGAAAAATACAAAAATAATTAGTGGGGCATTGCTAACAGTGGATAGGGACCTTGAAAATATCACTCTAAGAACGAAAGAATAAAGTTTGCTTACTACTTTATTTATGTTGTTTTTTAATAGTTTATTCGAATCATTTTGATTCATCCATCTGTGAAACCCACTTTTTGTTTTTTCTGTTTGTCCACATTTTGGACGTTTCATTTCGTTTTCCATTCTTCTCTTTACCATTTACATCCTATTTTTGCAATGCCTTAGTAGTATTGGCATGCTAAAAATAGATAAAGCAAATAATTCGAGTACACCTGTTAAAAAACAATAAAATAAAGTAATCAGCAGACTTTATTCTTTCATTTTTCGGGTGATAGTTTCACGATTTCTATTCATTTTAGCAGTGCCGTAGTAATAAGGTCGCTAAACTTAAAAAATTTGGAATTTTGAAGAGGGTGAGAATGTAAAGTCGTCACTTTCAACATTATATTGAAATATTTATTAACATAGTGCTCAATTTTGTCATATTATAATATTGGACGTGCAATAAAAATGCAGTTCAAAAGTAAGGAAGTAAAGGAGAATTTATAATATGGCTACTATAACATCTATAAGCAATACCGCAGAAGCGCAATATAATGGGACTACCATTACGAGTCAACCTGTTAACACTATTTTACTTTTAGATCCTATTATTACAAAATCTGTTGATAAATCTACAGCCTCTTTGAATGAAAATGTGACTTATACTGTGACTATTTCGAATATTTCAGAGGTTGAAATTTCAAACATCACCTTTTCTGATACAATTCCAGTAGGAGCAACTTATGTGTCAGGTTCTTTTCAGGTCAATGGCTCAACTGCTACTCCTACCATAGCGGATAGTACGTTAACCTATGATATAGCATCGATTGCAGCATCTGATAGTGCAGTAATATCATTTCAGGCAACGGTAGTCGGTGGAGAAGTATAATATTTTTGATAAAGTGACTGCTAGATGTCTTGATTCACATAGGTGTTGCAATGGTTGCAAAGTAAACGTAACTTATGTATTAAAAGGCGTGTCTAAAATTTTCTATAACTTTAAAATTATTAAGAGTAATCCCACAATAACTTTAGTATATCCAAGCAAAAATATAAATGTATGAGGTAAAGACCTCATGCATTTTCGATATTGAAAAAATCAGATAAAAGAAAATAAATTCCAAACATCTAAAAAATGCCACTAAAAAGCAATCCCATTTTCTATGTATTTTATCGATTTATTACAATAAAATTAGATATTACAAAAACAGAGTATAAATACTAAGGGAAGATATGAAAAATGAAAAGAATGTCTAAAATCTAGAGAAAAAACAAAAAGCAGATTTCACAGAGGGAAGCAAAGATATAAATGGGAATGCTATGATGTAATTCTGGAAGACAACATGCAACCTCACATCAAGCCGCAAGCGATTAAGTATCATCTTGAAAGAAAAAAATAGGTTTTGAAGAATTGAAAGATTGATGCATATTAGTTACGTACGTATCAATTATGAGTTGCATTAAGAAATATTCTGACAAAATACATAAAAAGAGAAAATTAAAAAAAACAAAAATTTTAGAACTTGACGAAATGTGTGTAAATTCCAAAAAAATATAGCTTTAGATGGCTGTGAATTGAAAAAATAAAAAGATTGTAGGCTTCTTGGTGGGCGATCATAGTTCTAAAAGCTTTGAAAAATTTTGTGAAAATATTTCGCATATTGAGATTGAGGCTGAATTTTATGCTACAGATAAATTTCCAGCACACGATACTAACCATCCCAAAAACAAACATCTAATCGGCAAATCTCACATTTTTACCGTTGAACGTATGAATTGCTGGTTTAAAATTCTAATTATGATTGATAACTCTGGTACCCTGTTTTTGTATCATCAGTTTGTTGCTTATATCCATTTTCAGCACTGCCTTGTGTATTGATTTTTTTATTTTACGATTACACAATTCACAGCCTTGTGCTACCTGTTGGTAGATTCTTTTTGAGTATCTTGTAGACTAGGGGGCATGTTGATATGATATTTTCCTGGTGGTTTGTCTAAAATTTAAATCAATGTTGTTTCATGTCGTTGCTACTACAAGGAGGGGGTGAGTAAGGTAGTGATGATGATCTGATTGGAGCCAGTTGGTAGGAAGTGTTGTACATTAAATTAACATAAGGTGGTTATAAGATGAATAAGATCAAACTTTCGAAATTTATTTCTGCTATTCTAGCTTTTGTGTGTCAATTTAATAATTCTTTTGTTTCATTTGCTGCTAAGAAGGCACATCGCAAAAGTGCTATCCGCAAAAGAAATGCAAAATTTATTGGTTCAAAAAAAGTTAAAAAACAACGTTCAAGAAATACAAATAAACATAGAAAGAACATGATGAAGTCAATAACTAAAGAACCAAATAGTCAAAGGCCGGTTGACTCTGAACTTGTAGACGATGGTATAAAATCAAATAAACAAGATTCAAATGAAATTAATCCCACGGAACCTGATAATCAGAAACCAGCTGACTCTGAACTTGTAGACGATGGTATAAAATCAAATAAACAAGATTCAAATGAAATTAATCCCACGGAACCTGATAATCAGAAATCAGCTGACTCTGAACTTGTAGACGATGGTATAAAATCAAATAAACAAGATTCAAATGAAATTAATCCCACGGAACCTGATAATCAGAAATCAGCTGACTCTGAACTTGTAGACGATGGTATAAAATCAAATAAACAAGAT
>CAMUZI010000013.1 GCA_947165155.1 uncultured Clostridia bacterium | reverse complement strand
TTAATTTTAAGTCTTATAAACAAAATTTATCGGTACTAATACCCAAGATTGAAAATAACCCAAAAATCGACTAAAATCCCAAAAGCAAGGGATAGTCCGAAAAGGGCGGCTGGTCACTTTCCTCCAAGGGGGAGGTGATAAGTGTGAACGAAGACTTAGTTTTATTATTTTTGATATTGCTAATTGTATTCCTTATCACAAAAAGGTAACCGCTACTTGTGCAAAAAGTTGGCGGTTAAAATTCGCTAACCAATGTATAGGACCAACCGTTAAAAGCGGATCCCTTGCTATTATTATGCATATAAATGATGAAAAAATCAAGAGTTTTCTCAAACATTCATTCATATACGTATAACTTTATAAATTTTTTATCTATTTCAGATATTCCAGATGACAATAGTAGGTTTAAAGCTGGTCTATTGAATTTATTAGTTAAAATATTTTTTGGTAATTCTATTGATTTTAAATACCTTAGTATTTTCTTTATTGTAAAATTGTATATTTTATTGACAGTGTAATCATACCCACAATATCTAACCTTTTCAGTAATAACAACATCTTGTTGATTGTGCATATCCACATATATGTCATATACTGATGTTTCGTTTTTGTTCAAATCCAAAATATAACGAATTTGCCCAGAATATATTTCTATCTCTATGCATCTACTTAAACTCCAAGTAGTTACCAATAAACAAATAATCATTGATATTCGAGACATACAATATTTTATACAAGTCATTCTAATCTCATCAAATTTTTGAAAATCATAAAAAAACAACTGCCTCTGAGATACAGAGAACAGTTGAATGTTGTTGTTATACTCATTTGAAAACAGTTGTTAAGTCAATATAATGGTACTGCACGACGTCCAAGGCGGTTAGTCACTCTCCTTAATAAGGAGGTGATCGTTATGAATCTAGATTTATTATTATTAGTTATATTATTCATAATAATCTACAAAATCATAAATAAATAACTGCCTAGTGTGTTAGAGTAAGCAGTTATAACTTTTTTTATAATACACTTTGGACTAACCGCAATTGCGGTATCGTGCTATTATTATGCGCATAAATGATAAAAAAGTCAAGACTGTACATCTTCGTAAGTTTTCTTTTTAGACCAAACATTTAGTCCTCGTATCGCTATTATGAAATAGATAGCAAAAAGCAAAGCTTGAGCATATTCACCTATCGCATAAAATCTGATCGACATATAAAGATTTGAAATTATCCAAAAGATAAAACCATACTTGTTTCCACTTGAGTTTAAAATGCTTCCGATCAGTGCAATGCCAGACATAATCCAAGATAAAATAGTCCAAATCATATGTTTTCTCCTTTGTATTTATTCTTAATTTCCTTTATTTCTTCATCAGACATCTTCGAAATCATACGCTCCAGAATTTCCTTTAATTGCTCAAGACAATCTGATATATCTTTGCAATCATTACAAAGCATATAAATTGTCACATCCTATGATTTCTTTGAATTTGTTGTAAAACTCAATGATTTTCTCCCGTTTATTTTTAATTTTCATAAACAAAGTCTTGTAAGGTTTATCAGGTATTCGAATTTCGATGATAAGCTCTTCTTCGTAGGGCTGGGAAACATAGATTTTTACTATGTCTTTCTTTCTTATGATTTCTTTTCGATGAATCCCATCATCATTGAACTCAATTGCAAGATATCTGTTTTTAGCTTCGAATTGCATAATACTCCTTTCAACTAAATAAGTCCTTTATAATTTTTAAAATAGAATCGTAAGAGCCCAAAGAACCCAGGTAAATTGGGAATATATCCAGAAGTGAGATAATGAAATTCTTTTTTGATTCGTTAGTAGAGAGATACATTCGAACACAACTCGTGATCGCACTCATAAACAAAACTACGATTCTAGGATCAACATCATTTATTAGTGCTTTTAGAAATTCAGTCATTGAAACAACAATATGATGAACCAATAGAGACTATTAAAATTTTCATTGGCGATAAATTGATTAAAATTATATTTATTCATAAATCTCCATTACTTCCATGAGCCCAAAACATTATTTGGATTGATAAGAGTTGCCTTCTCAATATCGAGATTGTTCTTTTTAACTGAAATATCATCGATTACTTCTTTTGTGTATTTATAACTGTTATCTTCATATTTGAGTCCAGTTAATGTGTATTCATCAGTTTCCAAGATATCCAAAATCACGTAATTTGTTCCTTGTTCTGTTATTACTGCTCTTACGTCTGAAGATAGATAATCTAGCTTTTGTTCGTTTAGCAAAGTCTTATAAGAATGGGAAATTATGTTTGGAAGAAGATGGAAATATGTATGACGGTATGACTTTGATGTCAGAATGTCCAGAGGCTTCGGAGGCGTTTGACGTAGCAGCTGGTTATTTGGCAGATGAGATCATAAAAAAAGCAGAAGATAAAGTAAATGATTGGAAAATAAATAAAGCTTATACTTCTGAAAAAGGGAGAAAAAATTTGAAAGATTTTATAAAAAGGCGAATCTACTTATATACAGGAAGCTGTAAGGATGGTAGAGTAAATCGTTTTAAAATTAATGAAACACAAATCAAAAAATTGCAGGGTGATGATTTTAAAATTGTGAAGCTAAGTTACAATGGCGAGACACAATTATTGCCGTAGCAGCAATAAGATGTACGAGGTTACTTATTACAGAGCTCATTTTATTTAGGGTTTGGATTGTTGCAACTTTGACATCTGTTCACAGAAGATCAGACGAAATATCTATAGTCCAAATTCCATTTTCATTTACCGTCACAGGAAAGGTCGACTTCCCAATTCCGTAATGAACAACAGCAGAATCTCCCATGATTCCAGTTTCTCCAATATGAAAAATCTTCTCAAAGGTAAGAAAACTTAAGCTTTTGTTCTATTTTGGTGAGTTTTTAAATTTTGTTGTTTGCTGAATGTTTTATATGCCTTATTCCACTTAGAAGACAGATATTTATATTTTCGATATTTTCTTTCAAGTTTAGATTTTTCATAGTTTTTAGCATTTTCAAGTGCCGTTTTAGTAGTCTGAGATAACCTCTTGTATTTTCGAATATTTCTTTCAAAATATCGTTGTTTTTGATGATTTTCATACATTTCTTTATTTTCTTCCAAATCATATTGCTTCAAGTTATTCGTCATGGTCTCTGGATTGAAAAGGATGAAGGTATGCCTGCAGTTCCATCCACAAAGACCTCCACCAGTTCCATATCCCGTGCTTTTTACAAAATCTTTGTATTTCATGTAAGCCTCAAAAATTTCAACAATGAAACATCCACGGAACAAGCGTGGACGTCTTATTAATTTCAATATTTGGCAAAGTTTTTATATATTATTGAACTAACTCCATTCCGTCAGGTAATAATCCTCTATCTAATAAATACTTTTTAGCTTTTTCGGCATCTTTAGGATTATCACTCAATAGTAATTTTATTAAATAGTTCAAATCAATCTGATCCGAATGTTCTAAGATGAATACCAATAATCGTTGTTTAAATTCATCGTGAAATTCCCTACGTTTTTTAAGAACTTCAAAATCGATCAGCTCAACTGGCTTCATATAATAGCGTGCATATACATAATCAGCTATTTTCAAACCGCCACCAATAATACCAAGTCCACCAGCTACTATAGCTGTAATAATACATCCATTCATACTCAACTTTCCTCATAAATTTAAAAGTTGTCAAGTTTTAAATAGTTCTTTTTCCCATTCATCTATCAAAATACTTAATTCCATAAACTTCATATTAGTACGCAATTTTTCTATTTTTTCTCTAATTTCTTTTTCTTCTTTCTCACATTCTGGTGAATAACGATTCTCATCTTTCAGCCTTCTTATTATCTTATCAACTTTTTTTGTGTAAGACTCTTTATATTTATTCACCATATCCCCAATACGCTCACGCATAACTTCTTGAGGAATTGCTATTGTGCTAGGACGGTTATTATTCCTATATTGTTCTAAACCAAGAATCACCCCTTCAGCTATACCTAATGCCGCCATCAAACTAAGTAGTAAATATTGTAAACATTCTAACATTTTTACTTCCCCTCCTCATTGTTATTAATTGATTGAATACTTAATTTTTCTTTTACATCTTTAGTAAATTCTTCATTATGCTTCAACATTCTTTCGATTCTATTTACAAACTCTAAGAAATTATCATTGAGTTCATATACAGTTGGGCTAATTATACCTGGAACTTTCACAAATTTAAGGAACGATGTTTGAGGTTCGTTTACTCTGTTAATAGCACACAATCCTGGAAACCAAGTATTTAAATTTCTTCTATCTAATGCGCAAACTAATAAATTAGAATTTAACACTTCATTTTTATTATATGCAATTTGATTTCCCAATTTTTGCAGTGCATCAGCAATATTTCGTACTCTCTGCTTAGTTAATTGGACACTCAAACAAAAGTTACCATCAGAATTAAGTGTGTTTTTTGAATTTTTAGCAAGATTATAAATCGTTATATCTTTTGCACCTGATACCACCTCTTTAGCGATGAGAGTAACGCCAGAGATCGCACCAGCAGCCATTACTTTTCCAGTAGCTTTGACTCCTATTGATTTCAAAAATGTGCTTACTGCATTTAAAGCATTCGGGGATGCTTTATAAATACCGTTAAGTATTTTATAACCACCATTTCTCAAAATGTTTGCTTTACCTACTCCTTGACCGACGCGTATACCGTTATTTACCCAAAAAGCTTTATTAGCAGCGGTGACACCTACTTTAGCAGTATGTCCAGCAAATGAGCAACCCACTGTTACAATGGTAGCAACCCAAAGAAGTACATCAATAAGATCTAATGCTAAACCTACTTTACTGTATCTAAGATCAAGAGAAAGCCCCATCAGTGAAACAATAACACCGTTTGCTATATCGATACAATTATCACTCTTGAATACATCGTGACCGTACAATCCCCGACCGAGTCTAACAACAGATGATCTTTTTGAAAGTTCAACACCAACGTCAGCACAAAAGTTCCTTAGTACTTCATCATTGATGTTTACCCTCAAATTGATATTGCCCGTTTTTCACTGCCCATACATATTGTTTTAAAATTTCAAATGTATCTGTAATAGCTTCCAAGTAATTTGGCAAAATACTATCATGCTCGGAAAAAGCAATATATACATTGTGAAGTGTTACAGCACGGAGTTCATCATAGGAGAAAAAATCTTCTTTTCTTCTACATGAAATTGCATTTGATGTCTCTTGCAAATCATAAATCTTAGCAAATTTTTCCTCCTCTTTTATATATTTGGCAACTAATCAACCTTTACCTTCGTTTTCATGCTCTTTCAGTGGATCGCCATTACCTGCAAGTGTATTAACACCAAAGATACCAAAATTAAAACTGAGAACTAATGCCCAAATTCTAGAGTCTTTCATAGCCTAACCTCTAAAATAATGTTTGTAGTCTTACAGTGTTCAAAATCAATTGATGTTACTACGCCCAGGGAATAATCATAACTGGAAATATCGACCTAAAACAGCTCATAACCGCACCTCCAATGTAAACAAACAGAATTGTACAAATTTGAAAAAACTTTTTCCACACACAATGATGGTATTTATACATAATATTCCACAAAATGACGAAAAAGTAATTGTTTCAAACTTAAAAAATAGTGATTTAATATGATAATCTTTAAAAGACTACAAACCACGTGTGTTGCAACACCACATTATAATTATATGCAATATGCATAATAAAGCCAACTACTTTTTGTATAATTAAGAGTTAAGACACAACTTACTCCTCTATATAATATCAGCCTGTAGAGTTGCGTCAATTACTTGCCCTTGGAATCTCGATTTATACTTTGCCATTTTGCCTCCAAACTTGAAAAATGTTCTATGAATTGTTTTGCTTCTTTGAGTTTTCTATTTAACTCGGTTTCAATAGGGTTGACCGTAGGCGTGATTGGATATTCAGCAATTTGAAAATTCGAAATAACTCTAAAAAACAACATCTACAAAGTTTTGTAGACATCAAGTAAAGTTAAAAATTAATTGAAATATGAACAAATTTATGTCATTATAATTCTTGGCGTAGCTTGGAAGTACGGGTTCATTTCTTCTTATCTGTCGTTCTTTGGCAGAGAAAGGAGGGGTGATTATGAGTTTCGAAATGCTTATTCAAATATTGAAAATTATTTTGATAATTCTCAAATTGTTTAAACAAAGTAAAAATTACCGTGCTAACATCACGGTAGTAATTAATATAAACATCAATTATTAATGAACCCGTCACCAGGTTACGCTGTCATTATATCACAAAAAGCTTAAATGTCAAGATGGTATAGGTTGAATTCTTGAGGCATAATTCGACCGATAAGTTGCCGTTTTGTACGCTTCAACTGATTCTGAAGGAACGTATATAACTAAGTTTTGCGACGCATAGGAAAATACACCATTACCAAGAGTCGGTGGCGATGATGCTAATATTATTTAGTAGCACTAGTAAGGTTCAAACAATATAACTTGATTTTTCCTCGGTGTTTAAAGCAATATATTCGGGTAAAACTTCTTTATAAAAAGTTGACAAAAATTATTTATTAATTTGCAATGACTAAATGATTGAGTAAGTTTAATTTTGTATTTGGTGGTGTTTTGTGTGAGAAAAATTTGTTCATCGTTGTGCTCGGGTTTGTGCTTGTTTGGAAGTGGTAATATAAAGGCAGTAGGTAACATCGAAAGTTTGCAAAATTGTTCAGCTTCGAATTCATCTAATGTTGAACTCAATAGGACAAAGGTTGCAGAAAGCAAAAAGAGTCAATTTGGAGCGGAAACATTTTTTGGTAACGGTGCCTATTCTTACAAAAGGAAGAAAGCGCTTAGAGCGAGAGGTGCTCAGAGTGTTTCAAAGAATGATAAAGTTCTTAGGGCTTGTTGCGCACAAGATTCTGGTAATCTGCGCGGAATGTCGAAAAATGAAGGACGGTTTTCGAATGGTTTGCATGCTTTACCATGGCTTAGCATGTTTTTGGCGTTGGGGGAGCCGATTAATGACGTAATAAAAGGATGTGACATTATGAGAAACAAAATTTATAAAAAACTCGGGATTGTTGCAGGTGTTACTGTTACCGTTGCAACGGGCGGTTTGTTAGGTTCATATGCATATAAAAATTCAAATAATATTTTCCAAAGAAAATTAATAGGTAGTTCTGATAAAATACGAGAAATTAATGCTGATGATTTGACAAACATAAAAAAACAAAAGATTGAAATAGATAAAATGCATGGATGCATATATAGCAGCTCCGATAACGTGAGTAACAGCAAATTTTTCGGAAAATACGTTGTGTTTTATTCCGGTAGCGGAAGTTCAAATACTTTTCAGATACCAGATGTTGCCGCAGAATACGTCGGGCAAGGTGCAATAGTAATAGGTGTTGATTATACGGGGTTTGGGGAAAGCGGCGACAAAATTTCGAGCGGCAAAATAAGAGAAAAAGATATATATGACGATGGTTTTAAAATATATAATTATGTTGTTAATGATATGAAAATTAATCCGGAAAATATAATTATTCACGGGTATTCTTTGGGCGGACCTGTTGCAGCACACGTAGCCGCGTTAGCACTTAAAAGTAAGCACAATTTGGGCGGTTTAGTTTTACAAAGTTCCATGAAAAACACATCAAATGCAGCTTATGAGTTACTTAAGAATGAAAATAATGCAACTAGATTATTAGGGACTTTGGGCGGTTATTTTTTTGCAGATAGTTTTGACTGTGTAAAAGAGCTTAAAAATATTTATAAACAAAATCCAGATATTCCAATTGCAATTTGCGGCGGAGGTCAAAGTGACCATCTTAGATTAGAACAGACGAAATTAGATGTTATAGCAAAAGAAATAGGTTTTAAGAATCTTACTGTATACAATGGTGAAAAAGGACATATTTTAGATGGAAAGGCGCCAAAAGAGAATTTTAAATTGCCAAATCTAAATAAATAATTTTGTTTTTGGATGCAAATAGCCTTGCAACATATTGATTCTAACCATATTTTCGTTAATAACATCAAACAAAAAATCATTTTGTTTTGGGTTTAGTTTTCGAACATGCTTAATGGCCTCTATTAAATTTTTGAAAGATTGGTCTTGATCATCTGAATTATCTTCATCTTGTTTTCGATCAATAAGTTCTATTAACTTTATAATCATATTAAAATCGCCTCGTTTGAGTGCTTTGATAATAGCGAAACACACATTGCGGTGAAATAGTCATCACCATCAATTCCAAATTCTTTGAGTTTTTTTTCAGTACCCTTAGAAGTGACTTTTGAACATGTGATATTTCTTAAAATATCAACTAATTTCTGGTTTTTTTGCTTCTCTTCTTTGTTTTTACGTTGCACTTCATTTGACCTTATTGCACCTTTTCGCGAAATCTCTTTGCGCTTTCTTTGCATTCGCATACTTTTCGGACAAAATATCCTTGTTCTTCGGGGTACTAAAAAGCGTATTGAAAATGGTATTACTCTCAGCTTTATATATTTCCGTCCTCTCTTCCATTGCATTCTTACCAAACAAAAAACTGCTCATCCAATATCTTCATTATATCAAACCTAGCAGAAAAAGTCAACCTAAAGGTTTGATTTTCTTAATCAAAGTAAGATTTTCTTGTAATTATTATAAAATCTTTGATATGATGACTTACTATATCCAAGTTTTTGAGAAATTTGCTCCCACGACATTTCGTCTACGTATTTATAACTCAAAACTCTATAGGAGGCTTCAGGTATAAACAATTGGGAGTTATGATAACAAAATAAATACAAATTTAATATGAATTTATTGCCAATTTTGTTAAATACCTATTGATAAAAAAAAAAAATGATTTACTGTGTATGTAGTTTGTTTTTATGAGCTATGTATACTTTGATTTGGGAGGTTTTTCTATGAGGTCATTTAAGAAGTTATTGGTAAGTGCGTTGGTTTCTGCCACTGTGTGTCAATCTGGGGCTTCGGCTTTGCCGACTGCTGGAAGAGCAGTCGTTGGGGTAGGTATTCCTTTGGTGATACTTGGTACGTTTTTTGGTATTGGATGCTATAGTGGTACGCAGTATGAAGCAGAAAAGGAGGCGAGATTGGAAAAAACAATGGCCAAAATTGATAACTGTGTTGGTCATTATCAGAGAGAATTTTTTGGGTTTTGTTTTAATGAATTTTTTAGTGATGAAGACAAGTTTTCAGTGAATCCTGATGAATTAGAAAAACGTGTTGAAGGTTTGGTATTTAGTGATGAAGGTTCGAAATTGGGTGATGAGTTTTTTGGATTAACAAATAAGGAAGATTTCTGCTTATTTCTTAAGGGTAATCCGGAGAGGGCAATTTGTGGTTTTTATCCTAAGAATGTCATAGACATTGCCAGTAGCTGTATGCGCATTTTTACAAGGGGTGTAAAGGAATCAGATTTGGATAAAATAGTTAAAATTAAAAGCAATGATAAAGAATGGTCAGATGGGTTTGCATTTAATGGATTTGAGGTTTATCATCGTAAAGACGGTGGTAGAATTAAGTTGGTGGAACGTTTTACAGTCGGAGATCATAATTTATCTTGTGAAATTATTTTAAGATCTTAATATCTTATTCATTCGTTTCACACACACACAAAGAAAATTTGGTGTGTGTTATTTTTTATCAGTATTAATGAAATGTACTTTCAATAGTATTATTTAACTTTAAAAAATATAAAAATTAATAACCAAATCAGAAATTTGGAACTTCAAAAAAGAAAAGAACAATTTGAACTTTCTATCGCTCAAACTCAGAAAGCTGATGTGCAACAAATTTTGAAAAATTTACGATATTTCAAGATTAATTTTTTAAATCCCGATTTACTCGCAAAAAAATCACTCCTTCGGTTAATTGTTGAACAAATAACTTGGAGTGATGAAAAATTAACTATTAAATTCAAAGGTGAACTTACTTAATTTTATCTTATTTTTTTACCTTTATGTAGGCTTAAGAAATAATACGGACAAGAGGATGAACGACTAGAACGAGCTATAAAAGACTACAACATTGAGATTGATGAGAGTTTACTGAGTTATAGTATGGATATGGATTTTGTTTCTAAACACACAAGTTTATTAGAAGAAGAATTTCAGAATTTAAGATAAATAATGTATTTGAAGCTTATCTTATGTATTTATTGAGTTATCATGTGCTTTCACAATTTTGATGAATTTTGAAGTATTTGTAATGAACTTTGACGTTTTTTTGATGAGTTTTGAATCGAAATTGATGAGTTTTGAGGCGTTTTGAAACGATCAGATATGGTATGATATCAGAATGCGAGAGGTGCAAAAATAAATGAAACCGTTTCTACGGTTTCAAGTGGTCAGGCTGGTCTTCAAGGAGTTAGTGTCAATGGATCAGAAATCACACCAGATGCAAATAGCAAAATAAATTTAAATCTTCCAAAGGCTATTTTGCCACCGACTTTAAGCGATACTAGCACATTTTCTGGTACTTCTTCAAATTTAATCATATATGTACCACTAGAATCTGTGGAAACGTAATAAAACAACCGGTTTTTGGGCAACACGTGCTTCCAAAATTCAACCAATTCCGACTTGACATTTAGGCTTTTTGTGGTATAATGGTAGTGTAACCCGGTGACGGGTTGATTACTATTTGTTTGTGTTAATAATAACTACTACCGTGAGTTGAGCACGGTAGTTCTTATTTTTCTTTTGTTTATTCTTCAAAATCAAGAATACGGTTTGTAGAATGACAAATAACAATTGAAAAACGGATAAAATAATCCCGAACATTTTTCATCCCCCTTTTCTCTGACAGACAGTCAGATTTGGAGAAATGAACCCGTACTTCCAAGTTACGCTGAGAATTATAATGCCATAAAATTGATCATATTTTAACTAATTTCTAACTTTTCTTGATGTCTACAAAACTTTGTAGATGTTGTTTTTTGAGGTTTTAGTGTCTAAACAAAAGTGCGATGGTGATTGTTTTAATTGTAAATTTGATGATTGTATTCTCGATTATGATGAAGTTTCTACAGATGAAAAATCAAACTCAAAGTTATTTTGAATTTTCAAATTGCTGAATATCAAATCGCTTCTGAGATTGATTCTATTGAAACCGAATTAAGCAGAAGGCTCAAAGAAACAAAACAATACATTGGAATTGGTTTAGAATCAGCAGCGGTGGCAGAATCGCATACGCTTTTGGAAGTGCTATAGCAAATCTAGGAGGTGCAAGTTGCGTCTTAACTCTTAATTATACAAAAAGCAGTCGATTTTATTGTGCATATTGTATATAATTGTGATGTGGTGTTGTAACACACGTAGTTTGTAGTCTTTTAAAGATTATTATATTAAATCGCTATTTTTTAAGTTTGAAATAATTACTTTTTCGTCGTTTTGCGGAATATTATGTATAAATACCGTCATTATGTGTGGAAAAAGTTTTTTCAAATTTGTACAATGCTGTTCGTTTACATTGGAGGTGAGGTTATGAGCTGTTTTAGGTCGATATTCCCGGTTATGATTATTCCCTTGTCATAGTAATATCACTTGATTTTTAACACTGTAAGACTACAAACATTATTTTGGAGGTTGAGCTATGAAAAGCTCTAGAGTATTGGCATTAGTTCTTAGTTTTAATTTTGGTATCTTCGGTGGTAATGTATACGCTGGTGATGATGATCCACTAGTGGAACATGCAAAAGAAGGATTGGTTACCGAATATGTAAAAAAGGAGCAAAAATACACTAAAATTTATGATTTATCAAAAACATCACGGGCAATATCATATAGACGAAAAGAAGATTTCTTTTCATATGATGAGCTTAGGGCTATTACTATTCACAATGTATACAGTGCTTTTGATGCAAATGAAGGTATTATCCCTAGTTATCTTAAGACTATTAAAGCGTTGGGAGATATAATTTCCAATATCAGTTATGAGATGGCGGAAGGGAAACATAAAATACGTGGTGAAACAAAAGATGATGTGTTTAAAAATGTGCTAGCTGATGTTAGTGCTACCCTTTCTAAAGATACTTCTATCACTCATCTTGGTTACGCATTATATGGGCGTGATGTGTTTAGAAATTCTGATTCCATTGATATAGCAAATGGAGTTGTCCTATCTGTTACTGATAGAGTACTTAATGGTCAATGGACCGGTTGGGGAGTAGCTGCAGATGTTTTTGAACTATTGCTTTTAGCAGCAACAATTATAGCTCCGATATGTGCGGCAAAAGGCGCTGTTGTAAAAGGAGTTTTCGCGACAAATGCTGAATTTTGGGCGAAAAATGGGGTTCGCAAATTGTCAAAGGAAACAGCTGCAAAATTAGCATCTGGTGCAATTAAATCTAATGTTTTGCGTTCATTGGGATATAAAGCTTTGAACCAACTTCCAATAGAAACATTAAAAACTGTGAGTGAATTTCTTGCTAAGCATTCAGTCAAAAATATTGGGAAAAAAATGGCTATAGGTGCTGTTACAGGAATAGTTTTATCGGCTGATGTTTTATTTGGTTCATCTAAAGGAATCCAATATGCTGTTGCTCAGAATTCGAAAAATGCGATTAATACTGAAAATCCAATTATGCTTTCAACACAACTTTCTATGCAAAGAGCTGATAATATCTCTGATGCTCTTAAAGCTTTGATAGCTCAGTTAGAGAATAAAGATCAAATATTGAATTCTAATATTTTAGTTTTAGCACTAGATAGGAGAAATTTAAATACTTGGATTCCAGGACTATGTTTAGCAAATAGGTTATGTAAACGGCAGCAATCATGGCTTTATTTTAGATATGAACCTGACATTGCAAGTCCAACAGTTGGAAACTCCGTAGGGAATTTTAGTAAAATTTTGGACGAGCTTAAAGAACAATTTGAGTTTACAAAAGACCGTTATGATATATTCAGCAGGAAGGATGTGTGATATGTCTAAGATATCTTCCATTTTGGCAATAATATTGGCGTCATCTTTAACTTGTGCGGCTTCCAAGCCGCGAGCTAACTTAAAAAGGGTTGATTTAAGTAGTAATTTGAAAACACGAAAAAAATTCGTAACAGGTTCTGGTGTTGGCAATGCTCGATCGCGAACCAATCCAAAGAAAAATTTAGAAACACAAGACCTTCTTTGCACAGATTCTGATGAGATAATTGATATAAATAAGATATCGGGAATATCTAATAAAACTAACCTAAAAAATAATTTGAAAATACACGAAAAAGACGTAACAGATTCGGCTGATTGGGGAGAATTAGCGAAAGAAGTGGCAATAATGTTGGGTGTACCTGTTGTTGCAGTTGCCGTCGGAACTTCTATTGCAGTACCTGTGATATATTACTTTTGTCATAAGAGCGATATGAAACCCTTTACAGTATGGGACCTGATGATTCGATTGTGTAGAGCCGAAGTTTGCGTTAAGAAATATATTGAAACGCATCCAGACAACAATCAATTTGAGAATCAATTTTGGAAGGTGTTAGTAGGAAATGGCCCTTCTGGGAAGCTTAAGCAGCTACAAAAAATATGCTCATGTGAAAACATTGAGGAAATGTTGAATAATCTTTGTGATTTGAATTTAATACAGGAGGTTATAAAATGTCCTCCTAATATTGAAGCAGTTGAAAAGTTTTTGCGTGATGCAGGTGCTCTTAAGGGCTAGAGGTGCTGTTTTTCGACTAACGGTAATGAGAATGAAGATGTTTTATTTGACAAATCCGTTCAAAGACGTATAATAAAAACATGACTCGTTCGCGAGTTCATCATAAGTTATTTACTTTTCTTACGACGTCCACGCCGTTTTCGTGGGCGTCGATTTCTATATTGTTTCCATTCATTGTAAACAAATTTGAATACAGCAAATAAAAACCAAAGAAGATCGATCATTTGACCACCTACTTTCTCCTCAAACAGAGGGTAATTGAAAGTTGATGAACCCACGACACGAATCATGCATTCGACATTTTAATTAAGAATCAGATATTTTTCAATAGCACGGCGTTGCAAAAATAGGATATAAATGTCAAAGAGAAGATATGGAAAACGAAGTGAAATGTCCAAAATGTGGACAAAGAGAAAAAACAAAAAGGATTTTACAGGGGGAAGCAAAAATACATTATTTTGCTTGTTTTGCTAGTAAAGCTATTGTCGGCCCAAAGTTTAATCATGATTGATAATTTCGTTCTACTGTTTTTATATCCTCAGTTTGTTACTTATATCCATTTTTAGCACTGCCACTAATATACATTAACCTTTAAATTCTTCTAAAACCATTATTTTCCAGTTAATATTTTATTGCCTTTGGTTTTATATTTTCAGAATAACCATTTCTTCCCCAAGTATAGTTACATTCGCAATTTTTACACTCATACTTTTGTTTTCCCTTTAATGAACTCATTTTTCACTTTTTCTTTTCGTCCACATTTTGGACATTTTTTCTCTTTTGTCTTGCTTCGCATTTTATATCATCCACTTACTTTTAGTGATGACAATTTTTGATAGTTGAATAACAAAATTGTAAATATAATTTTAATTTTTTTGTTATAACAAAGATGATTAAAATTTAAGTAAGCTAAACTGACGATATGACATTTTTATAATAAAAAAAATAATAGATTCACTGTTTTTAGATTGAAGAAATAAAATTGATCAATTGTATTTTTGAAGCATATCGGAATTATGTTTTTATTATCAAAAGTGAAAATCTCATTTATCTTCAGAAATTTCTCAATGCAGACGTTTGCAATAAGATGCGCAAAAAGATAAAATCATGACTTGAAGAGTTTTATTGTAGGTGAGAATATGTCTGGAGACTCAAAAAATAAAATAAAGAATATAAGAAACTTTTGCATAATCGCACATATCGATCATGGGAAATCGACGCTTGCTGATAGAATTTTAGAACTTACGAATTCTGTTGACAAAAGAGAAATGTCTGACCAAATTTTAGATAATATGGAACTCGAAAAGGAAAGAGGAATAACAATTAAATCAAGAGCTGTTACTCTCTCTTACGATTCTTTGGATGGAGAAAGTTATACTTTTAATTTGATTGATACTCCGGGGCACGTTGATTTTAATTATGAAGTATCCAGGTCTCTTGCTGCATGCGAAGGCGCTATTTTAGTTGTCGATTCTACTCAAGGAGTCGAAGCTCAAACATTAGCTAATACTTATCTTGCAATCGATGGTGGACTAGAAATAGTTCCAGTAATAAATAAGGTGGATCTTCCAAGTGCTGATCCCGAAAAAACTAAACGAGAAATAGAGGATGTAATTGGAATTGATGCGTCTGGTGCTCCAGAAGTTTCGGCAAAGACCGGTTTGAATGTTCAAGCGGTTCTCGAAAGTATTGTAAAAAAAATTCCTCCACCATCGGGCAACTCAGATGTTCCATTGCAAGCTTTAATTTTTGACTCTGTATATGACTCATATAAAGGTGTGGTTGTTTATATAAAGGTCGTTAATGGTGTTATAAGATGTTCAGATAAGATAAGGTTTATGTCAACGGGAGCGGAGTTTGTTGTTACTGAATGTGGGCATCTTCTAGCGACCGGAATGCAAAAATGTGATTGCCTTACATCTGGTGAGGTAGGGTACATCTCCGCCTCGATTAAAACAATTTCAGATACAAAAGTCGGAGATACAGTAACTAATGCTTTTTCTCCTTGTAAAGAGGCGCTTCCTGGATATAAGAATATAAATCCGATGGTTTACTGCGGAATTTATCCAGTAGATGGAGACAAATATAATTTTTTAAAAGATGCTCTTGAAAAACTTCAACTAAATGATGCTTCTCTTACCTTTGAACCCGAATCTTCTAGTGCTTTGGGATTTGGATTTAGGTGTGGCTTCCTTGGTTTACTACATATGGAAATAATATGTGAGCGTCTTGAAAGAGAGTACGATCTCGATTTGATAATAACAACTCCTGGAGTAGTTTATAAAGTCGAAAAAACTGATGGTACAGTATTGAAGGTCGATAACCCTGCGACATATCCAAGCGAAGGGGATATAAAAAAGACCATGGAACCCGTGTGCAATGCACATATATATACTCCTTCTGAGTACATAGGAAGCATAATGGAGTTTTGTCAAGAAAGAAGAGGAGAATTTGTAGGAATAAATTATATAAATTCAGATAGAGCAGATATAAACTATAAATTGCCATTAAACGAAATAGTATATGATTTTTTTGACACATTAAAATCAAAGACCAAGGGGTACGCCTCGTTTGATTACGAAATTGAGGGATTTAAAGAATCTAAACTTGTTAAGTTAAACATAGCTGTTGCCGGAGAGTTAGTTGATGCATTTTCTGTTATTTTACATAAAGATAAAGCGTACAATAGAGGACGCAAAATTGTTGAAAAATTAAAAGATAAAATTCCAAGACAATCTTTTTCGGTAGCGATACAAGCATGTATCGGGAATAAACCTATAGCAAGAGAGACTATTAGTCCATATAGAAAAGATGTTACTGCTAAATGCTACGGCGGGGATATAACGAGGAAAAGAAAGCTTCTTGAAAACCAAAAAGAAGGAAAAAAGCGTATGAGAAAGTTTGGAAAAGTTGAGATTCCACAAGAAGCATTTTTATCTGCTTTAAAGTTGAATGATTGACGGTATTTCGTGAAGTTTGAAACATTGCTGAAAGTGGATAGAAACCTTAAAAATATCACTCTAAAAACGAAAGAATAAAGTTTGCTTATCATTTTACTCCTGTTATTTTTTTACTAGTTTATCCGAATCGTTTTGCTTCATCTATTTATTTTTATCAATGCCTTTTTTTTATTTTGATTTTCTCACAAAAAATTATTCCTTCGGTTAATTGTTGAATTTAAAGGTGAATTTGCTTAAGTTTTCTTATTTTTTACCTTTATGTAGATTTAAGTAATAATACGTTGAACGTGTGAATCGTCTTCTCATCGTTGTCTTGCTTGTTTTGCTCGTAAAACTTAATTGTTAGTCTAAAAGTTTAACTATGATTGATAGTTCTCTTCATGTACCTTTGTATCATGGTTTTTTGGCTCCTATATGCTTTTAGTAAAACTGAAAATAGCGTTATTGTTATAAATAACGCTCTTTTTGATCGCAAAAACTCTCTCGAAAAAATAACAAGATTTTATAATTTTAAAATTCTTCGGGCTAATATTAAACATTGTCCTAAGCTTTTTTAGATAATTTAAATTCTATCAAACTTTCTACTTCTAAATTCTTTTCTTCATAAACTTTTATAATTTATGCCTTTTTTTATTTGGAATAGCTATACGTCTCTTAAAATATATCTTTGACAATTCCACTTTATATATATTCCTCCTATTGACATCTTGGTGGTATCCTTTCGTTTTTTATTGTTGCTTTATTAGAAAATAATAAAAATTCAATATTGGCTTATTTAGGGCATTGCCAAAAAATATAGAGAGATGTAGAATATAAAAAAGCAGAGGAGAAAGAGAGTATTGTTTTGCGAGTTTAGCTTTTTTCAAAGTGTTTCTTAGTCTGACAGTGTATTTGGTTTGGGACCAAGAGATATAGGTTCGGATCCCATTACCTTGACCATTGGGATTCAAATAAAAATTAAATGGATAAAGTACTTTAGTTAAAAAATCGGGATACATTCAGAAAACGATCGAAAAAAGGACAGATAGGTCATTATAAGTAGAAACCACTTAGTGATTGTTTAAAAATCAGAGTGATAAAGTTATTTTGGATGTTTTTTATTTCTCAGAGCGTTGTTTTTGTGTTGTATAGCGCGGGGTTAGTTTTTTGATGCTATTACGGAGGTGTGTTAGGCTGTGTCTAAATATTGGAATATTGATATAAATTCTGTTTTTGAAGAGCTGGGCTCGAATGTTGAAGGAATCTCTAGTGAAGAAGCTTCAAAAAGATTAGATATGTATGGTAAAAATGAATATAAAAAACCTAAAAAAGAGAGTTGGGTTAATCGAATTCTTAGGCAATTTAAAGATATTTCGATGACAGTTCTTTTAGTTGCATCTGCTATTTCTTTTATTATGGCTTGTCGCAATGGAAGCGGATTTATTGAACCATTTGTCATATTTGGAATTATAGGTATGAATATTTTTTTGACTATATTTCAGGAAAGGAATGCAGAAAAAGTGTTGGACGAGCTTTCTGATTTGAGCGTTCCAAGTTGTGTGGTTTTACGTGATGGCTCCAGAAGGGTGATTAGAAAAGATGAGATAGTTCCCGGTGATATTATTGAACTTAAAGTAGGAGATTTGATTCCAGCAGACGCGAGGATAGTAACGTGCACAAATTTTGAGGTAGATGAATCAGCTTTTACCGGGGAAAGTGAACCTGTTGAAAAAAATTGCGATATCTTGGTTGAAGAAAAAACTTCTGTGGCAGAAAGAAAAAATATGGTATTTTCCAGTTGCTATGTTACGAAAGGTAAGGCTAAAGTTGTTGTAACATCGACTGGCATGCAAACTGAAATGGGTAAGATAGCAAAGTTTTTAAATAGTAATAAAAAGGTAATCACTCCATTGCAGATGAAATTGAATAAGGTTATCAATTTAATCAGTATGGTAGCTATATTTTCGAGTGTAGTTTTATTTATTGTTGGAATTTTAAGAGGTGAAAATATATGGAATATACTATTAACAACCGTTTTATTAGCAGTTGCTGCCACTCCCGAAACTCTTTCACTGATTGTAACTCTTTCGTTAACTCATAGTGTTCAAAACATCGTTAAAAGACGTGGTCTTATTAAAAAGCTTCATGCTGTTGAAACTCTTGGAAGTGTTTCCGTTATCTGTTCCGATAAAACAGGGACTCTGACGCAAGGGAAAATGGAAGTTAGAAAAATTTGGACCGGAGAAAAAATTTTCAACCCAAAAGATGAGTTTAGTGAAAAAAATTCTGATTTTATCAAAAAACTTGCTATGGTTAGCAATATTGATATTCATAAAGAATCAAATTCAATCGGTAATCCAACTGAAATGGCTATTGTAAAGTTATTTTTTGATGTAAAAGAAAAAATTAACGAAAATTACGAAAAAGTCCATGAGATTCCTTTCTCGTCGGAACGAAAAATGATGTCTGTGATATTTAAAAGTAACGTAACTCAAAAGTACTTAGTTTTAGTTAAAGGAGCCATAGATAGGTTATCGTTTTTGAATGCTGATGTAACAAAGATAAAAAAAGTTCACGATGAATTTGCAAATGAGGCACTAAGAGTTATTTCTCTTGGAAGCAAAGAAGTCGACATTCTACCAGAAAATCTAGACGAAGTTGAAGATGGCCTAAAATTCGAAGGGATGGTTGGAATCATAGATCCTCCTCGTGTTGATGCTAAATCTTCGGTTCAAATTGCTAAAAAAGCGGGAATTCGAATAATCATGATTACGGGCGATCACTCTATAACTGCTTCTGCTATCGCAAAGGAGATAGGAATTCTTGAGGAGGGTTCAAAAGTTATGTCTGGAAGTGAACTTTCCGAAATCTCTGAACAAGAGCTTACAAACATAGTAAAAGATTACTCTGTATACGCACGTGTTGCTCCAAAAGATAAGCTAAAAATAGTAAAGGCTTGGCAAAATAACGGCAAAATTGTATCAATGACAGGGGATGGCATAAATGACGCGCCTGCGATAAAAGCTTCTGATGTTGGTGTTGCGATGGGAATAAATGGAACGGAAGTTGCTAAAAACGCTTCTGATTTGGTTTTAACTGATGACAATTTTTCAACTATAATTGAGGCTGTTCATGAGGGAAGAAATATCTATCAAAATATAAAAAAAACGGTTTGTTTTTTATCGATATGTTGTATTTCAGAGATTATAATAATGATCGTTTCGCAAGTTATGAACTGGGGGACGTTAATGAGTCCAATAATGCTTCTTATGATCGACTTATTAGGCACCGGAATTCCAAGTATTTATTTTTCTAGAGAACTGCCAGAAAGAAACGTGATGTTATATAAACCTATTAGTTATAAGGAGGGAATACTCGATAAAGTTTATATGCTTAAAGTAATCAGACAAGTTATATTAGTTTCATCATCTACTCTCATAGCATTTTTCATAGGAAGGTTTTCGCAAATTGCAAGTTTCACTCCAGACTTAAAAATCGGACAAACCATGGCGTTTTTAGTTTTGGGGATAGCATCGATACTCAATATTTTCAATATTTCAAGTGAAAAATCCATTTTCAAACATCAGTGGAGCAAAAATCCGAAACTAGTTTATGCATCGTTTGTAACAATGTCTGTACTCATTACAATGGTTCTGATACCTCCTCTTGGATCTTACGTTTTAAATTCTTCGCAGATTTCATTTTTTCACTGGATATTGGTCTTTGTTTTATCTTTGATACCGGTTAGTATCTCGGAGTTGTTTAAGAGAAAACAAAAAAATGTTGAAATCGCTAAAAACGGGCATATGTAACAAAAGGCATTGCAAAATGTTATTGAAATATTAATGGTAAAAGGATCTGAGCACAAAAATGTTGTGTTCAAAGACGATTGTATACCTATATCAGTATACACCGTCTTTTTTGTGATTTACTAACTTTGGCATTGCAAAAATAGGATACAAATGGTAAAAAGAAGATATAGAAAACGAAATGAAATGTCCAAAATGTGGATTTCACAAGGGTAAGCAAAGATGTAAATCTTGTGGATGCAATTATACCGGAGGACATCGTGGTTGCCCGGATTATGTCAAATTACAAGCAATTGGCTTCTAAAATCGAGAATATCCCACAAAAAATAAGCAAGTAGATATTTTAGAACTTGACGAAACATGCATAAACTAAAAAAAATATGGCTTTGGACAGCAATGAACAGAAAAACTAAAAGGCTTGTTGACTTCTTCGTGGGCGACCGTAGTTCTAAAAGCTTTGGGGAACTTTGTGAAAATATTCTCATATTGAAGTTAAGTTTTATGCTAAAGGTAAATCTCCAGCACACGATACCATACCCCAAAACAAACATCTGATCGGCAAATCTCATACTTATACTGTTGTCCGTATTATTTCTTAAGCCTACATAAAGGTAAAAAAATAAGATAAAATTAAGTAAGTTCACCTTTGAATTTAATAGTTAATTTTTCATCACTCCAAGTTATTTGTTCAACAATTAACCGAAGGAGTGATTTTTTTGCGAGTAAATCGAGATTAAAAAAATTACTCTTGAAATATCGTAAATTTTTCAAAATTTGTTGCACATCAGCTTTCTGAGTTTGAGCAATGGAAAGTTCAAATTTTTAATTTTGTTATTAATTTTTATATTTTTTAAAGTTAAATAATACTATTGAAAGTACATTTCATTAATACTGATAAAAAATAACACACACCAAATTTTCTTTGTGTGTGTGTGAAACGAATGAATAAGATATTAAGATCTTAAAATAATTTCACAAGATAAATTATGATCTCCGACTGTAAAACGTTCCACCAACTTAATTCTACCACCGTCTTTACGATGATAAACCTCAAATCCATTAAATGCAAACCCATCTGACCATTCTTTATCATTGCTTTTAATTTTAACTATTTTATCCAAATCTGATTCCTTTACACCCCTTGTAAAAATGCGCATACATCTATTGGCAATGTCTATAACATCCTCAGGACAAAAATTACAAATCTTCTTCTTCGGATTACCCTTAAGAAAGGAGCACAATTCTTCCTTACTTTTTAATTCAACAAGACTATTACCCTGTATCGAACCTTTATCACTAAGTACCAAACCTTCAACACGTTTTTCTAATTCATCAGAATTCACTGAACGCTTGTCTTCATTACTAAAAAACTCATCAAAACAAAGCCTAAAAAATTCTCTCTGATGATAACCAACACAGTTATCAATTTTGGCCATTGTTTTTTCCAATCTCGCCTTCTTTTCTGCTTCATACTGTGCATCATCCTGTGCATCCTCATAGTACCCAACACAAAAAAACGTACCAAGTATCGCCAAAGGAACACCTACCCCAACGACTACTCTTCCAGCAGTCGGCAAAGCCGAAGCCCCAGATTGACATAAAGCAGCAGAAACTAATGCACTTACCGCTAACCTCTTAAATGACCTCATAGAAAAACCTCCCAAATCAAAATATATACAGTTCGTAAAAACGAACTACATACATAGTAAATCATTTTTTTTTTTTTGTCAATAGATATTTAACAAATTTGGCAATAAATTCATATTAAATTTGTATTTATTTTGTTATCATAACTCCAAATTGTTTCTACCTGAAGCCTCGTACAGAGTTTTGATTTATAAATACGTGGATGAAATGTCATGGGAGCAAATTTCTCAAAAACTTGGATATAGTAAATCGTCATGTTATCGCTTCTTCAATGATGCTAAAAAGATTTCGTTTTAACTGCTCAGTAACACTACTAATCCAATAGTGCTTTTTTGTACAAAACTTGCAAAAATAAGCACAAAACCATATAATTGCTGTGAGTTTTAACCAAAAGAGGTGATTTGGATTGGAAAAATTAAATACATGTACGTCGAATATCGTTTCTGAGAATATTTCAAAAATAAAAGAGTTATTTCCAAATTGTGTGACAGAGGGCAAAGACTCAAATGGAAATACTACTCTCAAAGTTAATTTCGAAACTTTAAAACAAGAACTTTCTGATGATGTTATTAAGAACAGTGAAAAATATGAGTTTACTTGGCCTGGAAAAAATGAATCGATACGTTTAGCAAATCAACCAACTGAAAATACATTGCGTCCATGTAAAGAGGAAAGTGTTAATTGGGATACAACTCAAAATCTTTACATTGAGGGTGATAATCTTGAAGTTTTGAAAATTCTTCGTGATGCGTATTTTAAGAAAATTAAATTGATTTATATTGATCCTCCGTACAATACTGGTAAGGATTTTATTTACAAAGACAACTATGCAAAAAACGAAAAAGAACATTTACGTGAAACAAATCAAGTTGACGACAATGGAAATCGTTTAGTTCAAAATAAAGAAACTAATGGACGATTTCATACAGACTGGTTAAATATGATGTATCCTAGATTAAAACTTGCTAGAGATTTGCTCACCGATGACGGGGTTATTTTTATTTCTATTGATGAGCATGAAGTACATAATCTTAGAAAATTATGTGATGAGATTTTTGGAGAAGAAAACTTTATAACTATTTTTGCGGTTGAAAATAATCCAAAAGGAAGAAAAAATAATGCATTTGTCTCTGAAAGTTATGAACACTGTTTAGTATATACTAAGAATAAACAATATATAAAATCAAAACTTGTAGAAAAAAAATTAAAAAAATACTTCAATGGTATACAAATTGGTTCTGATAAACGACAAGTATTAAAAGATAAATATGGTGAATTTCGTCAAAGTAAGCGTCAGGTTTGTGGTGCTAATAATAGCAATGCATTAGCAATGAACTCTAATTCAGACAGATGCTTTGTTATTTACTATAATAAAGTTAAAAATAAAATGGAACTATTAGATGAATATGAAGAAAAAAAAGATCAATATATAACTTCAGAGAGAGGAAAATTTTTATTGCTACATGGATACACTCGATATGCTTGTAGTAATTTAAAAACTGGTAGGCCATCAATACCACTATATAGCAGGGAAAAAATATATAATTTATTTTTCGAAAACTCTTTATATTTTAAGAATGATGGTACAATATATGAAAAAGACAGAGAAATAAAAAAACAAATAAATTCATTTATTCCAAATAAAAAATACGGCTTAGATTTAATGACAGAATCTGCTACATCTAAAATGGACAAACTATTTGAAGTAAAAGGTGTTTTCTCAAACACTAAAGCATTAGATTTTATAAAAATATTATTAGAATTGATGTTCAGTAACAATTTTACCATTTTAGACTTTTTTAGCGGTTCAGCGACTACAGCACATGCGGTAATGCAATTAAACGCTGAGGATGGTGGAAACAGAAAATTTATAATGGTACAACTTCCTGAGTCTTGCAATGAAAAAAGCGAAGCTTTCAAAGCTGGATATAAAAATATTTGTGAAATTGGAAAAGAAAGAATTAGAAGAGCTGGTAAAAAAATAATTGAAGAAACTGGTAAAACTGATCTTGATATAGGGTTTAGAGTTCTTAAGTTAGATACTTCAAATATGAAAAAAACGCATTATTTACCTAAAGAATATAATTTATCGTTGATTAAAAATAATAAACTGTATGAAAATATCAAAGAAGATCGAACTCCAGAAGATTTATTAATTCAAAGTATGTTAAAAATTGGTATTTTTCTCTCCTCTCCCATAAAAGAGGAGTTTTTAGAGAATAAGCGTTTTTTTAATGTCAATAATGATGAATTAATATGTTATTTTGATGACAATCTAACTGATGATTTAGTAGAGAAAATTCTGGATAAACACAAAAATCTCAAGTATTTAGTTACAAGAGATAGCGCAGTTGATGATAATACTCTTATTAATGTTGACCCTTTAGTTAAAATATATAATCCTAATTTGAAATGGGAGGTGATATAAAATGAAATTCACTTTTAGAGCACAAGATCATCAACTTAAAGCTGTCAATTCAGTTGTTTCTGTTTTTAAAGGTCAAGAAAAAAAGAAGGAGGATTATAAAAATTTTAATTTGCATTTAAGTGATGAACAGATATTAAATAACATAAAAAAAGTCCAAGAAGAAAATAAAATAAATTTATCTGATGAATTAAAAAAAGAGAACGGACAATATCACATAGATATCTCAATGGAAACTGGTACTGGAAAAACTTATACCTATATAAGAACAATATTTGAACTGAATAAAAATTACGGTTGGACTAAATTTATAGTAGTAGTACCTAGTAGTGCTATTAAATTAGGTGTTTCTCAAGCCTTTAAAGATACTAGACAACACTTTCGTAATGAATATGGTGAAGAAATTAAACATTTTGTATACGATAGTAAAAATCGTAATAACATAAGGAATTTTGGAATTGATCCTGAAATAAAAATAAATGTAATGATTATAACTATGCAATCGTTTGCAGAGTCTAATGGAAATAGGGTTATTTACAAAAAATGGGAAGAAGAATTCAATTCAAGAACTATTGATGTTATTTCTAATGTTAATCCTATAATTATTCGTGATGAACCACAAAGAATGGAAGGGAAAATAACTGCGGAAGCTCTTAATAAATTTAATCCATTGTTTTATTTAAATTACTCTGCAACGCACAGAAAAATCCATAATTTGATTTATGATCTAGATTCGTTGGATGCATATAAAAATCAACTTGTTAAGAGAGTTGAAGTAAAAGGCATAGAATTAGTTGACTTATCTGGAGCAAATTTCTATCTATATTTGGACAGAATAGAGATATCTAAGGAAAAATCTCCATTAGCAAAAGTTGAGTTTGAAAGAAAAGATAAAAAAAATAGAATAAAAAGAGTGTCGAAAAAACTCAAACAAGGAGATGATTTATATCTTGAATCTGGAAATTTAGAATCTTATAAAGGGATAAAAATTCATGAGATAAGAGCCGAAGAAGATTACATTGTACTTTCAAATGGAACTAAAATAACTGTTGATCAATTAATTAGCAGTAATGACGATGATTTTCAAAGAATTCAAATTCGTGAGACAATATTATCACATTTTGAAAAAGAAAAAGATTTACGTAAAAAAAACATAAAAGTACTTTCGCTATTTTTCTTAGATGATGTATCAAACTATAGACAATATGAAGGAAATTACACAACTCTTGGAAAATATGGGAAAATCTTTGAAGATGAATATAAAAAAATAGTGAACGATTATCTTTGTAAAGATGACATAGACGATGACTATAAAGAATTTTTAGAACTTACACAAAATGATATCTCAAAAGTTCATAATGGATATTTCAGTAAAGACAAAACAACAAAAACAGAACAAGAGAAAGAAAATGATAAAGTTTATGACAAAATATTAAAGGATAAAAAAAAACTTTTGGATTTGAAAGATCCATTGAGATTTATATTTACAAAATTTGCACTACGTGAAGGATGGGACTGTCCTAACATATTTCAAATATGCACTCTTAAACATTCTTCTAACGAAATATCTAAGAGACAAGAAATAGGACGCGGAATGCGATTATGTGTCGACCAGCAAGGAAACAGAATTGATAGTAATACGAGTGATTTTGATGTTAATACTTTAACTGTCATTGCAAATGAAAGTTATGAAAAATTCGTACAAAGTCTACAGTCTGAATACGAGGAGGATTACTCAGATAAAAATAAAGATCAAAATAAACACACAATCCATAACGCACGAAATAGAATCAAAGTCAAAATTATCCATGAAAACAAAAAGAAATTTCTAATTCTTTGGAACAAAATCAAATCCAGATTTACATATAAGGTACAACTAGATAAGGATGAAATGATCGAAGAAATAATCAATAAAATACAAGAGAATTCGTTATCTGTTAACCTTCAAAAATACAAAATAAAAAGGGGAAAATGGTTTGGAAAAGAATTTAAGACTCAAGCAATTAAGAGTCACACTTTAGAATGCGAAGATGCAGATGCAAAATGTGATATTATAAAAGATATTGCAGATAATACTAATTTAACACGAAAAACTATTTATGATATTTTAATGAAACTAGGTGACAATAAAATAAAAGAAATAGGTAAAAATCTGCAAGAATTCATATCTAAAATGTGTGACTTAATTACACAAGCTAAAAAGAAAATTTGTAAAGAAAAACTTCAATATAAAAAGACTAAAATAGATTATAAAATTTCAATATTTGAAAGCGTACATAATAGTGAGGATAACTTAAAGGAAAAAAGTAAATCTTTACAAAATTATATACAGTTAGATAGCAAACAAGAGGAAGAATTCGCAAAGGGATTGGATGGTTCAGAAAGCATTACCGTTTATGCTAAATTACCAATACAATTTAAAATTCCAACACCAATAGGAAATTACACTCCTGATTGGGCAATAGTTTGTAAAAACAAAACATACTTCATAATCGAAACCAAAGGTACACAAGAATCAAATGATCGTTCAAACAAAGAAAACTATAAAATCGATTGTGCTCGAAAACTATTTGGCGCATCTAGTGAAGTTAATAAAATAAAATTTGAAGTATGCACAGATAGTGATAGGTTTTTAGAACTCACTGGAATTGGATAAGATATAAAATATATCATCAATATAAGACAAGTATATTCACAGATAAAATTTCATTTTAATTAAGAAAATCAAACTTTTGGGTTGACTTTTTCTGCTGAGTTTGATATAATAAAAGTGTTGAATTTAGGAGGAAGAATATTCACGTATAGAAATTATCGATCCAAATTTAAGAATTGATCAATTAGATAGTAAATCTGGAATCTTGGATATAAAAT
>CAMUZI010000012.1 GCA_947165155.1 uncultured Clostridia bacterium | reverse complement strand
GCAAACGACGTACATTAAATCAAAATCCAAAAGGTGAAAAAATCGCCATACAAAGTAAAAAACGAATAAAAATGGGAGCACGTAAAGTGTCAAAAGGGGCTTTTTCGAAAAATAAATTGGATGTGCGTGCCAATTTTGAGGGGAGTAGTCAAAAATGATAGGCATAGAACGTGATTAATAAAGCGATAAATGTAAAGAATAGCTAACATTATGAGTTCATAACATGAGTTTAAAATGAAGTTTGTAGGTGTGTTTTGGTAAGTGGAATCTTAAAAGTTGAGATATTAGATTTTGTAAATCGAAAGGGGTTGTGCTACATTACGCTACTGGGTAGCGTAATTTTTTTTGTATATATAGGGAGGTAAGTTGAGTAGATTTGTTTATGCTGACAATGCAGCAACTTCGAAAATGAGAAAAGAAGTTCTGGAAGCTATGATTCCGTTTTTGTCAAGCTCATTTGGAAACCCATCTAGTATATATTCCATAGGAAGAGATGCAAAAAAAGAAATTGAAAAGGCGCGTAAGACAATTGCTGAGTGTATTAATGCTTCTCCTGAAGAGATAGTTTTTACATCGTGTGGATCGGAATCTGATAATTTCGCTATTAGGTCATCACGAGAAAAACATAAAAATAAGAATCATATTATTACTTCAAAAATAGAGCATCATGCAGTTTTAAATCCGATAAAAAATTTACAAAATGTCGAAGTTTCGTATCTTTCGCCAGATAGGTTTGGTGTTTTAAATCCAGATGATCTTTCAAAAGAACTGAAAGACGATACTTTTTTAGTCTCTATAATGACGGCAAACAACGAAATAGGAACAATAGAACCCATAGAGGAATTTTCTAAAATTTGCAAGAAGAATAGTGTATTATTTCATACTGATGCAGTACAAGCAGTAGGACATATAGAAATAGATGTAAAGAAGCTAGGTGTAGATATGCTGTCAGCTTCTGCACACAAGTTCAACGGTCCAAAAGGAATTGGATTTCTTTATGTGAAAAAAGGGACAAATATTCCTCCGTTCATAAGAGGAGGTGCACAGGAAAGAAATCTTCGCGCAGGGACTGAAAATGTATCATCTATTGTTGGAATGGCTAAAGCTTTGGAAATATCAATAAGCGAAATGGATTCGGTTTCTATTAAATTGAAAAATATGCAAAATAGATTAGTTGACAAAATACTTAAGATAGATAAAACTATTCTCACGGGGCATCCTTCAAATCGAATTCCTGGCTCTTGCAGTTTTTGTTTTCTCGGAATCGAGGGTGAATCGATTTTAATGAATCTGGATGCCGTGGGGATATGTGCGTCGTCAGGTTCGGCGTGTACCTCTGGCTCGCTAGATCCCAGTCATGTTCTATTATCAATAGGGCTTTCGCATGAGGTTGCACATGGATCTCTTAGATTGACATTAGGATATGAGAACACAATAGACGATGTAGATTATATTTGTGAATCTCTTGTTCCGGTAATCGATAGATTAAGAGTGATGTCTCCCATTTGGGAAAAATGCTAAGGAAGGTGATGTATATGATAAAGAGGATAAATAGTAAAATCGAATTTGAAAATCTTGTTAGTAATTCTAAGAAACCAATTTTTGTTAAGTTTACAGCATCTTGGTGTGGACCTTGCAGAATGATGATACCCATTATCGAACAAGCGTCTGAAAAATTTAAGGATATAGAATTTGTAGAAATAGATGTTGATGATAGTGATGGATTGGCAGAAAAATATTTTATATCGTCGGTTCCAACAATGATGATATTCAAAAAAGGAGAAATATTCGATAAAACTTCTGGTGCGATTCCGTATGATAGATTAGAGAGCTTTTTAAATGACGCTATTTAGGGAAAGATAATGTTAGATTTGATGCACAAGTTAAAAAAAATTTAAATACTGGTGATCGATTATTCTTGAGCTGATTGACTTAAATGTCGTTTGGCGTTTTGGTTTGTGTGTTTAATAGAAAAGTGGATAGAAACATTGAAAATATCACTTTAAAAACGAAACAATAAAATTTTATTTCTTGTTGTTTTTTTTACTAGTTTATTTAAGTTGTTTTGCTTCATATATCTATTTTTAGCAATACCTTCCCTTCCAGTTGACTTATCTTTTATTTTATTTTACAATTAACTTGCAGGTTGAAGTTAAACCTGGGAATTTTGTTTTGAGGTGTTGTTTATGTTTAGGTTGAGGAAAGTATGTGCTATTCTGTGTTCAGGTATGTGTGCTCTAGGGAGTGCTAGTGCCAATCCAGATGAAACGGATTCGTGGAAGGAAGAAACTACAGAAGACGTGCAGGCGATAGCAAATCGTAATCCTGAGGCATTTGTGAATAGTATGAATAAGGTGTTGGAGGATAAAATTGAGGCGTGCAATGCGGCAAAAGATAAGGCTCCTGTTCTTGCACCCTATGCGCCTGTTGCTTTGGGTATTAATGGTAGAGATAATGCACTTTCGGCGGCAATGAGAGGGGCTGCTGAAATCTTAGAGGATCCAAGAGTTTTGGAATATTTTAGGACAGGCGATTTGGATGCACTTAAGGGGCTCGCAGAACACTATTGGGCACTTGCGCTGTTTGTTCACATAGGTCTGAGGTTTGTATTTTCGTCTGTTACATTTGGTGGTGTAACGGTTGGTGGTGCTCTTCTCGTTAAGCAATACCTTAAAAAATGGGTTCTTATAGCTGCTCATAATGATAAGCGTATAGCAGCGATTCTTCCATGGATAATCACAGGTTTATGTAGTTATGTGTTAAGTGGTTCTGCTGCCTCTGTTTTTAATGTTTGGGCGAGGAAGCTTTATGGGAAGTATGATGGATTGGAAGAGCTATGTAAGGCGTTGGGTAATGTAGTTAAGGCATTTAAGCAAGGATTGAAAGAAAGAAATGCTTATGTTGGGAAGGGAGGTAAGAAATACGGTAATTTTAAAACCATCAAAGATAGCCGAGACGTTAATCAAAGGCCAGTAGTTAAAGGTAAATCTGGTAAAGCTCGGTTGGTTAAAAGTGAAGTGTTAGATATGGGCGATCGAAATCGAATTGAAGTGGGAAATTTAAGTGAATCTGCTGATGCAGTGATAGCTGCTTCTTAATAGGTGTTTTGGAGAGATTTTGAAAATTCTAGGAATTGATCCGGGATATGCTATAGTTGGATATTCGATTTTGAATTTTGACTGCGGGAAATTCGTTCTTGAGAAGTGCGGCGTTATTGAAACTTCGAAGGAGGTTGATTTTCCGCAGCGGTTGGTTTACATTTTCAATGAAATGTCTTATATAATTGATGCGTTTAAGCCTTCATGTATTTCAATTGAAACATTGTACTTTCAGAATAATCAAAAGACTGCTATAAATGTGGCACAAGCGAGAGGAGTTATACTTTTGGCTGTTGAAAAAGCGGGAATTGAAATTTTCGAGTACACGCCTCTTCAGGTTAAGTCATCATTAGCAGGCTTTGGTAAGGCTACGAAAAGGCAGATAATGTTGGTAACTCAGAGACTTTTGAACTTAAAAGAACCAGTAAAGCCTGATGATGCCGCGGATGCTGTTGCTCTGGCTATTTGTCACGCTAACATTAGCAGATTTCAAAGTAAATTTAAAAATATCTGATTTTATCAGGAGTTCATGTTGATATATAGCTTAGATGGAATTCTTCGATCTGTCTCTAACGATTTTTTTGTGTTAGAGTGTGGTGGGGTAGGCTTCAAGTGCAAATCAGATTTTAAAACCATAGGAAATTTAAGTTCATTATTAAATTTGCAAGTTAAGGTTTTCACGCGTCTGATTGTGAGAGAGAGCAGCTGGGATCTTTTTGGATTTAAAGATATTAGAAATATCGAGTTTTTTGATTTATTAACTTCAGTAACCGGAGTTGGGCCCAAGGCTTCTCTGTCGATTCTTTCAATATTTTCTCCCGATCAATTACTACATATAATAAACCAAAATAATGTGGAAACATTGACCGAAGCAAATGGAGTCGGAGAAAAAATGGCAAAAAGAATTCTTTTAGAACTAAAAGGGAAAATCAAACAATTTTCTGTATCTAGTGGAGTAATTTTACCTGATAACAACAAAAAAGAGGCATTATCTGCTTTGGAGGTTTTGGGGTATTCAAAAAAAGATGTTTTAAGCATTTTGGAAAAATTGGACTCTTCCTTATCTGTCGAGAATATTATTAGAAGTGTACTAAAAAAAATAGGTAAATAGTACATTATCTGTGTATTAAGTTGATATGTTTGGTTATATTTGATAAAATAAAAATATTCTGTTATGTTACGGGGTAGGTGGTAAGTGTGGTTGGTATTTTTTCAAAATTGAAGGGAATTTGGGATAAAAAAGCTAATTCGAAATCTGAAGGTAAATCTCACCTTAAACGTTCAAGTTCCTTGTCATTTAACGGCTCAAAAGAGGATAGACATGGAAAAGCAATAACAAAAAGAAATAGGATCAAGAATTTGCTCAATAATTTTTTAAAATTATTAAAAGGTAATGATTTGGTAAAAATTGAACATTATCTACAAAAAATAGATTTGATATTCGAAAACGAATGGTGCGAATTTCAAAAAACAGATAAAAAATCGCGAAATGATATCGATGTTTTCGTTTTTGACGGCATTGATGATGAATATATCTCTGCATTTAGGCCAATTCCCTCTGGTTTTTTTACAGCATGGAATTCTAAGGTAAATGAAGTTAATCAGGAGGGAGTGAATAGTTTTAAAGACTGTGAGTATTCAATTTTTGGTTCAAAAGAAATAAATACATTGATTGTTAAATGCTTTGGGAAATATCAGAAAGAATCAGGAAGATTTGGATCAAGATATGATGGGAATAGAGCAATGGTTGGTATTCGAAATTTATATGATGATCTTGGTAAAATAAAAAAAATAGAAGATGCAAATAAACTTTATAAAAATAAAAAGTCGTTGATAAATAGTTATTATAGTGAAATTGTTGGTGGTCTTATTTCAATTTTAGATGGATTAAAAAAAGACAAGCTAGAGTCAATTGTTAGGAATTTTGATAAGATAAAGAAAGGATTAGAAAAATTAAATAAAGAAATATAAAACAGAAAGAAGATTATGGTAGATAATAATGAACTAAATTGGTTTCCTGGACATATGGCAAAATCCCTAAAGAAAATAAAAGAAGTTACTAGGTTTATTGATTTTTGGTTTGAGATAGTCGATGCACGCGCTCCTGTGAGCACTCAAGCTGCGGGGGTTTATAGTGTTTTTAAAAATAAGCCTTGTATCTTAGTTCTCAATAGATACGATTTAGCTAACAAAAGTGAAACTGATCGATGGGCTAACTATTTTTCAGAAAAGTATATGTATGTTTTGAAAGTTAATAGCAAAAAAAATATAAACCTCGATTTTTTAAATTCAATAAATCTGGGAAACAAGAAAAAATTTCGTGCTATGGTTGCTGGAGTTCCTAATGTTGGAAAGAGTAGTTTTATCAATAGTATTTGCCATTTAAAAAAATTAAAAGTTGAAAATCGAGCTGGTGTGACTAGAGATCTGAGCTGGATTTCGTTCAAGAATTTGGAAATATGTGATACTCCTGGAATTTTGCCCACAAAGTTGCATTTTCCCTCCTCAAAGTATATTTCATATCTAGGCCTAATAAAATCTGAGATTTTAGATTTGGAGGATCTATCTTTGAATTTGATGAGCGATTTGTATAAAATTAAAAGAAACGAAGCTGTAGAGAAGTTATCCGATTTTGCGAGAGCAAACGGTCTTGTATCTAAGGGTGGTACTTTAGATTTGGAAAGAGCTTCGAATTTATTTATAAAAAAGTTTCGTATGGGAAATCTAGGTAGGATATCGTTGGAGGTCTTAGATTAATAATTTGTGCAATTTTGATTTTTAGTTATCAAGAAAACATGGAATATAGCGGCGGATTTAAAAAAAGTTTTTGATTTATCATTGAAGAAGTTTTATGTGGGGAGTTTTTATGAAGATATAATTCAATATTTTAAATTAGTATTTTTGAATTCTTAATCATCTTTAGTTATCAAAAGATATGAAGTATGGCGGCGGATTTAAAAAAAGTTTTTGATTTATCATTGAAGAAGTTTTATGTGGATAGTTTTTATGAAGATATAATTCAATATTTTAAATTAGTATTTTTAAATTCTTAATCATCTTTAGTTATCAAGAAAACATGGAATATGGCGACGAATTTAAAAAAAGTTTTTGATTTATCATCGAAGAAGTTTTATGTGGATAGTTTTTATGAAGATATAATTCAATATTTTAAATTAGTGTTTTTAAATTCTTAATCATCTTTAATTATCAAAAAAAAACATGAAATATTATGTTAGGTTTGAAAAAAACTTTCGGTTTACCTTTAAAGAAGCTTTATATAGGGAATTTTGGTTAAGATATGTTGGAGGTTTTAAATTAGTAGTCTATATGATTTTGATATTAAATTATCAAAAGATCACAAATTGATATGCGGAGTCGATGAAGTTGGAAGAGGAACATTAGCTGGTCCAGTTTACTCTTGTGCTCTGATTTTTTCACCAGTTGAAATTGAAGATATAAATGATTCCAAAAAGCTTTCTGAGAAAAAAAGAGAGTATCTATTTGATGAGATTAATAAAAACAATATCTCTTACAAAATTGGAATATCCAGTGTTGAAGAAATTGAAGAAATGAACATCTTGAATGCATCTCTTTTATCTATGAAAAGAGCCGTAGAAGATTTGAAAGTAACTCCTGATTTAATTTTGGTCGATGGAAATATTTCTCCAAAATTTACCTTCGATGTTAATGTAAAAACCATAGTCAAAGGTGATTCTATATCTTATTCAATATCGTGTGCTTCTATCGTTGCAAAAGTTATGAGAGATAGATTTATGAAAAATATGCATTTAAAATTTCCAGTTTACAGATTTGATAAAAATAAAGGGTACGGAACTAAAGAACATATAAATGCTATAAGAAAGTATGGTCCTTGTGAAATTCATAGAATGTCATTTTTAAGAAACATAATATGAAAATAGGTAAGTTGGGAGAAGACATATCTACAAAGTATTTAGAAAAACACGGATTTTGTATAATCGAAAGAAATTTTCATAGTCGATATGGCGAAATAGATATAATATGCGAAAATTCAGACTACATTGTTTTTGTGGAGGTTAAAACAAAAAAATCTTCTACTTATGGGTGTGCGTGCGAGCGTGTTGATTTTCATAAACGAGTAAAAATATTGAAAACTATAGAAACATATCTGTATAATAACGAAGTAAATAAGCAACCTAGAATAGACGTAATTGAAGTTGTTTTATTTAGAAATAAATTTCAAATAAATCATATCGAGAATGCATTTGATTGGGGGATAAATCTATGAAACTTTTTGATCTTCATTGTGATAGCATATATAGATCGCTAGTTGAAAATAAAAGTCTATTAAATGGTAATTTGTGTGTAAATTTAAGTAAGATTTCTAAGTTCGAAGAATACAAGGGATGTTTTGCTATATGGATTCCAGATGATTATAACTCAGAAGAAGCTAAAAATTTATTTAATGATGCAATTAATCTTTTTAAAAGTTACAAAATCGATAACTCAAAAATAATCCTCACAGTAGAAGGAGGAAAAATTTTAGGAAATGATATCTCAAATATAAATCTTCTTTTGGAAAATAAAATTAAAGTTCTCACTCTGACGTGGAATGGAAAATGCAACATAGGAGACGGATGTTTAGTAAAAAATAGTAGAGGAATAACCGAATTTGGAAGACAAGTTGTTAGAAATCTGGAAAAGAATAATATAATTATTGATCTTTCACATGCGAGTGAAGAACTATTTTATGACGTATGCGAAATCAGTTCTAAACCTTTTATTTGTTCACACTCAAATTCAAATGCAGTTTATGAACATTTAAGAAATATATCTGATGATCAATTTAAAATCATTCTTGAAAGAGGAGGATTAATAGGAGTTAATTTCTGCAAGCATTTTTTAAGCTCCGATGCAACACTTTATGATATATTTTTACATATAGAACACTTTTTATCTCTTGGCGGAGTCGATTGTGTTTGCATAGGAAGCGACTTCGATGGTACAGATACTCCTGATGAAATAAAGGATATCCTAGATTTAGAAAAACTATATAATTTACTCTTAAAAAAGAACTATTCAGAAAGAATTGTAGATAAGATATTTTACTACAACGCATACAACTTTTTTAGTAATCTATAATATTTTTACTTATGAATTTGTAATTACATAAACATTTTTACTATCTTTTGCGTTTCAAAATAACTTCGTCATAGCAATATAAAAGAATTTTAAATGAGATATTTTACTATAACGCATACAACTTTTTTAGTAATCTATAAGATTTTTACTCGCAAAATTTGTAATTACATAAACATTTTTAGCATCTTCTACATTACAAAACGGTTTCACCGTAGCAACATAAGAAGAACTGTTTTCGTCGTATTGAATAGACTCTACTGTTCCAATTTTTAGATTTTTAGGATAAAGACCACTATACCCCGATGTTGTTAAAATATCAGAACTGTTTACGGAGTCTTTATATTTTATCAAAGTCATACGTGTTAAATTTTGATCAGAAAAATCAGAAGAACCTGCAATCATTCCAGGATTTCCAGTAACAGTATCTATCCCCCCCACTTTTATATCTGGAGAAAGAATAGTCGTAACATTACTACTAAAGGGGCCAACTCTGCTGACTCTTCCTAAAAAGCCTTCCCTGGTTATAACCGCATCATTTTTGCTAATGCCATCACGCTTTCCGACATCGATAAATATATTCTTATTTGAAAGCTTTCCGATAACTGATGCACTCGTAAATTCCATGTCAGGACTCTCTTTCTTAATATCACAAAATTCAGATAAGCGAGCATTTTCCCTCTTAACTTCATGATAATCCGCTAATTGTGATTGTAAATCGCTTATTTGACTTCTAAGTTTTTCTATTTCTTCTTTTGCTTCGCGTGAAACTCTTATTTCATTTATAAAATCGCTAAACGAATTTCTTATCCAGGATGTAGACTTCAAAAACGAATATAAAACCGCATCTAGAGATGTTGATATAAAATTATCAGGATAGGTTCTAAAAAATATCAAAAACCCAGAAATTATAACAGATGCACTAAACAGTATTGATAATACTTTATGTGACAGTTTTTTAAAAATCATTACCTATTTCACCGTAGACAATTTGATTATTCAGAGTTTACCACAAAATTTTATGTAATGAAGAAATATGAATGTCAATAATTGAACATATTTTACTACTCTAAACAAGGATACAATGAAAACAGGAGAACAGAATTATCAATCATGGTTAAACTTTTGTTCCGCCAGTATAGTTACATCTGCAATTTTTACATTTATACCTTTGTTTTCCTCTCATGAAGCCATTTTTCACTTTTTCTTTTCGTTCGCATTTTGGACTTTTTTCTCTTCTATCATGTTTTGCGTTTTACATCATCTATTTACTTTTAGCAATACCTGCTACGAGCTCATACATAAATTGCAAATTTATCATTCCAAAAACGAGAGCTGACAGATTAATCATTTCTTAACCATCTGAGATTTAAAATAGCATATTGTTCTTATTTGCACCACCTAATTTTTCAGAAACTAGATCAGCAATTTTTCTTACACTCAGCGGACGAATTGTATTTCTTATCATATTTTTTACTTCATCTCTTGTAACCCAATTTTTATCTTCTTGAACGAATTCTATTCCATTTTCGATTACTCTTTTGAATTGCTCATTTTTACTCTTGAATATATTTTTCGAAGAGTTAATACTCACCTTAGATATTTTTTCATCTATGAGTTTATCAACCGTTTTTTCAATCTCGATGTTATTCCTATAGATATAGTTATTAAAGCGTCTCTTGTAGTAAAAATTCGATATATCATTGTGATCATTTATTTCTTTGGAGTCCATATTTTTTAGAACACTTAAAACTCGATTTTTTTTATAAATTTTTGAATTTGATTCATAAATTTGTTCGTTATTTAAACTATATATTTTATTTATGTTCCTTAAAATTTTTAATTTCTTATTTTTTAGCTCGTTAATTTTAGAGTTTAATTTTACCGCAAAGACGTTATCGTAATGCTTATAGGACGTTCTTTTGTGATGCAAATCAATTAACCTATCGAATGTTTTTCGGTTTTTAACATTACTTGCCAAATAATAATACTCATTTTCCGAAGTCATTTGATTTTTTATACTTTTAATTGTGAGTATCTTATCAATAATATTTGTTATGTCTAATTTTTTATGCATTCTATTATTCAACAAATCATAGTAGTTATACTTCATAAAAGATTTATATATATCGTTATTTTCACTAAAAATAGAATTTGTTTTATTTTCTCTAACTATGTTATCATAAATTTGATTAATATTCCTATTTAGTATTTTGGATTCTATAGTGGAAATTAATTCATTTGAAGATACATCTTTTCTATTTATTTTTAGCTTTTTGATGTCTTTATATTTAACTGAACTATTTTCATAATTTTCAATTGCATTGAATTTACGATATTTTCTTTCAAACAATTGACGCTCTATTTTGCGACTTTTATTTAAAACATTTTTTGAGGTATCTATTTTATTCTTTTTGTAACTTAACACTATATTTTGCAAATCTCTTATTATATTCTGATTTTTAAATTTCCTATTAAAAAGAACAATATCTTTAGAAGCTTTCGAAAAATAACGAATTCGACTATCAGAGTCAATAATAGATGATATAGTTTTATTTACTTTATTTTTTATTTTCCTATTAAAACTTATGCTTTTATTTACTATATCGTACCCAATTTTGTTGACATCTATTTTTTTTATTTTTCTCTCTATTATTTGTTCATTAAGCTTTTTGAGTTTAGAAGCTATTTTATTTACATCTATCTTCTCTGAGGTTTTGATAACCGTATTTTTATCCGTTAGATTTTCAGAATTTTTCCCATCTAAAGGTTCATCTTTAGAAATTTTATCTGAACTTAAACTCTTGGCTTTATTTTTGTCAGAAACAAGTTTAACATTAACTTCTTGTTTGGAAGACTTATAAAGTTTATAATCTGCTTTTTTACTAATACTCCTCTGGGAAATAGATGTATTTTGGGATTGTTTATTATTGATACTTTTTTTTATTATATTCCTTTCATTTTTTTCACTAATAGACGAAACGAGTAATTCGATTAGTTTTTTATATGTATTACTTTCTTTAGATTGACTATAAAAAAGATCTCTTTTATTTGAAAAATTATTCAAAACATTATTTTTATATAATGGTTTAACATTAGTGATAACATTTCCATCTTTGTGAACTTCGATATTACTTGTTTTATTATCTAATTCATCATTATCTTCTTTTTTTTTTAGTACATCTAAAATTTTTAGAATACTTTTCAAAATCTCATCGTCATCGAATTCAGATTTCAAAAGGAAAATCATAGGTGACTGGTTGAAAAAATTCGAATCTTCATTTAAATGTTTATCGTACTTCAAAAACAACTTGTTATAAAAAACGAAGTTCATTTTTAAAAACGACGAATTAAATACATTCAGTTTTATTTTATTCTTATTTATTCTGATATCTTCCATAATGATCCTTATTTTTTATCACGATTTTGTTCAAATTTTTCACGATTTTGTTTTTTTTGCTCCTCGATTTTATTTATATCTTCCTGTTGTTTTGCCTCTTTTTGATCTCTTTCATTTTGTTTTTCTTTGATTTCTTTTTTTTGTTTTTCAGATTCTTCAACTCTGTTTTTTCGTTCCTCCATAGCTTCTTTGGCAATATCTTCTGGGGCTCTATTATCGACTTCTTTCTTAGGTTCGACGAAAAATTCTTTTTTATTTTTTTCTTTTTGCTCCTCGATTTTATTTATATCTTCTTGTTGTTTTGCCTCTTTTTTATCTCTTTCATTTTGTTTTTCTTTGATTTCTTTTTTTTGTTTTTCAAATTCTGCGATTCTGTTTTTACGGTTCTCCATGGCCTCTTTAGCGATATCTTCTGGGGTTCTATTATCGACTTCTTTCTTAGATTCAACGAAAAAGTCTTTTCTATTTTTCTCTTTTTGTTTCTCGATTGTTTCAATACTTTCCTTATTAAGACCCTCAAATCTATCCAAATCGTAAAATGTATGATCATCTTTTCCAGATGCATTCCAAGAGGGAACAGTTGAGTCACTCATTCGTCTGAGATCGGAACAACACAATCTAATTTCTTCGTACATAAAATCACCACTCGTTGCACTGAGAGATGAAAGACTCCAATTGGATGCACCATGCGAAAAGAAACTAAATGTTGCTTTTGCCTTTTCATAACGCCTATCAAAAAGCTGAATAAAACCATATGCTGGTCCGTCTTCTAAGGTTGCAATGGGATCAAGTGCTGCAGCAGCAACTAATGCCGCTTTCCGTGCAAAATTATTTCCTATCATTGTAGCTTGAGATAGTGCGGTCCTAATGGCATTCGAAGCTAATCTGCCACCTCTTATTAACATTCCCCTTCTTAATGTTATTGTATCTACATTGGTACTATATTTTCGTGCAAATACGTAACTAGGATTCCCTCCCTCGTCTAGGTTTTCATAATATAATTCTTTGTCAAGACCGGAAACCTCTGAAAATCCAAATACATATTGATTTAATATAACCACAAAATTAAATGACGGTATAAAATCATCAACTGTACCATGGTTACAGGTAACGTCAACTTGAAATGGTAATCTGCCACCCTTAATGAATTGAGGTCTATTCTCATCGATAGGTTCGGCAGCACCATGACTAAATGGACTAAATTTCAACTAAATTTCACCCCGAATCTTGAACATATCAAAAATATTTTTTCTTGAAGGTTTGTCGCCATTCAACTTTTTGTTTATTTTAGAAACTTCATCACAATAAGATAATCTCTCCTTGTGCGATAGACTTATTATTTCCCTATATGACCAATGAAAGTAGTAAGCCAGAAAAGATATTTTCTATCAATATTTTTTAATACCTTGTTTTAATATCGATTAAAATTTATCCATATCACCTAGAACACATCGAAAATATTTTTCCTCGAAGGTTTGTCACCATTCAACTTTTTGTTTATTTTAGAAACTTCATCACAATAAGATAATCTTTCTTTGTGAGATAAGCTTATTATTTCCCTATATGACCAATGAAAGTAGTAAGCCAGAAAAGATATCTCCTCTTTTAGCGAATCGATCGGATAACTTTTCAGGCTTGCTCGAAAAAAGGGACTGGCACCTTAAACCTATTCGAACATTTTGGACAAATAACATCAATCTCAGGAACTTCTATTGCATTTATCCTCTGATACATATCTTGCAAATATGCCATATCGGATGTGTATAAATGTTCTATGATTTTTGCATCAACGTTAGGAAGTTCACCTAGTTTCAAAATAACCCGTTCTAATATCAAAATACTCAGATAGGCAGGGTTTATTTTTACCCGAGGATCATTAAGTGGCATAATTTCATCGGCAGCGGTTGCAAGACGCATAACGCCTAACTTGTGGACTTTTCCATTATTATCGACATATCCCTTTGGAAGTTCAAATGAAACCTTTGTTTCAAAATCTGACATATACCCTCCTGATTATTTTAAAAGTTGAGTCTTTTTAAAAACGCTCTTGTTTGCGAATTTTATTGTTTCATATCAGCGTATTAATTTAACTATCAGCAAAGATGAAAAATTTATAATATCAGGCTAACATACTTTTACTCTACCATAGGGTATTCCTAGAAGCTCAAATGAAGCCTTTATTTAAAGTTAAGCCTCTCTAAAAACGCCCTCATTTGCGAATGTTACTGTCTCTATTAATATATCGGCACTATCTGCATTAAGGCCACCAGAATCGTAGTGAGTGGGCCAAGCGTTCAAAACACTCCATTTTGCAACCACTATGTCTGCGTTATCATAAGCCTCTATTATCATTTGCTGAACAGTAGTAGTTTTGCCGTTCATATATCCCATAAAATAATTGTACAGATCCAAATTTTGGTACATTCCCTTAGTAAGAGTTATTTCACCGTATGTTATTAACCCAGGAAGTTTTCTCATAGTCAAACTCGCAAACGCACCTTCCCTATATTCTACCGGCGATGTTTCTATACTAAATCCTTCTACAGATTTGAATGATATGAGGCCTAAACCACCCATATTGACTGTAAACCTATGCCCACGGATAGGATACTTTAAACCTGCTCCCATTTGCTCGGTACTTAAAATATCGGTGGAACCACCTAATACTTGACGTTCTTCAGGCATATATTATCAACTCCTTACTCAGCAGTTTTTTGAGTTATCCTAAATATTACAAACTCTGCGGGTTTTACTGGTGCAACTCCTATAACGCATATAAGTCGCCCATTATCTATATCATCTTTAGTCATAGTATTTTGCCCAATATCTATGAAAAAAGCTTCATCGGGAGAAGATCCAACTAAGGCACCAGAACTCCATATCCCACCCAGAAATGTCTCTATTGTTCCTCTAACGCGAGTCCATAAACGTGTATCATTAGGTTCAAAAACAACCCAATTAGTATTTGCTTTAATGGATTCTTCGATATATATAAACAATCTCCTTATATTTATATACTTCCACAAAGGTTTAGATGAAGCTGTACGTGCTCCCCATACCCGAATTCCTGCGCCTGGAAATCTTCTAATTGCATTTACTCCTTTTGGGTTTAAAAGATCTTGTTCTGCACTGTTATAAAGAACCGAAAGACCAGTACAATTAGAAACTACCTCGTTTGCGGGTGCTTTATGAACTCCTCGAGAATTGTCACTTCTTGCGAATATCCCAGCGACTGATCCAGAAGGAGGTATATATATATCTTTCTTATCAAGTGGATCATAAACTCTAAGCCACGGATGATACATAGCACAAAAGTCACTATCTACAATGTCCCTATGTTTTAAAACATCAGTAGTGGTCCTTGCGTTGAGTGGCATATCTAATATTGCAAATCTACTTCCCAGGTTTTCACATTGCGAAACTAGTGACAATTGAACGTTAGGGCTAGTAATCCCGGGAATTGTCAATATACTAATATCTGTGTTATCCAAAAATGCCTGAATTCCAGTTCTTGCCCCAGGGCCATCATCTTTGCCTATGAAGTCAGCATCAGTTAACTTTGAAATCGAGCCATCAGTTCCCTCTGCAAGACCTATCTTAACTTGCTCATCATCTTTGATTTTTAACGTCTCTTTAATATAATCAAATGGAACAACTGGCTCTTTACCCATCTCTTTCATAGAAAAATTAATAAGCTCTGATTTTGATAGAACCTTATCGATACAGTTAGGAGAATAATTGTTAAAGTTTATATTCTTGTACTCTTCTTTTACGTCGTCGTACTCAACTAATATATTTAGCTCACAAGTTTTCAAAACAATCTTAGGAACCAAATCATTATCGACCACATCACCTTTGAACGGAACTTCTAATGATACGGTATTGTTACTCACGCTTTTGATCCTCGAAATTTCAGGTTTCTTTCCGCTCTCTAGCATAACAGTGTCACCAACATCAAACCCAAAAGCGCTCTTTAATTTATACTTACCATTTCCAAGATCTTTAACAATTTGAGTTTTATTTTCATTTACTCCCTCAAAGTAAACTGATATAGAGTTCCCCCACTTTCCTGGGCTCTTAGCTTCTATTTTGATAGTTTCTTTTTTATCAGATACAAACTTAGCTGGAAGAGCATCTGAGGGCGCAACGCGCATGACAAAAGCTTTTGCTCCGCCGTTCCCGAAAAAGTGAGAAACTGCATGTGCTAAAAATCTATATTCTCCAAACTCTGCTGTTTGTAAATATCCGCCAAATTTTCTGTTGAAATCTGAAACACTAGTGACAAATAATGGGCTTCCTATGACTGGCCCTTTTTCTGCTAATCCTATAAATCCTACAGTCGACGTGCTAACCCCTTGCATCGGAGTAGGACCACTATCGAATTCTTCAACATAAACTCCAGGAGATAAATACTCTGCCATAATTTAATCAACTCCCTTCTTTTCTGAAATGATAAAATTGATAATTCTACAAAGCTTCTCTCTTAATCCCATCATCTCTTCCATTCTCTTTTTGATGACATATAAATCGTCATATGAAATTCTTATTTTTGCCTCATGCAACTGATCAGCATCTTCGAATTTTTTCAATTTATTATCCATAAAAGATGATATAAACTTTTTCAAATCTCTTTCGAATTCCAAATTATCTTCTCTTTTTTCATTTTTTATCTCTTTTATATCAGAGATTGCTTCGTCTATGGTTGAAAAATTTGAAGACGTTCTAGAATCTTTTAGATACTCGATTTCCATATTTTCTAATAGATCATCGTAAAGCATCTCGCTATCATCTTCTACTTTGTTATCCATGTGATCTTCATAGACCTTTGATAAATTTTCCCCTTGAGGATCGAACTCTACGGTAGTGTTGTTTTCCTTATATTCTTCTTCGTCGCCCTCGTAGTTTTTTTTGAAGTAATTATGGTCATCATCGAATCTCTTTATCGAATATTTATCGTTGTAATCGTCTTCAAATTTAGAAATAAGAGTGAATCTAAATTTGGGACGTCCATGAAATTTTTCAAAACCAACAGATATTCTTCCGATATTCGTACGAAATGATCCTAATTTACAAAAGTGATCCTGGGATTTTGATTTTTCCTTAGGTATGAATGAGGATAACTTTTTCTTTTTTTCAAGGAACTTTCTTTTAAGATACTCACTTTGCTCGGAGGCTTTATAAGAACCATCCAAATTTATCCTTTCGTTTTTCGACTGGATAAAATCGTCAGCGGAATCTTTTAAATTTTGCTTTCTATTCATCTCCTTACTATCTTTTAACCCCTTCACTGACAACACCGCCTATTATAAGTATTTTGAATAAAAAAATCAACGATAATATCGATATTTTATGTAAAATTTCTATAAAAGATATGCATAATCACCAAATTCACTCCTAATTGGAGTGTACCCTTGCTTTTTTAGTTCATATTCTATCGACTTAACTATATGCTCCATCTGAATTTTTGTATTGTTCTGCGCTGCCTTGAAACATGATGAAACTACAATATTTTTTATATTTCCTCCAGATATATCAAACTTAGATATAAAATCGAAATCTATTTCATCACTCAACGGAGCTTTTGCAAACATATTTCGCCATATTTTTTTCCTATCTTCAAAATTAGGCTTTTGAAAGTGGAAGACATAACTTATTCTTCTAAAAAATGCTTTATCTATATTTTCAATGTAATTGGTTGTAAGAATACATATTCCACTATGATTTTCCATTCTCTGAAGTAAATGCGATATCTCCAAATTTGCGCCTCTATCGTTCGAGCTATTTACATTAGTCCTCTGAGAAAATAAGGCGTCAGTTTCATCAAATAAAAGAACGCAATTTGCTCTTTCGGCCTCTTCAAATAAAATAGAGATATTTTTTTCAGTTTCCCCTATGTATTTTGAAACTATTTGAGATAAATCTACACGGTAAAGATCTAAACCTAATTCATTAGAGATTATTCCCGCAGCCATTGTTTTACCTGTTCCCGGAGCTCCTGAAAAAAGAATACCAAGACCTTTCCCATATTCTATTTTTTTACCTAACTCCCATTTTTCGAATACGATATTAGATAGTTTTCTCTGTTTACATATGTCCATAATAATAGTTTTGTCTTGCTGATTTATTATCAAATCATCCCAGGTATTCGTAGTTTCAATCAGATGAGCATAATTTTTGAAGTTGAACTTATTGATTTTCCTAATTTCTTTCATTATCTGATCTTTACTAATTTTTGAGTGTATAGATTTATATGATTTTATAAGATTTGAGGCATAATCAATTTGTTTGGGAGTAAAATGAAAAATATTAGATATTTCAGAAAAATTGATCTCTTTTTCTATATCTTCATCATTTAATTTTTCTCTCCATATATTATTCAAATTCTCGTTTGTTAAGTCTTTCATTTTATATTCCAGAACATTGGAATTACTAAAAAAGTTAAAATTATCCAAAAACAAAGATTTTTCTGATAAAAAAAATATATTTTTACATAATTTATTTACTATACTCAGCATAATTTCAATTTTTAGCTTTTTATCTGATACAAAATCCATATTATCGAAACACATAAATCCATCTAATAAGTTCGATTGTCTAGATGATGATAAAATGGTCTGTCCAAAATTTTCATCAGAGGTACACTTCTCTATATCCACTATTACTATTGGCTTATCAAAATTAAACGATATTTTCTTTGCCAAAGTCTTCTTCCCCATTCCCCTTAGAGATTTTATAAATACATACGACCTCTTATCTTTTCTGAAAAATTGAGAAAGCTCCTCCGCCTCGTTTTCTCTTTGAATTTTAAAATTTTCCCGAGGAAAGAATATTTTAAACTCATTTGAAAATAGCGCTTCGGTTCCGTTTGACATCAAAAAACTGAATATATATTTATCTATCCGATTATCTTTATTTAAAAATAGAAGATTAGATTCGCGTTTGAGTTTTTCCTTTTCCTCATAATGTTTACATCTGCTCGAATTATTTAAAAATAATCTTTCTGCCTCTTTGAGCGGATCAAAATCATAATTAGATATCTCATTTAATATGGAAATTAACAAGCAAACCCAAGAAATATCGCTTAGTTTAAAAAATATTCTAAGATAGTCAAACGCAAAAAAATCTAATTTCAACCTTATATTTTCATCAAGTAGTTCTTCCAAAAGATATTTTATTTTTTCACTATCATCACAAGTAACTAATGCTTCTGTTTTATCTATCAATTTTTCAATGCATCTCTCGTATTCTTTCATAAATCACCGCACTTTTTACATTATTAATATCAATCACTATAAATTATCATCCGATATCTTGCTGCAAATAACTAATGCTTCTGTTTTATCTATCAATTTTTCAATGTATCTCTCATATTCTCTTATAAATTACCGCACTTTTTATATTATTAATGTAAATCACTATAAATTATCATTCGGTATCTTGCTACAAGTAACTAATGTTTCTGTTTTATCTATCAATTTTTCAATGTATCTCTCATATTCTCTTATAAATTGCCGTCAAAATATTATAACCCTTGCGTCACTTGTGTCAGTTGAACGTAGCGAAATCGTTCTGCAAGAGCCATCTTTAGTGTTTTCATCTATGAAGTTAAAAATATCAGTCGATATAAAAATGTTTCCCTGCCAATTTATTACTGAATTGTTTAATATACTTTCTTTATCGTTTACATGTATCTTATTACTCCCTGGAGATATTTCAATTACGTCATCTCCCCGCTCGTTGTTGTTCGATTTTAAAACAATATTTGAATTTTCTTTCATATATTCTACACTAGTTTCCTTATTCAACAAACTTACAGCATCGTTTAAAGAAATAAGTATATTGTCATTGTAAACAATCGGATAATCCATCAATATTTGATATTTCGAGGCTATTACTACATTTTCAGGTTTACATGAAGACGTATTCTTTGTATGTTTACCAAACAAATTCGAATCTTCCATCATTTTTTGGTAGTCCTGAGGATCATACCTATTTTTCATACTTTCCAGGTATTCATTTGATATGTTTTCAATTTTCCTCAGAGCATCATTTTTATTGTTAGTTATAACACTATTTTCATCCAGAAGGTTTAGAACAGAAAGATCAGCTAGTTTAGTTTTTTCATCGTTACTAAAATAAAACCTCTCAAAATGTTTATATATATTTTTTAGCTCCTTATAAATTTCATCATTAAAATTTTTCCTATCTATAGAGTCAAAAATGGTACGTACATCCTCAGAAAGTAAATCCCTAATTTTTAGAGCCTCTTTTTCAGAATCTTCTTCTGATTCTTCCTCTTCACTATCACTAGTTGATAAATCAGAAGTTTCATCTTCGCTATCAACATTGTCACTACTATTACTTTCGTTACTAACACTCTTACTGTAATTTTCATCTAGAGTATCCGTTTGAGCGTTGATAACATTATAACTAGAGAATTGACACATGAAGGAAATCATAAGCGTACATGCAATCGCTCTTTTGTGTGCATGATTCATAAATATCACCGTACAAAACAAATATATTTGTATATTATATATAAAAAGATGTTTGTCAATATCAATTCTTGTGCGAAATCAATAATATGTAATAAACAGTAAAAATGGAGATTTTCATGCGTTTTTCCAAAGATGAACGAAATACACAGCGAGATTTGACATCCATAAACGCAAAAAAAATCTATGATTCTTGTGCTTCAAAAGACTATCTTAAAAGTTTGCAGTATTTCTTTATCAATTCTTATGTAATGTCAATAATATGTAATAAACAGTAAAAATGGAGATTTTCATGCGTTTTTCCAAAGATGAACGAAATACACAGCGAGATTTGACATCTATAAACGCAAAAAAAATCTATGATTCTTGTGCTTCAAAAGATTATCTCGAAAATTTGCGATGCTTCTTTCTCGAATCTCAACAAAGCATAGTAGATCAGGCTACAAATGTTAAGGTAAAAAATGTAAATGTTATAAGCACCGAGGTTGATATCGAAAGCGTACAATTTAGAGATGACTTATTCTCTATATCACAAACATTTTTTTTCAAAGTCGAATGTGAAATTATTTCGTCCGATTCTTCAAGTTTTATAGATTCACTATGTATATTTTCAAAAACAATGAATCTATTTGGGGGGCAGAGTAACGTTAAAACTTTTTATTCAGGTGATATTTCCTTGAACGATACTGAAGAGACACTTCCGTTAGTGGTAGTTCAGGTCTCAAAGCCTGTAATATTATCATCTTCATTGAATGATGTTACATACTCAAATGAAGTAGAAAAGATTCCAAACATACCTGACCTAATAAAAAACTACTTTGGAGGAAATTTTTCATATACGAACGTCTCAAAATACTTAAGTTTATCACTTGGTTTATTTTCAATCACACATCTAGAACGAGATATACAACTTCTCATTCCAATTTGCGATTTGGGAAATCCAACGAAGATGTGCAACTCTGGCACAAACACACGAGAAGTTTTCAATCAGATAAGATTTCCAACCAATGATTTCTTCCCTTAGTAATTCGATGATATTGTTATTAAAATTCAAAAATCAAAAAATTATTATTATGAAAAAAATAGAATCGATTAACTACACTGTTATTTTGATTACAATTATAAAATTATTTTATGCACTCGATTCTTGATGTTGCAAATTTAACAACATTGCTTTGGGGTTTGATTTCTTGGCTCAAAACAGGTAGTTAAATCGAGCGAAACGGAGCAAGGCGGCAAACAAGTTAAAGCGCTTTAGCGTCTTTATTTTTTGTTCTAGTTTTTTGTCTCAATTCAATATTTTTGGTTTGTTTAGTGTTATTCTGGATATCGAACTTTTTGCAGGCTCTTAATATAATCGATTGTCATTTTTAGGTTTAATTGTAAAAACAGTATTTTTCTAATAGTCTCTGTTTTTATTAATTTTTTACAGTATTTGCAAATTGACAATGCTAAAAGTGAATAGAAATCGTGAAACTATCACCCGAAAAATGAAAGAATAAAGTCTGCTGATTACTTTATTTCTATTGTTTTTTTAACTTGTGTACTCGAATTATTTTGCTTTATCTATCTATTTTTAGCAATGCTCTGTAAATTTGACATTTTTCTAATTTTGTATGAGAATATACGATGATTTTTTTATCTCTCAACTACACGATATGTGTGCAAACAAAAAGGAGAAAACATGTTCTATAAAAAACTATACTCTCAATATTATGAAGATGAGAAGAAATTAAGAGGCCATATATTATACCTGAAAGAAAAACATTCACAAGATATCGAAAATAAAGATATACAAACCTGTAGAAGAATATCTACGCTTTATAATATGTATTTAGATTTAAAATATGTCGCAAATTTACTTAAATTAAAATGTGAGGTGAATAGTGATAAAGATTTCAAAATTTGACGAATTTGCCAATAATCTATTTAGTAAGTTTTTTTTTCAACAATCATTAAATTCAGATAATCGCGAAGAACATAAAAAAAATATAAAAATAATAAATGGGATAATCAACAGTGGATTAACTGAAAAGCAAAGAAAATGCTTAACAATGTATTATAAAAAAAACATGAATACTGTAGAAATTTCCAGAACACTTGATATATGTCCATCAACAGTTTGTAGGCATATAAAAAAGGCAAAAAATAAAATCGGAAATATACTAAGATACCTAAACAAAATAGACTGATATCCAAAAGCATCACCAAAACTTAACACATACCAAAAACAATCAAAAATTCTAAAGCCAAGTAGAGATCGTGTAATATGAAACTATTTTGAGAAAACAAGAAAATAAAGCAACATAACCTATGGATGCCCTTTGTATTTTTTGAATTTTAATTTAAAAAGCTCTATTTATTTTTTGCAATATTCATTTTTTTAAATAACAAACTCGTAATTTAACTATTCTTCGCCAGTCCAATCGTTTTTCAGAAAAAACTACTTAACTCACGGGCAAAAATGTCCGAAACGTCTATTACTCCAAATTTGTCATCTTTGATTTTAAACTCATCAATTAGAATAGAATTTGAAAATTTGACACTATTGATGCAATTTTTAGATAAATTCGTAACTGCATTACCAGAAAACACGGCGTGTGAAGCGTACATATAAATACACTTTGCACCTTTTTCACTCAAAAGACGTGCAACATTGCATATTGTTCCGCCCGTATCAATAATATCATCAATTATAATTAAACTCTTGTTTCTTACTTCACCTACCACACTAACTATTTCGGATTCATTGGCCCGTCTTCTTATTTTTTCAACAATCACTAGTGTGCATCCTAATTCGTCGGCGTATATCCTTGCTTTTTTCGAAGCTCCAACGTCAGGAGAAACTACTACAAAATTTTCATTCGAGAAACCTTTAATATTTTTGATATCTTCGATAAATGATGAAAAACACGATAAATTCAATACTGGAACATCAAAATAAGCTTCAATTTGCGGAACATGCAGGTCTAATACAAACACTCTATCAAAATAACTAGATATAATTGATGTTATTACCTTAGAGGAAATCGGTTCACCTACTCTGCATCTTCTATCTTGTCGCATATATCCAAGATAAGGTACAACTGCAAAAATATTCCTCGCATTCGCTCTCCTAAGAGCATCTGAAATCATTACCATTTCAATAAGATTGTTATTAGCATTGCTCGAAAGAGACTGTATGACTACACAATCACAATTAGTAACGTCTTCCATGACGAATACCGAAATTTCACCGTCCTCGAAGTGATTAATTTCTATATCTGATAACTTCACACTTAATTTTTTTGATAATTCTCTTGAAAATTTTAAATTTGAACTTCCTGAAAATATTTTAAACGACATAGAACTTCCTCTTATTTAAGGTATTAGCACATAGAACACGTCCTGGATTAATTGTACAACTTTTTCCATTTTTAAAAATAATCTGGGACTTTCGATCTGTTTACTCTCATATATAAAGATTTATATTTCCATACTAAACGAGTGCTACTCAGCACGATGTTGCCACACAAAACCACATTTGGATTGATATGCAATTCTATTTTGTCTCAAGAATAGCTTTACCCTATTCAAGTTGCATAATTCAAATTTTCGACCTGTTTATTTTCATACAAAGAATCCATACTTCCATGATAAAAGGTTAAATGAGTGTTATCAGGTATGATATTGCCACACAAAATAGCCTTCGGACCGATTATACAATTCTTTCCTATTTTTGAAAATGGTTCTATCGAAACATCAGCAAGTATTGTTGTCCCTTCACCTATTTCAACATTTTTGCCTATAAATACACTCTCTGGATAGGGAAATTTCACCCCCGTAGAAATAAGATGCTTAATTATCCTCGATTTAGCAATACTGTTTAAAATTTCAAGCTCCTGTGGAGTGTTAGCCCCCAACACAATTGTACTATCATTGGAGCAATAGGCACCAACTTTGAGATTATTTCGTGTAAAAATCGATATTATGGAAGTCAAATAAAACTCTCCAGAAACAGAACTCTTCTGGATGTTTCTAATTCCATCAATCAACGCTTTGGAATTAAACCAGTACGCTCCAGAATTTATCTCTCTTATCTTCTTCTGATCACAGTTTGAATCTCTTTCTTCAACTATAGAAACAACCTCTTTTTTTTCATTACGAACAACTCGCCCATATCCGTATGGATTCTCTACCTTAGAAGATATAACAGTGACAAAATTTTTCTGCCCTTTATGGTACTCATAGGCTTTATTTATAATGTCTGAATTAATAAAAGGAGCATCCCCATTTAAAATCAGGATATCATCATCGAGGTGACTTTTAATAAACTTCTCTGCTATCCATACTGCATGCGCTGTTCCTTTTCTTTCCTCTTGAAGAAAAGCTTCACATTCGTATTTATTGGTATCTAAAAACTCGACTATTTTCTCACTATGAGAACCTATTACAACACATTTATTTTTTATTCCACACTCAATTACAGAATCCAAAACCCACGAAAGCATAGGAACACCCAAAACTTTTGCTAGAACTTTTGGATAATCGACATTCATCCTTTTACCATCGCCGGCGGCTAAAATAAGGCAACTCGCCAAACACTACTCACACTCCCTACGAAAGCGAACAAAATGAATTAACTGCAACCTTTGTATATAATATAGTATTCAACTTTAAATTTCAAGTTATAAAAATCTATGGCATTGCTGAAAGTGAATAGAAGTCGTGAAACTGTTACCCAAAAAATAAAAGAATAAAAGTCTGCCAGTTATACTTATTTTTGTTGCTCTTTTAACTAGTGTACGCGAATTATTTTGCTTTATCTATCTATATTTTAGCAATGCATATTTTTATTTGAGGTGTTTTTGTGTCAAGATTTGGTTTGCGAAGAATTCGCATTCTGGCAACTGGGGCTTTATCTGCTTCATGTTGTTTGCCAGCGATAATAAAAAATACACATTAGTGTATCACGGCGTTGCTTCTGTATATGGTAAAATTTCGGGTTCAACTTAAGGAAGTATTGTACGAATAATCCGAATAATATGTGTTCCGCCTTTAGTGTTGGTGTGAAACAGTTTTTGTCAGATGGTAATCTTTCTGAATGTTTAAAACAGAACTAAATATATTCGCAGAAGAAAACTCCAATACTAAGCGCAAGTATGCTTGTTGGGATGCTTCGTGTGCAGCTTTATGGGAGATTATTACATCAAGTGACATTTGTAATTATTTGGGTTTCAATGACAAAGATAAATTATATTGTGGTTTTGTATCTCAGAACATTTCGGTAACTGGCAATTTAGCAAATTATGTTTATTGTTACGTTTACATTGATAAGTACTTAATTATTTGACCTTTTATTTGGTGGTTTGAATGATATTGTATTTTTTTATGGTTTTGGTTGTGAAGGAGAAAAAAGTTAAGAGAACTTTATAGTAAATACTCTTATGACAGCTTATATAAAGATTTTGAAGATGTAAAAAATCGGCGCATTTGTTTATGGTTAGATTAATAGTCTTATAAGTAGTTTGGCTGGCAACCATTCGACAGATGAATTTTTTTCTAACAATAGGACATATTTCGGTGAAGATGTTACTGGTGCTATGTAGGGCAGTGAAAAAGCATCCGATTTGCGATAGATAAAAGGTATGAAGTTTTGTAATGCTCTTGTTGATGGTAGTTTCCCAAAATATGATAATTTTGTCGACACGTCATCTGGTTGGCTTTTTAGTGTTACTTTTAAGTAATTACATCATATAGGTCATTGTGTACTTCTCGTGGGTGAATTACCATATAGAGATACATTATTTGTTGTATTAATTTTAATAAGCTGTGTTTAACGTGCAAAGTGTTTAGCTTACATATGTTTGATTTTTTTTAGATATGTAATATTATTTAAAATTCGTATTATGAAGTAAGTTTTCATAGTATAGTGCTTTTTGAGGTGAATTTATGTTGGAATTTAGTTTACATTAAAAAATGCGATTTGGCTTCTGGAATTTTATCCGTTTGTATCAGTTTTCTTGGTCAGCAATGTGCGAGAGCTGATGGCGGAGAACTTGTGCAAAAATTTAATGATGATATTATAAAAGTTATTTCAAATTTTAGTAGATTTAATCCAAGCAATACATATTCTCCATTTGCAACTGCTGGTAGAGCTTATAATAACAAAGGGGACAGTATTTTAAAGCGAATGTCGACCGCTTATGATACTGTATTTATTTAAAGTTCGTAAAGATCATGATAAAGTCCATATAACGTGTTGGACTGTTTCGCTCGCTTTTGCGCAATGGGTACGTTTGTGGATTATGGAGAAAGATATTGATGGCAATGTATCAAAATTATCGCCGTTTGTCGGCTTTTATTCATATGCCGTCTCAAAGACAGGTGGATCTTTAAATCATACTGGCATCTATGTTATTTTTGATGATTATTGTTTGCTTGTTGATCCTCTGGCCGGTGTAATTTCGACGATTGATTTGGGAGAAAATGGAACGCCAAATTATGACCTCATTCAAAATTCGACAGATAGCTTTTTTAATTCACTCAATGGTTTGTTTGCAAAAAAAGAGAACCATGAAGATAAAAATCAAAATTCTGGACTTTTTGGTAAATTGAAGAACGTTGGAATAGGTTTACGCTTACTCAAAGGCAAGTTTATAGACACTTTGGCTGGTGTGACGGATGTCCCTGCTGATAAAAGAAAAATTTATTTGAGCAATAATTTGCTTAATAGTAAGGTTAACAGTGAATCGCTAGGTAAATTGAAATGGACAGGGCTTGCTAACTTTCTTAAAACATATGAGACCGATATGAAGGACAACCTTGCGAATAACGACTTTTCGTCGATGATTTTTACAGGAGATGCTCCGGGTTGGATTTTTAATTATTTGTAATTTTTTTGATTTCGACATATTTGAATATTCCCTGTTTTTGCAGGGAACGTTTTTATGTTGCAAAATTAACGAATTAAACACAAAAAACTGATAACACATATTAGATTCTTTAAAGCAACATTAAATTGACACTTCTATTTCCATATTATATAATTTTTAAATATAGTTGACTTAAAATTTTATAATCAATTTTGGATATTAGGGGTGATTGGCATTGAATATTAAATTATACAAACGAAGTGTTATCACAAAAGCATTATCTACGTTTTTTTGCTTTTCTATTTCTTCCAATCTTGTGAGTTCATTTTCATCAGATTGTGGAAAATCATCTTCGACAGATTCACAAAAATCTATTCCTTCGAATTCTAAGAAGTCAACTTTAGCAAATTCACAAAAACCTGTTTCTTCGAATTCTAAGAAATCAACTTTAGCAAATTCACAAAAATCTGTTTCTTCGAATTCTAAGAA
>CAMUZI010000011.1 GCA_947165155.1 uncultured Clostridia bacterium | reverse complement strand
CTCAGCAGAAAAAGTCAACCCAAAAATTCTATTTTCTTAACTAAAATGAAATTTTCTTAGCATTATTACAAAATCTTTGGCATGATGATTTACTATATCCAAGTTTTTGAGAAATCTGCTCCCATGACATTTCATCCACGTATTTATAAATCAAAACTCTGTAAGAGGCTTCGGGTAGAAACAATTGGGAGTTATAATAACAAAATAAATACAAATGTAATATAAACTTATTGCCAATTTTGTTAAATGCCTATTGATGAAAAAAAAAAATGATTTACTATATATGTGGCTTGTCTTGATGAGCTAATAAATTATGTTATTTTAGGAGGTTTTTCTATGAGGTCATATAAAAAATTATTAGTGAGCGCATTGGTATCTGCTACTTTGTGTTCGTCAACTATTCAAGCAGTTCCAACGAGTACATTGGTGTATAGCGGCTTGGGGATTTTTGGGTTAGTAGGTGCAATTTCTACTGGTATTGTTTTAAGTTCCAAGAGTAAGAATACTGTCAACAATATTGAAAATGTTATTAAGTGTGATAGTTCACCAAGTCAAATTTCTGATTCCGACCTTTTGAAGTCACAAAAGGACAAGGCATTCAGTGAAGGGATTGCCCGTGCCAAAGAAAAAATCATTCAGTGTATTGGTGAAGATAAGTATAATGTTTTGTATAAAATTGGGCAGAGGGCTAAGTGGAATGGATGTAAGTATTTGGAAATGGATCCTTTCTACTTGAAAGACGTGCACTCAGTAAAAGTAGTTGATGAAAACAAGAAAAGTGTTGAGTTATCAGGGGAGAAGTTATCTTCGTTTTTGAATAGTAAAAATGAAAAAATTCTTGGATTCTTCCTTCCGAGTGGTGTTAAGGCTATCATTGATGATGCTTTTGAACCAATTGTTGCTGGTGTAAAAGCCAAATCGTGTATAAGTCCGCTTTGTGGAAAGGACAGTTATGGGTCAGGCTTTATATCTACTCATAGTGAAAATGGTTCTTACTCAGTTTTTGTATCCAAAGATTTGGAGTTGGTAAAAATTTGCTATGAGAACTATAGCGACAAGACACAATGTACTATCATCTATAAGGCAAAGCACAAGTTTTAATTATAAATTGCGCACGTCCAGAAGTTGGACGTGCGTTATGACCTTTTTTTCTTATCATCAATGAGTTCTATTCGAAGTTTTTAAAAATTTTCATTTCTTGATAATCTAACTCGAGAGGCTGGCCAGAGGAATATCGAGTGTAGAGTGTGTAGAGGAAGAACTTGAGTCCTGAAGGATCGAATTTGTGAAAGTCTTTTGAAGAAACAATTTCCATCAAAATGTTCGCAAATTTTACCTTGTCCTCTTGTCTAGCCTCAGCAAGGTAGTGATAGTTCTTCATCTCGATCATCATTCTTTACCTCGTTTGAGATACAAAAATTGACGTTTTCTACAATTACTTCAGTAACTTTGACTTGGTTTCCAAGTTTGTTTTTGTAGATACGAGTCTCTAGCCTTCCTCTGATAATTAGAGGATCTCCTCTTGCAAAATGGTTGCAGATAAATTGGGCATGCGAATCCCACGATACACCATCTATAAAGTATGCCTTTTCTCTGCTCTGATTAATTGCAAGTGTGAACCTCAAAATTTTTTTGTTATTTTCCAATTCTTTAATTCTCGGTGTATGAACTAAGCGTCCCATTAAGATACAAACATTTAACATAGTTATTCTCCTTCTCTAAAACTTTTCAATTTTGAAATAGCGTCGCTGATTCAATCTTTATTTGTGTAAACATAAGCATATAAGAATATCCCACATCGATTGATATGGTGCTATTGGTGGAAAAAATGGTCATCCCGAAGATATAAAATAAAAAGCAATAAAATATTACCTAGAGATGGGTTTAGAAGAATTGAAAGATTATTTCATACTAGTTATTTGTCTGTAATAAATTGGGTAAAGCAGTCTGCGGATGAAATACGTAAAATGAGGATATTTAACAACAAGAAAACGAATATTTTAAAAAAATGATGACTTTAAAAAATATGACTCTGTACAGCTGTAAATCAAGAGACTAAAAAGCTTGTTGGTTCTTTCGTAGGTGGTCGCAGTTCTGAAAGGTTTGAGGGGCTTTATGAAAATATTTCTCATATTGAGGCTAAATTTTATGTTACAGATAAATTTCTAATATACGATAACATCTCCCAAAATAAACATCTGATTGGCAGATCTCGTACTTATACTGTTGAACGTATGAACCGTCTTTTCGACATTATCTTGTGCACTTTTCTCGCAAAACTTATTGCTAGTCTAAAAGTTTAAATGTGATTGTTAATTCCCCCTTATTGTTTTTATATAGTGACTATTTTTTTATGTATTTTTAGCAATACCCAATAAACAAATGATTTCAAGCAAATTCGCACTCAAAATTATTTTTCCAAAATATGTTGTCTCAAAAGATAAGAAATCTGGTATCACTACGATTTTTAAATTTTCAGTTTTTTTGTTCAAATTAAAAACCTGTATTAGTAAATTTAGAGATGCACTTATGTACGAATAATTTACAGCGCAATCTTTTGAATCTTCTGCACATACACGAATAACAAAGTGAATTTTCTTAAACTTTACTTTTTTTATTACAAATTTAAAAACAGATGACACCAAACCAAAATTAGAGCCAAGAAACTTAAGCTTTGAAAAAAAATCTTTTGATTCGGCGTGAATATCTCTACTTTTATTAGTTTTTTTTTTGCCATTGGATATATCGAATTTTACAGAGAAGAAGAAAACAAAAATCTTGAACTCACCATTTTTAATTCGAACTTCCAATTTTACCGGAATCAATAAAAATAAAATTACAATAAGAATGATAACTAGAATAATCATCGGAAATATCAAAATTTTAAGCCCCTAAATAATTTGGTTTTCTTGTATCACCACTAAGATATATTTCTCATAAAAAAAGAAATAAAAGCCTCAAAACCATCATTCTTCTAATCAAAGACCCTAGCCGGCCTTACTGGAATCAACAAAAATAAAAACACAGCAAGAATAGTAACTAGATAATCATCAGGAATATCAAAACTTCAAGCCCTTAACCAAAATGAACGGAATGGATGACAAGATATTCACACCTTTGTACATTGCATTTTCGAGAATATACATTGGAACATCAAAAACTCCCGTAAAAATAAGAATAGATAAAACAATCCAAATCATAAAATAGTTTTTAAAATATTGTCCCATGTATTTTTCTGGTATAAAAGCCTCAAGAGCTCTAAAACCATCGAAAGGCGGAATAGGAAGCAATTCGACTACTGATAACCTTATATTGATCTCCACCAAATAATAAAATACCAGTATAATCCATGACAAATTAATTTTAAAACAGATGCTCAACAATGTAAACAAATTCACGATTATTTTTATCAATACAGCGGATAAAAAATTAAACAATGGACCTGATAAATTAGTAATGACCACTTCGTGCCTATTATTCAGTGGAGCATTAAAATACAGACTCCAACGTTTTGCCCATCCATACTGGAATATCAACATAAATATCGCACCAATTGGATTAAAAAAATCAAAAAATGAAAAATCTCTTATTTTGCACTTTTCGCCCAAAAAACTTTTAGCAATTTTTATGTGAATAACTTCGTGTAATGGAAGAAATATAACGACAGCTAAAATAAGCGAACACAACCGCGCTGTTACGTTCCACATATTTAGGTTGTAATCAAAAAACCAAAATCCGAACATGATTGACCTCAAATTCACAAAGAATGATACACCCGTATCGTATCATACATAACTAAGTAATGATAAGTAAAGATGCTAGGCATTACCAAAAGTGCATAGAAGAGAAATACTCACGGTATAAAAACAATAGGAGGGGATTAACGATCATGTTTAAGCTTTTAAACCAGCAATAAGTTTTGCGAGCAAAACTGGCAAGATAATGTCGAAGAAGATGGTTCATACGTTCAACAGTATAGTATGAGATTTGCCAATCAGATGTTTGGTGGAACGACATCGTATATTGGGAATTTATCTGTAGCATGAAATTTAGCCTCAATATGCGGAATATTTTCACAAAGTTTCTCAGAACTGCGATTACCTATGAAAAAAACGACAAGTTCTTTAGTCTCTCGATTTACAGCTGTACAGAGTCATATTTTTTAAAGTTCACACACATTTTATCAAGTTATAAAATATTCATTTTCTTGTTATAGATGTCCTCATTTTACGTATTTCACCTGCAGCCTGCTTTACCCAATTTATTACGGACATATGACTAACATGAAGTAATTTTTCAATTCTTCTAAACCCATAATATTTTATTATTTTTTGTTTTATATCTTCGGGATAACCATTTCTTCCGCCCGTATAGCTACATCCACAATTTTTACATTTATACTTTTACTTTCCCCTACAATAAGTCCATTTTTCACTTTTTCTTTTCGTACACATTTTATTGTACATTTTCTCTCTTCTATCATGCTTTGTATTTTACGTTATCTACTTACTTTTAACAACACCATGCCCTTCTTCACCATTATCTTGCACGCTTTTCTCGCAAAACTTATTGCTTGTCTAAAAATTTAAGTTTACTACCTCTTATTGTTTTTGTACCGTGACTATTTCTCTTCTATGCACTTTTAGTAATGCCGTTTCGATGTCTGAACAGCAAGAATTAAAAAAAGATAAATTTAGTAAAAGTAAATATTTGAAAAGATAAAAATTTACCACTCAATTTGACAGAGTATAGTTATTTTTAATACTTGTGTATCTCCTGTGGGTGCCAATTTTAATTCATGAAATGGTGTCTATTGTTAAAATTTTACTCTTTTATTTGACATGCTGTTTGAGCTATAGTATAATTAGAGGGAAGTTTTTGGAGGTGTTATCGTGAAAAACAAAAAATTGCTATCTGCCATTTTAGCGTTGCTTAATACGTTTTCATGCTCTACGGGAGCGGTAAGGTTTCATAGTCAACCCGGAACAAAAAGTCGTTGGAATAACAATTTGAGTTTTCTAGGGAACAAAAATGCTAGAACAGAAAAACGTTTACCCACTGGTGGCAAATTCTTGAGGGGGGTGTCCGGTTCACGGGAAAAGGCTATCATGAAAAAACTTGAAAGTGCTGGGGTAAGTAAGGAACGGTCAGAAACTAATATAAAAAAAGTGGTAACTATACTAATGTCAGGTTTCGGAATCGCATTTTTTGTTGCCTTTGTTTTGGCAATTAAGTATTGTGACGGTTCAAGCTTAAGTTGGGAAGCTGATAAGGAAAAAATAATAAAGTTTGTTAGTTGGAATATGCTAGAAATCGGGATGGGTAGAAGTATAGGATCATGCCTCGAAGATTCATACTTGAATATGTTTCTTAATCCAGTTCTTGTGGAAGAAATATTAAACATTCCGACGCAGAACTGGGACCAGGAAGGTCTGAAAAAACAAGCAGAAAAAGCTTGGGGGGAAGAAGAGAAAGTTTTAGAATCGAAAATAAAGTTAATCGAGGCAAAAGACAAGATTCTGAAACTTTGGGATATTTGTAAAAATCACAATTACATCAGCGAAAAGGATAAGATGTATAATTGGCAAAATCTCTGGAGTGATTTTTCAAGAGGTTTTCCTGAGGCATTTGGCAATCCTACATCCGTTAAGGAAAGTGGTAAATCACCTTCCCTTATTAGTGGTTCACTTAGCACTCTACAGAAATGTTGCGTCGGTCTGGGAAAATTTAGGATTAACGATGTGGAGTACTTTGTTGGGGGGATGGTTTTATCTTTTTGTAATGAAGAAGGTAACGGATCACACACTGTGTATGTTCACTTGCTTTACGATGATAAAGACAACATTAAGCGTTTTATCATTCAGAACCCTAGGGGAGAAAATAATAGTGATAAGTCGAAGTATGCCACCCAGAAGATGGGAACAAATGAAATCTTAACTAATTTATTGAGATACGTCAAAATTAAAAGGTTAAAAGTTGACTCAGTGTTAATGATTAAAAAAGATAAATTTGAAGCAAGTGGATATTGGAAAGATAAAAGTTTGCCATTTGAATTGGAAGAGTGTAGTTGTTTTTGATATTTATGCATCTTTTGTAGATAAGCATTGTTAGTGTTTTATTTCTTTTTGGTTGATATGTCATTTGGCTTGTAGTATGATATAAAGTATATTTTTTTGTGGTGAGCTGTTATGGGTAGTAAAAAAGTGTTGTCAATAGTTTTGGCCTCGTTGAGCGTGTTGTCGTGTTCTGCTAAGCCAAGTAATACTCGGAGTAAGAGTGTGGGCAAGATGCGTAATTCACTTGGATCGTGGAGTGCTTCCAAACGAAAGAGTTCTCGTAGGATAAATAGGGCACCTAATTCGCTAAATTCGAGAAAAAGTAAAAAACTAATTAATTCAGGTAGCTTAAAAGAGAGTAAAAATGCTGAGAAAGCGGTGTTAAACGAGCTTTCGAAAAACGGTGTCGATGTAAAAAAATTGAAGCCGCAACATGTAGCGTTTATAGTTTTTTTGGTGGTTTTTTGCGGAGTTGGTATTTCAACCGTTGTGTGGGCAATAAAACGTGGGATGAACAATAACGAACCTCATGACCCAAATGTGGTGGATCTCGGAAAGCAAACGGATCAGGAAGCTGAAGCGAATAGTGATATGATTATGAATAATCTAGAAATGGTAGAAAAAGCCCGGGAACACGTTTTAGTGAAGCGATTTTTGATTAATGCAGTTGAAAATGATAATAAATTTAAAGCGGGAGATAATGACGGCATGTTTGTCTTTTCGATTGGGAAAAATAGTGAAGGGGGTAATAATGATTTGGTATTTTGTGGGAAATTTGATTTTTTGAAATCAGTGTGTAACAAACATCTTGTTATCTATAAATTTGGCAGACGTATCGAAGAACTTGATTGTGCACCGGTCTATCATGATAAAAATGGAAATAAAAAACAGGTAGATAAAGTGGTAGGGAGTGAAATAGAATTTAGAGGTTTGGACAAACTATCAAAATTGCTTGTGGAACAAATAGTTGATTATTATTTCAATAATATTCAAAAGGGCAACGGAGAAACAATGCATGAAATAATGACAATTAAAACGCTTTTGTGCGATAAGATAAAGAGTGCTATGAAAGGTGTGAAAATTACTAAGTTTTATAAAATTGTCCGCAGAAGAGTGAAGAGTAAACTTGGCATGAATGGGTTTGGATTTTTGGATTTGGATGATTAATTGACATAGTGACCATATTGTTTTATATGTAGATTGACCAGAAGCCCATATCGCCGATTTGTGGCTTTTTAGTTAAGTCAATTCCGTAAAATTTATTAGAGCCCATGTTTGCCATTGAAATGACCTGCGAGGGATTATATTTGTCGGGTATTCCGATCATGTATATAAATTTGTCACCGCGTGTGCACCTGCCAAAGATGATAAATCCGTAAAATTTCAGACTGTTCACAATATATTGGTTCATGGAATCTTTAATACAGTTTAAATTAAGACTATTAAATTGTTTGAGGTCGAGTTTGACAGTTTTGATATTTTCGACTTTTGTGAGGAATGGCCAATATTCTTGAAGAGAATCGATCAATTCGTCGTATTTTTCATTTTTTTGGTATTCATTTATCGAATTTGAGTTTTTGCACAGAAGAGCTTCGTTATAATCATATTTTGGACCTCTAAAACCGACTATATTACACGAACCTGATGAAATTTTGTTTTCATAGATTAATACTAGAGAAATCTTTTTAAAATCTTCCATATCATATTCATTAGGGAAGAATCTTATTGTATTATTAAAGTTTCCGAATCTATCGGTTATGATATATCCCCTTTTTAGACCATCTTTTCCGTTTTCGCCTATGAAAAAGTCGACGTTATATTTTGTGTTTTTATGCATTTTTATCAAAGTGATATGAATTAAAGTGCAATTTGAATTTATTTTTGCGTCTGCTCTTCCCTTTTGAGTCTTATTTTCACATAGTGCTATCGAAAAAAACATAAATCATCACCAATAAATATGTATTTGTTGGACTCAAAAACTATTACACAAAGCACCTTTAGTACTACTAAATCGGAGATAAATACTTTTAAATATCCGAAGCCCAGAATAATAATTGTGTGAATGATATCAAAGATCACATAAACAACATGTTGAAATTTGATACAAAGAAAATTAAAAGGAGAGCTTTTGTACTCTCTGCAAATATCAGCCTTAATATGTAACAGATGAATTTTTACTACTCAAAATTTCTGCGAATCAGAGATTTTGTGGTGCGTTTTTTACAAGTTTACCATTATTTTTCAAGTTTGATTCGTTTGAGTTTGTTGCATTAGCAAATGAAGCAGCACATTCCAGTCAATTAACTATAAAGCTGATGTGCAACAAATTTTGGAAGATTTACAGAATTTTAAAAGTAACTTTTTACCCTAATTTGCTCGCAAAAAAAATTACTTCTCCGATTAATTGTTGAATAAATAACCTAAAGTAATAAAAAATTAATTATCAAATTTAAAAATGGACTTAATTAATTTTATCCTTTTTTCACCTCTACATAAACTTAGGGGACAACACAATGGTGCGGATGACAGGATTCGAACCTGCACAGTTCCCCACTAGGACCTAAACCTAGCGCGTATACCAATTTCGCCACATCCGCCAATCACACGTCCAACAAAAAACAATTCCTCGATTTTATCACACCAAAAAAAACTGGTCAAATCTGCTCGGTATTGCTAAAAGTAGATAGATAAAGCAAAATAACTCGAGTAACCAATTAAAAAAACAATAGAGTGATCAGCAGACTTTATTCTTTCATTTTTCGGGTGATAGTTTCACGATTTCTATTCATTTTTAGCAGTGTCATCCAGAAGATATAAAACAAAAAGCAATAAAATATTACTTGGAAGGTAATGGATTTAGAAGAATTGAAAGATTACTTCACGTTAGTCACGTGTTTGTAGTAAATTGGGTAAACCAGACTGCAGATAAAATACGTAAAATGAGGACATTTCAAGAAAACGAATATTTTAGAACTTGATGAAATATGTGTGGATTTTAAAAAAATATGGTTCTGGACGGCTGTAAATCGAGAGACTAGAGAACTTGTTGGTTTTTTCGTAGGTGACCGCAGTTCTGAGAGTTTTGAGAGACTTTGTGAAAACATTTCGCATATTGAGGCTAAATTTTATGCTACAGATAAATTCCCAGTATGTGAATTATTCCACCAAACAAACATCTGATCGGCAAATCCATACTTATGCTGTTGAACGTATGAACCGTCTTCTTCGACGTTATCTTGCACGCTTTGCTCGCAAAACTTATTACTTGTCTAGAGGTTTAAAAATGCTTGTTTGACAAAAGCCTTAAGGTTTGATAAAATAAAAGAACTCGAGTTGTTTTAAATTCGATTCAATATATTTTGTTTTGAGGTATTGTTTATGTCTAAGTTAAGGAAAGTATGTGCTATTTTATGTTCAGGTATGTGTGCTTTAGGAAGTACTAGTGCTAATCCAAGAAATGAGTCTACAGAAGACATACAAGATATGGTAAGTTGTGATTCTGATGCGTTTGGAAGTAGTGTAGAGTGGGGGAATAAGTCTACAAAAGACATACAAGATATGGTAAATTGTGATTCTGATGCGTTTGGAAGTAGTGTAGAGTGGGGGAATAAGTCTACAAAAGACATACAGGATATGATGAATTGTGCCCCTGAAGCGTTTAGAAGTTGGATAGAGCAGTTCATTAAAGAAGAAAATGCGAAGTATCAAAAAGTGAGAAAAAAAGCATCTTGTTATGGAGCTTATACACCTTTCTCATTTGGGAGTATTACTGGAAAAAATGCGGATTCGGCGGAAGCTCGTGGGCGTCTTAAGATCTTGAAGGATCGAGGAGTTTTGAAATGTATTACGGAGGGAGATTTGGACTCACTTGCGAAAAGTACCGCGAGTATTGAAGCATTGTCACATGTTATTAGTATATTGCTGGCTATTGTATTTCCAGGTATTATTGGTTTTGTTGTGTTTAAATTCGTCCTTTGGAAGATGTTGGAGAGATTTCCGAGATCTGAGAATAGCACTACTAGAAGTGTTGCTTGGATGGTTCTTTCACTGTCAGTGGCAACTGCTGCTAGTTGTATAGTAGATGGTTCTATTTCTGGTGTTTTTAACGTCTTGGCGCGAGAGCTTACGGGGAAAAGTAAGGAAATGCGAGATGTATGCAAGGAACTCGCAAAGATGGCTGATAAAGTTGCGCAGGAGATGGAAAATAGAAAAATGAAGGATAGAATTAGCAAAAATGGCCGGGTAGTTGAAGTCAAAACTGATAAGACTAAGTTAACTAGGGGGAAAACTGTCAAATTTAAGGCTGCAGAGAAAAAATCAAGTAAGATGAGCAATTTAAACAAAGCTCTTGGTGTTGTGCCAGCTGTTTGATGATGTTAATTATATTGGAGACTTTGTTGATGTTGCGTGTGTTGTGACGGTATTTCTGATTTTCGAGAAGAGGGTATGTGTAAAATTGGTTATATTGTTGCTTGTTTGCAGAGTAGTAGAAATCACAAAAAAATATAAGTCAAGATATCTTGACAAATATTTTTTTTACTGATATGATTTAATTTATACTTTGTCGGGGGTTTGGTTTATGAGGGTAAAAATAACGTTGGCTTGCTCTGAGTGTAAGCGTAGAAATTATGATACGGCAAAAAATAAGAAGAATAATCCTGATAGGATGTCTTTCAATAAATATTGTCGATATTGTGGGCGACATACTGCGCACAAGGAGACTAAGTAATTTTTGAAGGGGAGTGATTTGAGTGGTTGAAAGTAAGGCTAAGGGTAATAAAAAGGGATATTTGGAGTGCGTCGGAGATTTTTTTAGGGAGATAAAGAAGGTTATCTGGCCAACTCCAAGAGTGACTTTCAAAAATACGTGGATCACTTTGGTTATGATATTTTTGGTTGGTACTTTTGTTTGGGCGATCGATGTTTCTTTCCAAGAGATACTTCGTAAGATTATGTCGATTTCTTGATTTTTGGGTTTTAGGAGGTTGGAATGGATCCTGAAGAGGCTCGGTGGTATGTGTTGCAGACATTTTCGGGGTATGAAGACAAGGTTTCTTCTAGTATTTTGACAGGCGTTGGAAATTTAGGACTTGAGGATCTGTTGTTTGAAGTAAAAGTTCCCAGAGAAGATGTGGAAGAGATAAGAAATGGTAAGAAGTTGAAAAAAACTAGAAAGCTTTTTCCAGGGTATGTCTTTGTAAAAATGGCCTTAACGGATAGGATTTGGCAGTTTTTGACTAGCATCAGGGGGTGTTATGGCTTTGCCGGGGATCCGTATAATCCTACTCCTCTTACAGAGGAAGAAAGCGAGATATTTGGTGTTGAGAAAAAAGCTTCGGTTGAGGTATCATACAAGTTAGGAGATACAGTCTCGATTATTGATGGCCCATTAAGCGGTGAAAGTGGTGTTGTTATTGCTCTTGATGTGCCTGCAGATTTGGTTACAGTTGGTGTTAACATTTTGGGCCGACAGACCCGAGTTTCTTTGGGGCTGGAGAAGGTGGCTTTAGTTTAATTTTATTGAGGAGATATTTTATGGCAAAAAAAGTTGTTGCTGAAGTAAAAATACAAATTCCCGCGGGCAAGGCGACTCCCGCGCCCCCAGTTGGTACTGCGCTTGGCCCACACGGTATAAATATTGTGGGCTTCACTAAGGAGTTTAATGATAGAACGAAGGGCCAGGGGGACATGATCATACCGGTTATAGTTACGATATACTCGGATAGATCTTTTACGTTTGTGACTAAAACGCCTCCGGCTGCTGTTCTCATAAAGAAGGCTTGCGGGGTCGAAAAGGGCTCAGGAACTCCAAATAAGGAAAATATAGCCAGTATTCCTCAGAGTAAAGTAAAGGAGATAGCTGAGTTGAAAGCACCCGATCTTACAGGTGCATCTCTCGAAGCTAACATGAGGACGATTATTGGTACTGCAAAGCGTTTAGGTATCACCGTTTGTGATTAGTCTTCCCGTGGAAGAATTTGTTTCGTTATTACCACATTTGTTTTGGAGGAGTTTAAAATGAAAAGAGGAAAAAAATATATTGAAAGTAGCAAAAAACGTAGTAGTGATAAGGCGTATTCGTCAGATGAGGCATTGAAGTTGTGTTTGAGTATGGCAACTGCTAAGTTTGATGAGACGGTGGAGTTGCATGCAAGGTTAGGGGTAGATTCTCGGCACGCTGATCAGCAGGTTCGAGGCGCGATTGTTTTGCCAAATGGAACGGGTAAAAAAGTTAGGGTTTTGGCAATTTGCAAGGGTGACGATGAAAAGTTTGCCTCTGAGGCGGGTGCGGATTTTGTTGGGTGTGATGATTTTATCACTAAAATCCAGTCTGGATGGTTCGACTTTGATGTTTTGGTTACGACTCCGGGGATGATGGGAATTGTTGGTAAGTTGGGAAAGATTTTGGGGCCCAAGGGATTGATGCCAAATCCGAAAGCGGGTACTGTTTCGGCTGAGATCGGTAAGGCCGTTTTGGATATCAAAGCTGGTAAGATAGAGTATAGGTTGGATAAGAATAATATTATACATTCTATTATTGGAAAAGCTTCTTTTGGGGTTGAAAAACTTTTGGAGAATTTTGATGCACTGATGGATGCTATCGTTAAGTCGCGCCCTGAAGCTGCAAAAGGACAGTATGTGCGTTCATGTTATTTGACTAGCACCATGGGACCGAGTGTTAGAGTTTCCGTAAGTAAGTTCAATTGATGTTTGATATTTCATATTCTCGTTATTTGCATTGGCGAGATAAGTTGAGAGGGAATAGGGCTTTAAGTAGTGAGTTAGCATTGTTGGGAGGTAATGGGTCTGAGATATCCAGTCGCTTTGACTCTATGTTAGTTCTTGGAACGGCCGGTGCGAGGGGATTAATTGGAGTTGGTACGAATAGGATAAATGTTGTGACGGTTTCTCATCTTTCACAGTGTTATTCTGAGTTCTTAAAAGGTAGGTTTCTAAGTCCCTCTGTGGTCATTTCCTATGATACTAGAAAGTTTTCGGAGGAGTTTGCCGTAGCTTCGGCTGAGGTATTTGCCGCTAGTGGCATTAAGGTTTATCTTTTTAAAGAGCCTTCTCCGATTGGTGTTTTTTCTTTTGCTATAAGGAAGATGAAGTGTTCTGCCGGAGTGATGATAACCGCTAGTCATAATCCTCCAGAGTACAATGGGTATAAGGTTTACAACGAGTATGGTGCACAACCTGTAGATGTTAATGGTTTATCGGATATAATAAATAGCAAGGATGTTTTTGATTTCAACAAAAAAGAGCTGGTGCGTTCACTTTCGGATGGTGATATTGTATACATTGGTGAAGAAATAACGAATGAATATGTTTGTAATATTCGAAATGAAGTGAATGTTGAAGACCTGTGTGGTATTGATGTTGTGTATTCTCCTCTGAACGGTTGTGCGTCGAAAACTTTTTGTAGTTTATTTAGATCGCTTAGAAATTTTCATATCGTTGAAGAACAAAAAAATCCAGATTGTAATTTTTCAACATGTTGGCGGCCTGATCCGCAGAATGAAGATTCGTTTAACTTGGCGTTGAAGTTGGCTGAATCTCGTGGTTCGGATGTCGTTATATTAAATGATCCCGATGGTGATCGATTGGGACTGTCTGTTCGCCACTTGGATTCTTATATAATTTTAAGTGGAATCGAAATAGCGGCGTTATTTCTTCATTTTATGATTGAAACGAAAAATAGAATTTGTAGAAATCCTTGCATAATCAAAAGTATTGTTAGTGGAGGGTTGTGTGGTGAGATAGCAAAAGCTCATAATGTAAAAGTCATACAGACGCTTCCGGGGTTCAAGTATATATCTAAAGAAATTCATAAACTCGAGAAGAGTAATGCTTTGAATTCGTTTATTTTGGGGTTTGAGGAAAGTAATGGTTTTTTGTTGTACCCTTTCATTCGCGATAAGGATGGAGTTTCTTCTTCTGCATTTTTTTGCAGAATAGTTTCATACTATAAGGAAAGAAACCTGAGTTGCATTGACGTTTTGAACATGCTCTATCAAAAGTTTGGATATAAAATGCAAAAAAACATTTCTTTTGCCGAGACAAAAAAAGAAAGAATAGAAAAAATAATCAATAGATTTAAAGATCACTTTACTACGAACAATTCGGAAGCCCTATTCATAAATGATTATCGAAAATTAGAAAGTTATAATTTGATAGAAGGTAAAGTTGAGCCATTAGATATGGATAAAAAATCGGATATCCTGGAGATAGTATTTGAAGGTGGTAACAAATTATTTTTAAGAGCTTCTGGTACTGAGCCATTGGTGAAGTTTTATATAATTCATACGGGGAAAACTAGGGAGCAATCATTAAATTCGTGCAAGAAAATTGAAAATCTGGTAGTTAGAATCTATAATGGCGTGTCTTAGCTTGTTAGACGTATCTTATATGTTGAATTTGTACTTATATGTGTGTAGAATTGCCTATGTATTTGTGTATTTTTTGCGAGGTGTGGTGTATGTGTGGAATAGTTGGATATATTGGAAAAAAAAATTGTTCTTCTTTTTTGCTCGATGCTTTAGAAAAACTTGAGTATCGTGGATATGATTCTGCTGGCATAGCTGTTTATAATGATCATAAAATTAATCTGATAAAAAAGAAGGGAAGAATATCGGTTCTTAGAAATGCAGTAGAGGAAGATGAGAACTTTGATACAGACGATTCACCATTCAAAGTCGGAATAGCACACACCCGGTGGGCTACTCACGGGAAGCCCTCCGATGTTAATGCCCATCCTTTTATTGGACCTTCTGGGAAAATTGCTATTTTGCATAACGGGATAATCGAGAATTACATTGAATTGAAAAAATCGTTGAAAAGACGAAATGTAAAGTTTGCTTCTCAAACAGATTCTGAGGTTGCTTGTGCCCTTATAGATACTTTATATGACGGCGATTTTTTCAAAGCAGTAAAAGATGCCGTAAATTTACTTGAAGGTGCTTTTTCTCTTTGCATAATTTGTGCTGACTATCCAAACATGATGATTGGTGTAAAAAAGGATACTCCTCTGATCGTTGGGTATGGAGAAAACGAAAACTATATTGCATCTGACATTTCAGCTTTCATAGGTAAAACAAAAAAGTTTTGCAGACTTGGTGAATGTGAAATTGCTTTGTTCAAAGATGATAGTGTTAATTTTTATGATTTCAACGGAAAGAAAATAAAAAAAGACGTTATAACTGTGGATTGGAACATAAAATCGAGTTCAAAAGATGGGTTCGATTGCTTTACAATGAAAGAAATAATGGAACAACCTTCTGCGGTCAGAGATACTATTACTCCTCATATAAAAAATAGCGGAATTGATATTCCAGAATTAAATTCTTTGCCAGATGACATAAATAAAATTTACATTGTTGCATGCGGTTCTGCTTACCATGTTGGTGCGTTAGTTAAGTATTCATTCGAAAAAATTGCTAAGATAACTACAATAGTCGATTTGGCATCAGAGTTTAGATATAGGTCGCCCGTCATAGATGAACACACATTGGTTATAATAATAAGCCAATCTGGAGAAACAGCAGATAGTTTAGCAGCTCTCAGGGAATCTAAAAATAGAGGAGCAAAAACCCTGGCCGTTGTAAATGTAGTAGGGAGCTCTATTGCCGCAGAGGCTGATTATGTTATTTATACATGGGCGGGTCCGGAAATTGGAGTTGCTACTACGAAGGCTCTTAGTGCACAACTTTCGATTATGTATCTTGTTGTTCTCTATATTTCAAAGAAAAGAGGGGTAATATCTGATCTTGCGATGAAGAAATACATTCAAAATTTGCTTACTCTTCCAGATTATATTTTGCAAATGTTAGAGTGTAAAGATAAAGTTTTTGAAATCTCAAAAAGATATATGGATAGAGATAATATATTTTTCATTGGCAGAGGGATTGATTATGCTGTTTGTAGAGAGGGGTCATTGAAATTTAAAGAACTTTCGTACTTACATTCCGAAGCATATGCTGCAGGAGAGCTTAAACACGGTACAATTTCTCTTGTTGAAGATGGAACTCTAGTTATTGCCGTCTTGACCGACAAAAAATTATTTGAAAAAACACTAAGTAACATATGTGAGGTTCAGGCGAGAGGAGCTTCGTGTTTTGCGGTAGTTCGTGAAGATAAGGTTTCAGAGTTTGACGTAGGTGTTGATGATATAATTACTATTCCAAAGGTACCTTCGATATTTCTACCTTCACTATCTGTTATTCCACTCCAATTTTTTGCGTATTATTCTGCATTGCTTCATGAACGTGACATAGATAAACCTCGAAATCTAGCAAAATCAGTTACAGTTGAATAATTTATGTGTATATCGGTTGCTCATGAAGACCGTGTTATAGTTTTTATCCCATTTGGAGGTTATTAATGAAGTTTAGATGTTTATTGCCAACTACCTTTGTTTTATTGTATTTAGCTTTTGGTTTATCTATAAAAGCAATAGGGAAGCCACATCAAATAGAAGAATTTTTTAGAGCTTATCCTGAGCAAGTTAAAATGGTCGAAAAAAAAATTTTAAGCACTTTCCCCATACTAAAGTGGTGTGATTGTGATACTCTTATTAAAGATAAAAATAATACACCTTTTTATTGTAAAATTTATTCACGCAATAAGGGGAAAAATGTTCATATTATTTTTAGAATGAATAGTAACATGGAATATGATCCTAAAAATGAGCTAAATTATTATTTCAAAATTTCAAGTTATAAAAAAATTGGCATGTGCTATGTTTTAACAAATAAAAATGTCAAAACCCAGTTGCTTTGTAAATATGATTTTGAGTATAAAGAATTAAGAGTCATATCTTCACTTTTAGTTGAATCTAGGCTGGGTAAAAAATTAACAGACAACTTGTTACCCATAAGTCATGTGGTAAATTGGATGATAATGGATCGAATTGAGCGCTGCACTTATATTGAGTTTTAAACTCGATAATTATGCTTTATTTTTATGATTAGGAGCGCAGTAAATGGGATCAGGGGAGTCATGAGATTCGATAACACCTAGCATTCCTACATCTATACTTCCACCGTTGGGCCTATACTGACTACAATAGACGTCAAAATTTTGTTTGTACGCTTGGCCAGTCCACGGATCCTCTATTGTAATTTCGCCTTTAAAAATTTCCCTGACCAAAACTGCGTGCTCAAAAGAATAAGAACTATCCGTGATTATGAAAACAGTCTTATTAACTTTGCTATAAAAATCCAAAAGCACATTATTTATTAAATGGACTTGCCCAGGATATACACCTGTTAAAAGTGTAAATACAACACTCGTGCCGGAATTCATCAATGTGTTTAAGTGATTTAAAAAATCCTTGGATAATAGGTTTAAGATATAAAATCCGTTATAAGCCATCACAGTATCTGAGAATGCAGATATTTTTTGAAAAACTTCTCTTTGGCTAATTTCAATACCATTAAATTTAAGCAGTGCTTGCAAACATGCCACAAAACACCAATATGTATCTTCTTGCTTACGTACAAACTTTGCGGGAATATATTTTTTATAGTTCTCGTTCTTACTATTTTGATTTTTTACGGGTTTCTGACACTCACTCAGAGAATCAATCATTTTATACATACCGTACACAGCGGGTACTGACAATAAGGGGATACCAAAATAACAATTGTCCCTCAAAAAGTCAAAAAAATTCCGATTACAACTTTTATTCAACAATCTGTACTTCCGAGATAACTTTCCATGAACGGACGACATCCCAACTTTTGGCTTTTGCGCCCTCATGCTTTTTTGGACGAAACTTTCCCTACCAAAACATTGCGAAAATGACAACGAAAATAATAGAATAAAATCAATCAATTTCCTGTTTTTCATTCGCAGCCCGCCTAAAATATCAAATTCGATAAAAACCTCAAACAACAAATTTTTGGTAGACATGAAGGGACTTGAACCCCTGACCTCTCGCATGTGAAGCGAACGCTCTAACCAACTGAGCTACATGTCCAACTAATCTAAATTATATAAATCAAAATGAAAAAGTCAAACTTAGAATGATGAAGATATAAATCTGTTAACTATAGGGAAGTAAATTTCGTTAATTACACTGTTTTAAACATCTTTTAGACAAATTAATTGTTTTTATTGAGTTTATTGATTTTTATAAATATTTTTGTCTTAAGTTGATAATAACGGTTCGTGTTTATTTAAGTTTTTTTGTTTGTTTTTCGAAAAGCCAATATCTACTAGAAAATATACACAAAACAAAATTAATGTTAAACTCCCCGTAGCATTTGAGTTGTGCAATATTTTTATATTACCTACTGAACAGATTGTTTTATAATTTAAAAATATTTTAGTGAAAAAGCATGATAAAAATGAGTTAACTAACCTGCAAATTAGAAATCTAGAATATCTGATTTTCATACCCTTAATTATAGAAAATACTTGCATATGAACACATAATCCTCCCCATGAAGTTGCTATTGAAAGCAAAAATGGATTGTTTCCGTTTTTTGATATTTCGATGCAAGATCTTGTAACTTCGAGTATCATATAAGGAATACAATTTGAGATCGGATGAGGAAAGTTTAGATTTATCATTGTTTTTTTCATTAACTCGATAACTTGAATTTGACTCAAAAATAGAAAGAATATATTAAATATTATTACTAAAGTGCAGATGTTCAAAATTGAGTAACATGATGATTCACACGAATTTATAAGTGCTGTTTCAAATGATATGTTTGAAAGCTGATTGTTTGCGTTATAAAGTTTCCTATATTTTCGTCTTGATAAAATTCCCAATAAAATAGCTATCATGCAAGATGATAAAATTTGTGATTTTAGTATCGCAAAGGAAGCTTTCGAATTTTTTAATAATGAAGTGCCTATAACTCCTAAAACAAACGATGGTCCTGAATTTACGCAAAACATTAACATTCTCTCTGCCTGTTCTGAATTTATTATCTTTTTATCAAATAAATCCTTTATGCCTTTCGCACCTACGGGATATCCTCCCACCATGCTGAGCAAAAATACCGATATGGCCCCCTTAGGTATGAAAAAAATACTCGAAAGAGGAGAAAATATTATGCCAATTAGTTTATAAACCCCAGAATTTATCATTAATGACGAAAAAAATATGAATGGAAATAACGAAGGAACTAATAATTCTATACATATCTTTATGCCTTCTTTTACTCCATTGATTGAAATTTCAGGATACTTAGAAAGAAAAAATCCGAATAGCAATAGGAATAACGAGCAAATAAGATAAGAACTTTTTTTAAAATTCAAAATATGAAAATTTGAAATTGATAAATTCATGATATCAAAATCTATGCGTAAATAATGGAAAAAATTCGAATCTCTTATCTTGACTATCCTACTTGAACGCTGTACAATTTTCTCGTTTGATAGACATGTGGAGAAAATATGGGCATAAAAAAAAGATTAGTTCTTATCTTAGCTTGTTTAAGTAGTTTGAATTTGACGGTATCAGGTGCAGGAAAAGGCGGAATGAAGCAAGTGGCTGGTAATGTTTCGAAGGTAGTGTCTCATGGAAAGCGAAATTTTAGTTGGTCAAAAAATCATAAGGTATCTACTAGAGGTTTGTCACCTTCGAGTAGAACTTCTGGTGTTAGAAAGTTGAGCCAGAGTGCTGATAGTAAAGTTCAGATTCAAAAATCTTTAGAAAATTCGTCTGGAAGCCAGAACACTAAGGGCAGTGGTATTTCTATAGGTAAGGTTGTAATTATCGCTGGAATTCCCATGATACTTCTTCCTACAGGAAGTGGTTTTGGGTTTTATTTTCTTGGAAAAAATTTGGGGGAAAAATCAGGAGAATTGATTGGCAAGGCAGCGTCTAAAGAGCAAATAAGAGATGAAGTTTTGCAATCTGTGAAGACGATTTTTTCTGATTGTGGTAGTGATTTCGGAACTTTTTTGTTACTTATCAAATTGATAACTTTAGCTGATTGGAAATACGCAATTTTGGAAAATGGGATTTTGAGACTTGACTTTGAGCCCCCCGAGGGTGCGCCATTTTTGCCTATTCATGGGGCGCAATTTATAGCTGAAGGAAATAAAATTTCTTTTGATTCTAGTACTTGGAATAATCTTAAATTTTCTATGGATATCGAAGGTAACATTGGTAATGATTTCGAAAATGTCAACGAAGAAACAATAAAGAAAATTATTCCTTGCGCAATGGCTAAAGTAGTTGATAAAAAGCTGAATATGAAACTTTCTGATTCGACAATCAAAATCTTAGAAACCATGTTTAGAGCTAAAATACAACCCGGTTTGGTAATAATATAAAACCTGGCTTACATTATTAAAGGTAGATGTTTTACTATTCTCCTTGAAAGTTGTAAACTTTTGCAGATGTTTTACTCAACGATATGACTAGTTCATAAAAAGGAGCATAGTAGTGTTTAAATTTTATCAGGTAAATAAAATTCCGATTTATATTGCGTGCATTCATTGGTTTGTAACAACCGCTTTCCAGGTCGATAGACTGTTCTTCACTTACCATTCAGAGACGAAATATTTCATAGTTGTCAAATTTCTTTATCTTTGTTTTCTTATATGCTCTTGGTGCTTTGGATTTGATGTCCAGCGAAAAATGAAAGAAGGTAATGAGCAATATCGGAGAGCATTCGATATATTTCTTGTCTACTCTTCCTTGATGATGGGTATGTTAGCAATTTTGTGGCCAGGTACTTGGGGGGCAGATGATATTTGGGTTGCTGCCTGTATATCGTCTTATAAAGGATGGTACCCATGGCAAAACATATTGACCGGTTTGTACCAAGATATATTGTTGCAGATTTTGCCCTTTCCAGGCGGGATTATACTGTTGCAGAATATTTTAATATCGATATGTGTTGCATTCAGTGTTACCAAGCTTGAATATATTTTCAATATTAAAAAAATAAAATATAAACTTTTAGATATCTTGACAAAGATCTTACCGTTTTTAGCACCTCCCATTCTATTGTATCAGTTTTCTGGTATGCGAATGGGATTCTATGTCTATCTAGAACTTGTAATGATCATAATGTTGATATGTATGTTCAACGAAAATAAGAAGTATAGTTTTCCATACATTATGACTTTTTGCGTATTGTGTGTAATTGTCTCATCGTGGAGAACCGAGTCATTTGTTTACGTTATATCTAGTTGTATTATGATAATTGCAACTAGGGGAGATAGAGTTTCTAGTCTTAAGAAAATATTTTGTGTTTTTTCGATAGTAGTTGGATTTCTTTGTGTTAGTAAGTTTCAAAATAAAAAATTGAATGATCAGTATGGAGATGACTATAAAGTTATGTCGCTTATTAGACCATGTGTGGAGGTAGTGCGTGCATCGAACTTAAAGGAGGATTCTGAGCTTTTAAGTGATATCGGTAAGGTGTTGGATTTAAATGTAGTTTTACATAGTAGCTATGCAGATGGCGAAACTATGTACTGGTGTGCAAATGTTACAAAAAGGGGATATAGCAAAAAGGATTATAGTTCGTTTTTTAAGGCATTTATTAAGTTGTGCCTCAAGTATCCTAGAGTTGTAGCTCGTGAACGATGGACTGTGTTCATTGATTGTGCTGGAGTCAACAATAAAACAAGGGACAATGTAGTCGAATCGTCAACTTTATTCGATGATGTTGAACACGATTGGCAAGCACGTGAATTTCTTGATAGAAAGTGGATTGCTAATGTTCCTACTTTTAAGAAGATTAGAAAAAAATTTATACAAATGCTCGGGATGAGAAGACCAAATTCTAAAAATACACTATTTAAAGTGGTTCATAACGTTATCACTCCACTCATATGTTTGATTTTTGGATGTATAGAGCAACTAGTGAAAAAGAGGTGGTATCTATTTGGAATATTCATCTCCGTGTTAGTCAGACTTCCGATTATCATACTAACCGAGCCGGCGCCACTAATAATGTATTTGTTCTCGTTTTACCTACTGGGGTATACTTATTTACTTTATCGAATTCTTGTTTTTAAATTTTCTTTTAATAGATGTAAATATAACTATATTAAAACTTCGCTTACTTAATGAATTTGCTATTGTAAAAAATAAGGAGCTTTTGAATGTGTGTTGAGTGTTATATTGATAAGTCTAGAATAACACCATTGTTAAGTCCCATAAATTGCTTGAAAAATCATACGCAGTACATTTGTGGTACATGTGGGAGATGTATCTGTATTGAGCATGATCCTAAAAGAGGATTGCAAAGATGGAATTTTCCATTTAAGTCTTTAGAAATTGCAAAAATGTATTTGCGAACTGCTGATTATACATTGAAAGAGGCCTGTGGAATTTATGAGATCGAAAATCATAAGGGTAAAAAATCTTATAAAATTTTTTCAAATATAAAAGATTTGGATTCGTATCTCAGAAATAATAGTAGCAAAATATGCAAAAATAAAAATCCTATTTTTAAGGTAGATGATTACAAGGAATTTTATAGCACTCAAGTTAGAAAGTTATCACCTAATGAGGTAGAAAAATATATGTCTGAAAGGTAAAAATTGCGGATGTAACTACACTGGCGTAAGAAATGGTTATCCAGATATAAGACAAAAAGTGATAAAATGTTACTTGGAAGGTAATGGGTTTAGAAGAATTGAAAGATCACTTCGTGTTAGTTATGTATCCGTAATAAATTGGGTAAAGCAGACTGCAGATAAAATACGTAAAATGAGGACATTTAATAACAAGAAAACGAATATTTAGAACTTGATGAAATGTGTGTGAATTTTAAAAAAATATGGCTCTGGACGGTTGTAAATCGAGAGACTAAAGAGCTTGTTGGCTTTTTCGTAGGTGATCGCAATTCTGAGAGTTTTGGGAGACTTTGTGAAAATATTTTTCATATTGAGACTAAATTTTATGCTACATATAAATTCCCGGTATACGACATTATTTCACCAAACAAACATCTAGTTGGCAAATCTCATACTTGTCCTGTTGAACGTATGAACCGTCTTCTTCGACATTATCTTGCACGCTTTTCACGCAAAACTTATTGCTGATCTAAAAGTTTGAATATGTTTGTTAACTCACTTTTATTGTTTTTATATCGTGACTATTTCCCTTATTTTCACTTTTAGCAATGCCTCATTTATACTCTATTTCTACAATGTTCTCTTTAATGACAAATTGTCTTTTGTGAAGATGTGAGACGCTTTTACCATTATAAGTGTAGAAAGCGAGGCTGTTGCGTACTTTGTCGTGAGATTTTTAGTTTTGATGATAGATATGGAAATGTATTTATTCGTACGGATGATGACTATTTTAAGATGTTAAGTGAATCAAAAATAGTTTAACCCAATTTATGATAAATTAAAAAAAGAGACACCAAAGACACAATTGATGCACAAGTTAAAAAAATTAGTATTTTAAATACCGATGGTTTATTGCCCATGACTGATTAACTTAAGTGTTACTCAGTTTCTGCTTTTCTTAATTCAGTTCCAGAATAGTAGTAAGATAGTATTTCGATATAATTTTTGCCCTCCTGAGCTAGTTGGTCAGCTCCACATTGAGGCATTCCAATTCTTTTTTTGTGAAAAGAAATTTATATTGAATTGATTTTTTTTTGAATTATACTTATGATGAATGTGCTGATCGGTTAGTAATTTTTATTTTTAATTTTTAAGGAGTTTATTTATGATTGGAAGATCGTGGATTAGGCCATTCTCTAAGGTGATGTTGTCATCTTTGGTATGTTTTATGTCTTTTATGGGGAAGCGGGTGCATGGTGAATACAAGGTTAAGATTTGTCGTGTCACCTATAATAATCCTAAAGAAATACAAGATTCTCGTTGCTGTTTGTGCAATGGAAGCTTTTTGGTGAAAAAGAAGTCTGTTCAATATTCTGATTACTTGTACTATGAGGGAAAATTTGAAGAAAAATTTTGTCGTGAATGCTTTAAAACTTTAAGATATTTTGAAGGCGGAATGATAGGGTGTGCATTACGCGAGAAAGGATGGGATGGAAACCCTTCTAATTTGGTTGAATTAAGCCAAAAAGAGGGAATAGAATTTTCCTTACGGTTTCTGAATCAAAAGTTAGAACCGTCTATTTGTCTTCGTTGTGGTGATCCCATTGAAATGAATTTTATTGGCGGTGATACTTTGTCATTCGTGCTTAGACGTTGCGCAAAAATTGATTATCAACACATTTATTGTACTAAGATCAAAGAGTACAGTGGTATTAGTTTCTGCACGCATGAAGTATCTCAATTTTCCATTGATCCTCGTCCTTACAGTATGGCGCTATGTAATAAAGACAAATTTGATCCAATTTACAAGGCGTGGAAGAATGGCACGTCTAAGTTAAAATTGATGCTTGAATTGAAAAATGAGTGGGACAAAATAGAAAAGTGATGGTTTTTGCTCAAAATTGGACTCTGAACACCAGCTTGGCTAAGTAACTTAGGTGTTACTCAGTTTCTGTTTTTCTTAACTTAGTTCCAGGATAGTAGTGAGATAGTATTTCAACATAATTTTTGCCCTCCTGAGCTAGTCGGTCAGCTCCACATTGAGGCATTCCAATTTTTTTTTTGTGAAAAGAAATTTATATTGAATTGATTTTTTTTTGAATTATACTTATGATGAATGTGCTGATCGATTGGTAATTTTTATTTTTAATTTTTAAGGAGAGTATTTATGTCGTCAAATGATAGGTTGTTGAGAAAACTGAGAAGAGTCATGGGAGCAGCAGTTACATTACCGAGTTTAGTTGCGTGTTCGTCGCAGATTTCATGTGCTATTAATGAAAATTTGAATTTTCAAATAAATGATAGTGATTTATATGTTGAAGGTTATGGGGAAATAAGCCAAGAGGATGTGCGTAACGCAATTGACACAGATTTATTGACCTCCATTAAGTCAATACATATTCTTGATGAACGTGTTACCATAGTCAAGGAAAAAGCTTTTGAAGGATGTAAAAATCTGAAAAATGTTGAATTCCACCGTGGGATTGTCATCGAGAAAGATGGATTTGGAACTGGATTTAGGTGGGCAATGTTAATCGAGGACTGGTATTTCCCAGGTCAGGCAAATTGCGTTATTAAGTTAGTTAATCGATATAATTGTGACTAAATTGGTAATTTAAAACGATATCGAACAAGCGTCTGAAAAATTTAAGGATATAGAATTTGTAGAAATAGATGTTGATGATAGTGATGGATTGGCAGAAAAATATTTTATATCGTCGGTTCCAACAATGATGATATTCAAAAAAGGAGAAATATTCGATAAAACTTCTGGTGCGATTCCGTATGATAGATTAGAGAGCTTTTTAAATGACGCTATTTAGGGAAAGATAATGTTAGATTTGATGCACAAGTTAAAAAAATTAGTATTTTAAATACCGACGGTTTATTGCCCATGACTGATTAACTTAAGTGTTACTCAGTTTCTGTTTTTCTTAACTTAGTTCCAGGATAGTAGTGAGATAGTATTTCAACATAATTTTTACCCTCCTGAGCTAGTCGGTCAGCTCCACATTGGGACATTCCAGCTCCGTGTCCGAAACCTTTAGTTTTGAATTCAAATTCATCATCATTTTCGTTGTACTTCATGTCAAAATTTGTCGACCTTAATTTCAAGAGCATTCTGAATTTATGTCCAGTTACTTTCTTACCTAAAACCTCTAAATTTTCAACTGCTCCAGATTCTGATTTCTTGATCTTATTTATCCAATCACTGGGTTTTATATTTTTTATTGCTTTTTTGAAATCTTTTTTGTTTTCAAATAAAGATTTTAAACTCTTTTTCATTTCTTCCGATTTTATTTTTTTGCAATCATTGAACGAAGCCTTTGAAACATGAGCATTTTTAATATATTCTTCATCAAATTCATTACTTTCTACCGAAATTAAATATGGATAATCCCCTCCAAAAACAGATTCGCATGAATTTGTTGCTTTATAACATGATGTAAAAAATAGCGTAAGTGCTGGTTTATCATTGTATTCTAAATATTGACCACGAACAGCCTCTACTGCCTTTTTTATTTTCTCTTCATACTCTTCATATTTGTTTCCAAACTTTTTTCTCCTATCCTCAGAACTACAAAAACAGAAATTAGAAATTCCAAAATTTCCGTTCGCAGAGTTCAAAGAAAGCGTATTTTTTAAACCATCTGACTTGTTGTAAAGATACGAACGAATTGCAACGACCTGTGCTTTTAAAGCCTCGAGTTCAAATTCAGCGGGCATCTCAGCTGCAGTTGCACCACACAAAAATTCATCCTCGTCCATAGATGTCATCTCACCATTCGAAAGATCCTTAAATCTTACTTCTTTTTTGATTGTTTCCATATTTTTTGTTTCGTTGACTTCTGACTTATTTGAAACCATAAAAACGGCTGCAGGCGTAAGTGCTACAACTAGAAACAAAGATGCAACTTTTATTACTTTTTCTTTATGTGTTTTCAGAATATCTATCATTTTTTCCTTCCTATATCTTGTTCAATATTACAATCTTGACATATACATTTCCATATTGTAAAATCGATTCGTTGTTGTTGGAGGCGAAATTTTGGATTTGGAGGTTCTTTATGGAAAAGAATTTGATGTATGCGACTTTTTTCATCATGGGGGTAGTTCTATTTCCGGTCAAAATGATCGTTGAGTTTGTTAATCCTCAAACGGTACATACCATCTGGTTCATTTCAATTTATGCGCTTTCTTTGTTCGTTATGATGGTGGTATCTGCAAAATCTAAGGCGATGAAAGATAAATCACCCGTTCCAAAAAATCAACTTTTATCGTTTCTTAGTTTTCTTTGTGTTCCCGGATGTGCTTGGGGGGCTTATGCGTATTTTTTATCTGAAAAACCTAAAGATTTGAAGGTTCAGTACACGATGTTGAGCGTATTTTGTGCGATTTCAGCATTGTTTTTTGCGTATGTTTGCTATGCACATATTTCGGGGAAGAATCCCTTTAAAAATTTGCAGATGTTGTTGTTCGCACCTCCGATTATGTATTTGTTTTCCATATCGGTGTTTTTCTCTTATGAGATAGGAAAGCATGATTTTTATGATTTTCTCTTTAAGAGTTTAGCTTTATTGTTCTTTGTTTACTATCCACAAAACTACGTGGAATTTTCAGATATTGGGCATAAGCGCAAAAGAATGATTACATTCGGATTGCCGTCTGCTCTTATTTCGTTCGGGTATTTCTTTTCTCATATGAGTAAGGTTAGTTTGTGTTCGAATTTTGGCGCAGTGGAATGTGCTAGTGGGATTATGCATGCTTTGATTTCACTTTACATTTTGGGATTTTTATTAGTTGGTCCTCTGAAAGATGTAGGAAATCAAAGTTTGGCCGAGGCACGGGTAGGCGATGTCAGCTAAGATTGGTTATTTCATAAGGGAAGGAATAAGAAATGTTTACTCGAATGGAATGATGTCTATTGCTTCTGTTTTTATCATGGTTTGTTGTTTGATGCTTATGGGAATGTCTTTTTTGATTTCAGAGAATATAAAAAATCTTCTTAGAAACGTCGAGAAAAATAATGTTATAACTGCTTATTTAAAGCCAAACGTTACTTACGATGTAGACTACATAAAAAATGAGTTATTGGCGGTTGAAAATGTGTCTTCGTGTAACGTTTACACAAAAGAGGAAGCACTTAAAAGTTACGAAGATTTGCTAGGAGATTCGCTGATGGAGCTTTTTGAAGGAGAGAATCCGCTTCCGGACGCCATGCAGATAACTATGGAAGATTTGTCTAGATATCAAGAAACGGTTGATGAAATTTTGAAAATCCCTGAGGTAGATTCTGTGAATGATCGTAGTGATATGGCCGAAAAACTTTTCAATTTGAAGTCAGTTTTGAAGAAGCTAGGAATTTGGGCCGCGGTAGGTCTAATGTCAGTTTCTGTGATGGTAATTTCTAACACCATAAGAATAACAATGCACAATAGACGCTTTGAAATAAGCATTATGAAATCTATTGGAGCAACGAATATGTTTATACGCATGCCTTTCATAATAGAAGGTGTGATTTTAGGTTTGGTTTCGTCGTTTATTTCGATTTTTTCTCTAAAGTTCATTTATGCCAAAATCTCGGAGTTGATTTCGAGTTTGATCCCAATCATGATGTTTTCATTTGACAAGGTATTCTATTATATGTTTGCCTCGTTCATTGGGTTCGGAATTTTAATGGGAGTACTTTCGAGTTTGCTATCGATAAAAAAGTACTTAAACAAAGAGGGAGGAATGTCAGTTGTCTGGTAGTAGTAGAAATAAGATATGTAAGGTGATTGGTTTTTCATTATCGTCTGTTTTGGTGCTCTTATCTAATTCGTTCGATAATATTAATTCAAAGGGGCGTAAGAGGTCAAAATCAGTTTCTGTGAGTCACAATTCAGATAATTTGAAACTCAAAGAGTTGGAATCTAAAAAAGAAGATATAAAAAAAGAATCTGCCAAACTAAACGAGAAGGTTTTAGAACAGAAGGATAAACAGGAAAATTTAAAAGAAAACATATCTGATTTGGAAAATGAAGTTAATTCGCTTGGAAATTCGATTCTCCAAATGCAAAGGGAAATTTACGATAATGAGCGAAAGATAAAACAGTTAAACAATGAAATTGAGAGCAGAAAAGTTTCATTAGAGGAAAAGAAAAAATTGTGTCGTAAATGTTTTAGATTAATGCATGAGAGTGGAATATTTGATGCGGAGGTGATACTTAAAGCTAAGGAGTATCGTGACCTGCAATATAGGTTAGGTGCGTCCAAGATAGTGTGGGTTTGTTTTTGGAAAATATGTAAAGATATGAATAATGAGATGAGTAAAATCTTTGAATATATTAAGCAGGTGGAACAGGTAAAAGAGAAGAATCAAAAGGAAGTGAAGGAAATAAAAGAAAAGCGAGATTTAATGAAGAATAAAATTAAGGTTCTTGGAGAAGATTATGATAATAGTAAAAAGATAGAAAATAGTGCTATGATGGAGATTGATGAAAATAGCGAAGAAATGAAGAAGATTGATGAGCAAGCGTCCAAGATAAGAAAAGAAATTGAAGAACGAAGAAGGCGTGAAGAAGAAGAAAGAAAAAGAAGAGAGCTCGAGCTTAAGAAAAAAGAGCAATTAGAGAAGAAATCAAAGAGTGACAAGAGAAAATCAAAACGCAGAAGTAAAAGTGAAACCAAGAAGGGTAAAGATAGTGTTAATGAAAGTGTTGATGTAAAACCAAGAAGTAAATCAGCTGGTAGTTCCGAGGGATTGTTGTGGCCAGTTCCAGGATTTAGGAGGGTTACTGGACGTTTTGGAGAGTGGAGGGGGAATCACCATCACGGAGGAATAGACATAGGGCGCAAAGAGGATGGTACCCCGATATTCAGGCAACGAGTTTTTAGTCCTTGGGACGGAATTGTAACTTTTGCGTCTTATGGTAGTAATGGCAATTATGGCAATCATGTAAGGGTGGAAATTAATTTTAATGGACGTACTTATCAGTTAAGGTATGGTCACTTGGATGATATAGGTAAAGGTGTGTTTGCCGGTGGCCGTATAAGTAGAGGAGCCGTGATAGGATATGTCGGCGGCAGTGGTAACAATGGAAAGTTTACTTTCCCGCCGCATTTACACTTTGAGATATTAGAGCTTAAAGGTGGGAGTTTTGTTAAAATTGATCCGTTGTCTTTGAATTATGTATAATAGATTTTGTATTTTTTTAAGAAATAATAATTCAAAAAAGTTGATAAAAGCTATTGACAGTTTGAAGTTTTGATGCTACAATTCAAAACGTTGTCGCGGGGTAGAGCAGCTTGGTAGCTCGTCGGGCTCATAACCCGAAGGTCGGTGGTTCGAATCCATCCTCCGCAACCAATTGCTTTTGTGATATAAAAAGAAACGTTGTTGCTAAAGTCGAGTAGATTTACTGAAAGCGACTTAAGAGTGTGGATTGATAGGCTATTTGAAACAAGATAACTAACAATTTTAGCTTTTGGTTTTTTGCGATAGTAAATCGTAATTTCTATTAATTTCTAGCAATCCCAAAAGAAACTTAGTCATCTGTTGGAGATGATTTTTTATTAGTTTGTTATGAGTTTTCAGCTTTGCTACGTAGATTTTGTACTTATGTTCCTCCAGTGTTTTTTACAGATGAGTTTGATTTTTCTTACTTTTTGAAGTGGCCTAAGTCAGATTTTCTATCGGTTTGGAGCAAAAGATGATAATTAAAGAAAAAAATAAAGCCTTCACTAGGAAGGCCGGTGTTGTTGTGTATGCACTACTGTGAAATTTCAACTTTACTATAAAGTCCTGTTCCAGCTGGAAGAAGTTTAGCTATTATAACATTTTCTTTTAAACCTGATAAACTATCTACCTTGCCTTTTATCGATGCCTCGGTCAACACCTTAGTAGTTTCTTGAAACGACGCAGAAGATAAAAATGAATCTGTAGAGAGAGAGGCCTTAGTAATACCTAACACTATTGGAGTACATGTAGCCTTCTTAAGTTGATTTTCACTATCTGACAAAGAATTAATTTGATCGATTTGCTCGTTTTGAGCATTAAACTCATTAACATTTACAACTGAATTATTTAACAATGGAGTATCCCCTGAATCTTCAATGGCAACTTTTTGCATCATCTGCTTAACTATTATTTCAATATGTTTATCGTTAATGTCGACTCCTTGCATACGATAAACTCTTTGTACTTCTTGAATAAGATAAGCTTCCAAAGCACCGACTCCTTTGATGCTTAAAAGCTCTTGAGGATTTATCGAACCATCTGTTAAAGCGTCTCCTGCTTGAACTTCTTGTCCTTCTTCCACTATTATCCTCAATCCGTAAGGAATCAAATAATCTTTTGATTTGCCAGTCAATTCATTCTGAACTACCACTCTTTTAGAACCCTTTACCTCTTCTAAGTGAACCAAACCATTTATCTCACTCAAAATAGAAAGACGTTTAGGCTTTCTAGCTTCAAAAAGTTCTTCAACTCTCGGCAAACCTTGCGTGATATCCTCTACACCAACAATACCTCCCGTATGGAAGTTTTTCATTGTCAACTGAGTTCCAGGCTCACCAATCGATTGCGCTGCCATAATTCCAACAGCGTCACCGACAACGGCCGGTTTACCAGTAGCTAAATTTGCACCATAACATTTTTTGCAAACTCCATTTTTACATTTACATCTAAGGACAGAACGAATCTCAATCTTTTCTACTCCCGAAAGAACGATTGATTCAGCATCGTGGTCATCCATCAGCTTATCTTTAGAAACTAAAATATTCCCATTTCTATCGACAAAATCATTAACGAGATATCTCATTACAAGACGCTCGTTTAAAGGCTCAATTATCTCCTTTCCATCCCTGATTTCAAACACTTCTATCCCAGAAGATGCTCCACAATCCTCTTCTCTTACGATTATATTTTGCGAAACATCGACCAAACGACGCGTTAAATATCCAGAATCTGATGTACGAAGTGCAGTATCTGAGGTTCCTTTACGTGCACCACGAGATGAAATAAAATACTCCAAAACATTCAAACCTTCACGATAGTTTGATCTTATTGGAATCTCGATGGTCGTTCCCGAAGTGTTAGCTATCAATCCTCTCATACCAGATATCTGTTTAATCTGACTTATTGAACCACGTGCACCAGAATCTACCATCATGAAAACTGGATTAGTATCTTCCAACGCATTCTTCAGAGAAGCAGTAACTTGATCTGTTGCATCAGACCACACCTTCAAAATTTCAGTTTTTCTCTCATCATCAGATATCAATCCATCATTGTAGTATTCAGTTAAAACATCAACTTTTTTCTCGGATTCATTGATGATTTCGACTTTTTGGTCTGGAATTGTAGCGTCTTTAACCGAGACGGTAATCGCGCCTTTCGTAGCATATTTGAACCCTATATCTTTAACATCATCAAGGACTTTCGCTGTTCTCTCAAATCCCAAAACTTTTATACATCTATCGAATATGATATCGAGTTGACTTTTACCAATTAAAAAATCGATTTCATAATCTAGTGCGGTTTTGACATTATTTCTATCAACGAGCCCTAAATTTTGAGGTATAATCTGGTTAAATATCATCCGTCCAGGGGTAGTTTCAACAATTTTAGAAATATTTTCTCCATTAAACTTACCTCGTTTTCTAATCTTAATTGGAGAATGCAATGATATAATTTTGTTATCAAGTGACATCAAAACTTCATTTTCATTTGCAAAGACTTTCGTAGCTTTTTCTTTTTTCTTGTACGTCAAATAATAAACACCCAAGACCATATCTTTAGTTGGAACTGTAACGGGTTTACCGTCTGAGGGCTTTAACAAATTACCAGAAGATAACATAAGATATCTAGCTTCTGCTTGTGCCTCGACGGAAAGTGGAAGGTGAACGGCCATCTGATCTCCATCGAAGTCTGCGTTATATGCGTAGCAAACAAGAGGATGTAATTTTATCGCTCGCCCCTCAATGAGTATAGGCTCGAATGCTTGAATTCCAAGTCTATGAAGAGTAGGTGCACGGTTGAGCAAAACTAAATGTCCACGTATAACAATATCAAGAGCATCCCAAACTTCTGGCTTAACACGCTCAATTGCGCGCCGCGCCGCACGAATATTATTATAAATTCCAGTTTCCACCAAACGACGCATAACAAAAGGTTTGAACAACTCCAATGCCATTTCCTTAGGCAATCCACACTGATATATTTTAAGTTCTGGGCCGACCACGATGACTGATCTTCCTGAATAGTCTACACGCTTACCCAAAAGATTCTGTCTAAATCTTCCTTGCTTCCCTTTGAGCATATCAGATAGTGACTTAAGAGGTCTATTATTTGCTCCAACAACGGGACGTCCTCTTCTTCCGTTATCAATCAGAGAATCAACTGCTTCCTGGAGCATTCTTTTTTCATTTCTTATGATTATATCAGGAGCACCTAAATCTAATAATCTTCTCAATCTATTGTTTCTATTTATCACTCTTCTGTAAAGATCATTAAGGTCAGATGTTGCAAATCTGCCACCGTCGAGTTGAACCATGGGGCGCAAATCTGGAGGTATAACTGGAATGACATCTAAAATCATCCACTCAGGTTTATTTCCAGAGCTTCTAAATGCTTCGACGACTTCTAATCTTTTAAGTATTTTTATTCTCTTTTGTCCAGAGGCTCCAAACAATTCCTGTCTTAACTTAGTAGATAACTCATCCAAATTAAGATCATGCAACAATTTCTTCACAGACTCTGCACCCATACCTGCTTGAAAATCGTCTTCGTATTTTTCTTTTAAATCCCTGTATTCTTTCTCAGATATCACTTGACCTCTCGAAATTTCCCGGACTGTCCCAGGATCAGTTATGACATAAGAGGCAAAATAAAGAATCTTTTCAAGCAAACGAGAGGAAATATCTAATAAAATTGCTAACCGAGATGGAATTCCTTTGAAATACCAAATATGAGATACGGGAGAAACCAAGTTAATATGTCCCATACGTTCACGTCTAACTTTAGAGCGAGTAATTTCTACTCCACACTTATCACATATTTTACCTTTATACTTAATTTTTTTGTATTTTCCACAGTGACATTCCCAATCTTTTTGAGGTCCAAAAATTCGTTCACAAAAAAGACCATCCGCCTCAGGCTTAAGAGTTCTATAATTTATGGTTTCAGGTTTTTTTACTTCTCCGCGGGACCACTGTCTAATTTTTTCAGGAGACGCCAATGTTATTCTAATAGAATCGAGCAAATCAAAACCCATAATCTACCTCACAAAATTATTTTTTGTCATCAAAATCGCTATAAAAATCTTTAGTCCTAAAATAAACAAGTACCATACGATTTATCACTTTAGCTTTTTCACTTTTCCGCTAGGCCACTTTCTAATTTTTTCAGGAGACGCCAATGTTATTCTAATAGAATCGAGCAAATCAAAACCCATAATCTACCTCACAAAATTATTTTTTGTCATCAAAATCGCTATAAAAATCTTTAGTCCTAAAATAAACAAGTACCATACGATTTATCACTTTAGCTTTTTCACTTTTCCGCTAGGCCACTTTCTAATTTTTTCAGGAGGCGCCAATGTTATTCTAATAGAATCGAGCAAATCAAAACCCATAATCTACCTCACA
>CAMUZI010000010.1 GCA_947165155.1 uncultured Clostridia bacterium | reverse complement strand
CTTTTGTTTTTCTTCTTTGTTTTTACGTTGCACTTCATTTGACCTTATTGCACCTTTTTTTCCCATTTGTTTTATTTCTCGAGCTGTTCTCGAGCTGATCGGCACCAAATTTTCACTATTCATAACCCCTCAAAGGCTTATGATTACTGGGTTTCGAGGCATTTTCAGAATTTTCAATTTTGTTCATTTTTTTGCATTCAAATTGTCGATGAAAATCACCTATTATTTTTATCATTTTGATCACCCTTTCTTTACAAAAAGAAAACATCTCCCAAAAAGGAAGACATCTCGCAAGCTCAGTTGAGAACACTAGAAATCATGCAAAATTTGTATGCATACAATTCTCGCATTCTAATATCATACCACATCAGATCGTTTCAAACCGCTTCAAAACGCCTCAAAACTCATCAATTTCGATTCAAAACTCATCAAAAAAACGTCAAAGTTCATCACAAACGCTTCAAAACTCATCAAAATTATGAAAACACATAATTGCTGAATAAATTCTAAAATAGACTTCAAACGTATGTTTACCTTAATTTCTTAATTTCCTCTTCTGATAAATCTGTAAATTCCATAATTTCACTAATATCTTTATTCTTCATTAGCATTTTCCTAGCAATCTCGATTTTCTGTTCATTCCTGCCCTTTTTTTCACCTTGTTTCAGACCTTCTGCTTTGCCTTTCTGGGTAGCAAATTTCAACCTAGCCCTTTCGTCTTTCCAAGCCTTTTCTCTTTCTTCGAGAATCATCCTAGTAGCTTCATCATTGGTTAGTTCTTTGTATCTACAAACTGCTTCGTTGAAGGCCGTACCACTCTTTGCAACCATTTCTAATTCCTCCTCACTATTTGCATTTAGAAACTTAAGCCATGTCGCCAAATCACTATTATCTGCTTTTGGAAGCTTTAAAAACTCAATAACATCAATTTCAAGCACATCAGTAAATTTCGAACCGGTCTTCTCGTCAATAAGAAAATACCTATTGTGATACTCCTTGCTGTCTTTAATCATATTATGATCTGTACAAATTATGATACTAATAACTTTCTTTATTTTCTCGTATTCTTCTCCACTATTTATTTGTTCGCTAATCATCTTGGAAGCATAAAACAAAACTCGCTTGTCCATGTCTGCAGTTTCTCTAACTTGCAATTCAACATCGATTATCCCGCCACTCTTAGTGTTTAGTTTTATGTCCAATATTCCACGCTTGTCCAATGGACTCCTAATCTTCAAATTCGGATCAACAATTTTTATATCTATACTCATCGCGAGGAATATCCAGAATGGATTGCAAGAGATTCACGAGAGCTCCGTTATGATTCGGGTCTCCAAATATCATTTTGAACAATAAATCATTCTTCGCACATATCCTCATCTTCGCTATCACTTTACTAAGTTCAACGCTTTCATTATACCAAACTCAGCAGAAAAAGTCAACCCAAAAGTTTGATTTTTTTAATTAAAACGAAATCTTTTTAGCATCATTGAAGAAGCGATAACATGACGACTTACTATATCCAAGTTTTTGAGAAATCTGTTCCCAAGACATTTCGTCTACGTATTTATAAATCAAAACTCTGTATGAAGCTTCAGGTAAAAATGATATTTCATCGAGGATCATGTCGATCTTCAGTTGAATTTTAGCTTTTTCCGTCTCTAATTCTTCAATTCTGGACATGAACATTTCCATAATATTATCTTTGTACCCAAGATTTTTCGGAAGGTCAGAATAGATTATTGCATGATGTTCCATTTTGCCTCTGATGTCTTCATTCTTGAAGATGAGACTTTGACGGAATGGCGCAAGGCACTAGCGGATAAATCGCGTTTTGATTGGTAAATAAGCAAGTGAAATGCTGCTTCTTTTTTGTTTATTTTTTAGTAATTTAAAAATCGTATATATAAAAGTAAAATATTTATAAATGTTTCTGTTTATACACGAGTATTTTTTCATTTTTTAGTGTGTATTTTTTATTTTTCGATTTGATTTTCAATTTTAAGATTGACATTCGTCTAGATTGTTTATACAATCGATAGACATTCTGGGATTAGGAGGATTTGTCTTGAGTGAGAAAATGAAGTCTTATGAGTTGTTTTTGATTTTCTCGGCGAGAATAAGTGAAGAGGATCGTAACTCGTTTATCAGTAAAGTTTCGGAGGTAATAAATCAGAAAGGAAATATTTCTGAAACTGATAAGGTTGGAAAAAAGCGTTTGGCTTACCCCGTGAATAAAGAACTAGACGGATTTTTTGTTACGATCAAGTTTGAAGCCGACAGTTCCGTGCCCTCTGAGTTGGTACGTTTGTCGAACATCGCAGATGGTGTGCTTCGCTCTTCAGTAATGTCTGTTTGAGCTTGGGGGGGTTGTTGTGCTTAATTTAATTATCCTACAGGGACGTTTGACACATGATCCTGAATTGAGGTCTACTCCGAGCGGTGTGGCGGTAACAAAGTTCTCGATTGCGGTCCAAAGAAATTATGCTTCCAAGGGAACCGAAAGAGCAACTGATTTTTTTGATGTCGTGGCTTGGAGGCAGTCTGCGGAGTTCATTTGCAGATATTTTCGAAAGGGAAATTTAATTATCGTAAACGGAGAATTGCAAACTGGCTCTTATGAAAAGGATGGTATAAAACGTAAAACTTATGAGGTTGTAGCTACAAATGTTTACTTTTCAGAATCAAAACAACAGGCTGCAGATTCTACCCTGGGAGGCGCGAGTTCGTCTATCGATACTTTAGAAGGAAATTCTGATTTCAATAAACAAGAATTTGAAGACGATGATGATATGCTTCCATTTTAGGTGGATGTTATGGACCGTTTTCGCTCGGTATTGTGAGCGTATATTAGTTTTGTGAGGTGTTGGTATATATCAAAAGATTTACTTATTAATGAAAATATAAAAAGCAGTGAAATAAGAGTTGTAGATGAAAACGGAGATCTGGGTGTGATGAAGCTGGAAGATGCTCTAAGGTTGGCATCTGAACGTGAGCTTGACTTGGTGGAAATATCGCCCATGGCGAAACCGCCAGTTTGTAAAATAATGAATTATGGTAAGTTCAAGTACGAGAAGCAGAAAAAAGAAAAAGAAGCGAAAAAACGTCAGAAAACAGAAGAGTTGAAAGAAATTAGATTATCTGTTAAGATAGACTCTGGTGATTTGGAGAATAAAATGGGGCAGGTCAAGAAGTTCATATCGAATGGAAGTAAAGTTAAAATTTCTATGCGCTTAAGAGGTCGTGAATCTCAGTATTCTGATTTGGGTTTTAAAGTGCTAAATGATTTTTGTGACTCTTGTTCTGATTTTGCGTCTGTTTTGAAAAGGCCAAACTTAGATGGACGTCAGCTTTCGGCAATTATTTCTCCGATTTCATTAAAAAACTAAGATTTTAAAAATTAATGGGGAGGGAGTTATGCATAAGTCAAAGACACATAGCGGTGCGAAAAAAAGATTTAAAATTACAGCGTCTGGCAAAGTTTTGAGGTTTCGGGCTTACAGAAGCCATATTTTAACAAAAATGACACGTAAACGTAAACGTCAGCTTCATGGTTCTACTTTAGTTCACCGCTCTGATATGAATCGTGTGGCACGTATGTTAGTAATTTGAGGAGGTTATTATGTCAAGAGTTAAAGGTGCGGTTTCTACACGTAAGAGAAGAAACCGAGTTTTGAAGAGTGCTAAGGGATATTGGGGAGCAAAAAGTAAGCACTTCAAGATGGCCAAACAAGCGGTTATGAAATCTGGTAATTATGCGTATATCGGACGTAAGCGTAGGAAACGTGATTTTCGTCGTTTGTGGATAACCAGAATTTCGGCGGCGTGTAGACTGAATGGTTTGAATTATTCTTCTTTTATGGGTTTACTTAAGAAAAATTCTATAGTTTTGAACCGTAAGATGATATCTGAGATTTGTATTTCGAGCCCTGAGGCATTTTCAAAGCTTGTTGAATCGATTAGGAAGTAAATGAACGATCTTGTTTATTGGGTGTGGTTACAGAACGCTGTTGGGTTTGGAAGTGTTAAGGTAAGGTCTGTTTTATCAAGATTTTCTAATTTGTCTGATTTTTATCGCGAGGGAGTTCATTTTTGGACTTCGCTTTCTTTGTTTTCTCAAAAGGAGTTGAGAAAACTTTGTATTCCTCTTGAAAATTTTTCTAGAATTGTTGATAAATGTAATCATTTAGGATACTCAATTATAACACTATTTTCAGATTATTATCCTTTTCTTTTAAAGCAGATAGATAATCCACCAATTGTTCTTTATGCAAAAGGTGACGTTTCGCTTTTGAGTTCAAAGTGCGTTTCTATAGTTGGTAGCAGAAGGGCGACTACGTATGGTACTCAAATGGCGTACGAGATTGCAAAAGGCTTATCTGAAAAAGGCATAACGATCGTAAGTGGAGGAGCAATAGGTGCAGACACCTCGGCACATAAAGGCGCTTTGTCATCAAAAGGAAGCACAATATGTGTTTTAGCGTGTGGCATTGATTATCCTTATCTTGCACAAAACGAATCGTTAAGAAACGAAATTTCAGATTCTGGATTATTGATATCAGAATATCCACCATCTTATCCGATTCAATCTTATAATTTTTCCATAAGAAATAGAATTATTTCGGGTATTTCTCCTTGTACCATAATTATAGAAGCTGGAAGAAGAAGCGGTTCAATTTTGACTGCAAACATCGCCGCCGAACAGGGAAGAGATGTTTTTGTTGTACCTGTAAAGTTTGAAAGTTATCTATCAGAAGGAGTAAATTCTTTGATTTCCGATGGTGCACGTGTTATTACCTGTGCCGAAGATATTCTTTTTTACATATCAAAAGAAAATTTAAAGGATAAAGATACTAGAAAAAAGGATACTAAAAAAGAAGATCAGACTAAAAAAGAGATATCAAACATAAATTTGAGTGATAATGAAAAGAGAATTTTGAGTTCGATAAAGGGGAAAATACACATCGATGAGATAATCAAAGTAACAAAACTCGAAGCTAAACAAGTTTCCTCAACACTCGTGAAGCTTGAACTTTTAGACTTAGTATCTTCACTTCCGGGGAAGTTTTACATCAAAAAGTAAATTTTATACACATAAACAATGCGACTAAAATTGTAAAATTTTAAATTAAGAAGGCATTCCTAAAAGGATAGATAAAATAAGATAATTCGAGTGATAATGAAAAGAGAATTTTGAGTTCGATAAAGGGGAAAATACACATCGATGAGATAATCAAAGTAACAAAACTCGAAGCTAAACAAGTTTCCTCAACACTCGTGAAGCTTGAACTTTTAGACTTAGTATCTTCACTTCCGGGGAAGTTTTACATCAAAAAGTAAATTTTATACACATAAACAATGCGACTAAAATTGTAAAATTTTAAATTAAGAAGGCATTCCTAAAAGGATAGATAAAATAAGATAATTCGAGTGATAATGAAAAGAGAATTTTGAGTTCGATAAAGGGGAAAATACACATCGATGAGATAATCAAAGTAACAAAACTCGAAGCTAAACAAGTTTCTTCAACACTCGTGAAGCTTGAACTTTTAGACTTAGTATCTTCACTTCCAGGAAGGTTTTACATAAAAAAATGAATTTTATATAACTAATGAGAGTGGTTATTTTTATAAATTGTTAAATCAAAATCACAACCCCTAGAGACAAAAAAATTTCTTCGCATTTTATAAGATACCAAATTATTTGATTTAACGTATCGACGCAGGATGTTGCTGTTGTACTAAAAATCAAAAAGGTGTGGAACCAATCTATTGCTTCATTTTGGACGCTTCCCCTTCATAGTGGTACTTATATGTTTCGTATTCTTAACTTAATTTTGAAATCTCGGATTTAGTAACTTTGTTTTTGTGTGAGTTCCACGCCAGAAAATGAAGACACTATTCCGAATGAAACCGTAAGTGCACGATCAATTTGTTTCATCATTTCGGGATTTATGGACCCCAATTTGAAGATCAAACGCTTCTTATCGAGTGTTCTTATTTGCTCGAGAAGGACTACTGAGTCTTTTTTTAAGCATTGACATTCTTTTGATTTAATTGTAATATGAGTCGGCAGGTTATTTTTGTGGTGACTTGTTATGGCAGCCGCAATCACGGTGGGGCTGAATTTGTTTCCGACATCATTTTGCACGATTAAAACTGGGCGTGTGCCGCTTTGTTCGGATCCGAATGACGGGCTTAGATCTGCGTAGTAAATATCTCCTTTTTTTACTTCACGTTTCATGTTTTTATCTCCTTTTATGTATTTGGTACTATTTTGGGTTTGATTTTGTTATTTTATTCATTGTTATGAAAATTCAATTTGATGGATATCTGAGTTTAGATAAGACTTTTGAATGCGGACAATGTTTTAGATGGTCGAAAGTTGGGAATGTTTGGAGTGGTGTTGTCCGTGGGAGTTTAGCATTTGTCAGTTTGAATGAAAACACCTTATGTGTCGATTCTAACATAAAAAACGTTGATTTCTGGCGCAATTATTTTGATCTTAATACAGATTATGTTGAAATCACGAAAAGTTTGATTAATTTGGATCCCATGCTATGTAAGGCGGTTTCTGAAAATCTGGGGATACGAATCTTGAGACAAGAGCCCTGGGAAGTATTATGCTCTTTTATCATCTCACAGAACAATAATATCAAAAGAATAAGGGTAATAGTAGATAGATTATGCAAAAATTTTGGTTCTTGTTTTGGTGAAATTTATGCATTTCCCAGTGTAGAAAAGATTTCATCTTTGAGTATCGAGGATTTAGATGTAATAAAGGCCGGTTTTAGATCTAAATATATCCTCGATGCTGCGCGATGTGTTTGCTCTGGAAAGGTTAATTTTGATGATATACGTAAATCAAAAACTTCTCATGCTGAGGAAATTTTGCGGCAAATAAGCGGAGTAGGTCCAAAGGTGGCAAAATGTGTTTTGTTGTTTGGCTTCCATAAATTAGATTCTTTTCCAATTGATACGTGGATGAATAAAGTAATTTCAAAGTTTTACGATGATAAAACAGTTGATTATTTTGGAAAGTACGCAGGCATAGCACAACAATATCTGTTCATGTGGAGTAGAAATAATAAAAATATTTTTGATTGATTTCGATTTGTTATATATGTAATAGATTGAAATTATATGTGCAAATTTGACAATTTGACTTTGATATATTATAATTAAAGTGTGCTTTGTGTATTATTTATATCATGCATTTTTGGAGGTGACTGCTGATGAAAGAGATTGATGAAGAAAAGAATATTAACATTAAAAATATGGCACAAATACTTGAAAAAAATTTTGAAAAGCAAAATGGTAGTATTGCTAAAACGATTTCCAATTTGGTTAGTAAATTTAAAGAAAATACGAAAAAGATTTTAGAAGGTGAACATAGTGATCCACATGAATTTGCTCAAAAAATCTGGTGGGAGTTTGTGAGGCTTTTTAGTGAGGTCAATAAATCTCTCGAAACTGAAGATCTGACACTCAAATCGGCAACTACACGTAAGGATCTTAAAGATTTCAATGTTCTATTTAATTTTATGAGAAAATTTGGTAAAATTAAAAAAGTAAGTTTGAAACAGTTTGAGAGTATAATGAGCTCCATTTGCAACAAAAATGGTAGTAATATGGAACAATTTGCTGACAAAATTGTGGCTAAATTGAAAACTATAATTAAAAAAAAAGATGATTCTAATAAGGACAATTCTAATAATGAAAAAGCTAAAATGGTTACATTCTCGTTAGCGAAAAATTTAATTAAACTAAAAGGTAATAAAGATTCAAATGCATTTGACTTCTTATATAAAAATTGGGGAAATTTTGCTGGAGAATTTGATGGTAAATTTAATAGTTATTTTAATGATAAATTTGAAAGTAATCCAGAATGGTTTGGCAAACTTGCTAAAATGGTTTCGGAAGCTAATGGAGGACAATTTAATAAAAATATATTAAATAAAACTAAAACAGGTGAGTCTGAAACCATTGAAGCTGGTCAAGTCTCTGAAGGGTTGCTCGAGGATTACAAAAGTGGCCACATTGAAGATGTTCTTAATTTTTTAAGAAACGCGAAAAAAAATTGTGGATATCAAGAAAGTAAAGCTAAAGCAGATGGGGAGAAAGAATTTGCCAAGAAACTCTTTAAGTGGTGTGATGACGTTTTAGAGGGATACTCAAAAAGAAGAAGAGCGGAAATAAAAGAAGAACTTGATAAAAATAAAAAAGAAAAATTAAAATATATCGAAGATAAAGAGTTCAAGAAAAAACTTGAAAAAGAAAAAGATGTATACATATCTGAAATTCAACGTCATCTGCATTTGGCTGCAAAGAATTTCCGTAAGAAAGATGAAACAGGATGTTATAAACATTTTAGGAAAGCATTTGATTTGCTTTGCTTGTTAGCCGAATCAGAAATGACAAATAATAAGAGTGACAAAAAAGGCTTAAAGGGATGGTATACTAATGCCGCCAAAGGTGTCAATAAATATAACGATGAAGAAATTGTAAAAGCAATCATGAAAGTTACAAACTATCAAAATAAAGGTTTTCTAGGTTTTGGAAAATCAAGACTTACGAAGATTTATAAGGAAATTCTTAACCTGAGTAACGTGTTCAAAAACCTCATTAATTAGTAGTCGGACCTTTAAAACTCAAAAATTCAATATTGACTTTGTGCTTGTATATTGCTTAATTTACTTAATTTTTCTTATCAATTGCGTGCTAATTTGAGAATACTTTCTTCAATAGTTGGATGTAGTTATTAGTAAACGATAGTTTAGTATCTTTACTGCAAACTATGTCCTTTTTCCTTATTATTACATTTTCATATAAAATTTGAACTTCACCCAATTTTTCTCCTTTGTGAATTGGAAAATCATCCTCGGATATTTTTTTTAGCTCGAATTTCACTTTGAATTTATCATCTTCAAAATCCCTCGGTACTACAACATCGATGCTACTAAAACTAGAATATGGTACATCAATCCCCATTCGAGTTGAACGTATCTTAGGATTTTCTAATATCGGAATTCTTTTCACTTTTAGATTCTCAAACGTATAGTTGCATAAATTTTTAGTTTCCTCGAATGCATAATTTACCTCTAACTTTTTACCATTCTCGTCTTTTGCAGGTGCACCTAAAAATATTCCTATGTATTCAATTCCATTGAGTTCTGCCAACGAGCTCAAACAGCATCCAGCCTGACTATGATATCCTGTTTTAATGCCCTTAACGTATTTGCAATAGTAATCACTTGTTTTTTCTAAAAGCAAATTGGAATTCTTTATTTTCTTATCTTTTATTTCAGTTTCGCATATCTTAATTATATTTCTGAAATCTCTAATCTTTAATGCATAATTTATTATTTTTAAAAGATCATAGCACGTCGTATAGTGATTCTCATCGTAAAGTCCATGAGGGTTAGAAAAATGAGTATTTTCACATCCAAGTTCAGACGCCTTTTGGTTCATTTTATCCACAAATAGTCCAATATTTCCTCCAAATGTATAATCTGCCAAAACTAAAGCGGCATCATTTCCAGAGGGTACCATCATTCCCACAAGTAGCTCAGAGACACTATAGTCTTCATCGGTTTTCAAACCGGCTAACGAACTCTGTGTACCCGATATAGAATTTAGGACCTCTTTTTTTACTTTGACTCTCTCATTCTTATCTTTCACATTTTCAAACACAATTATGTAAGTCATTATTTTGGTAATCGAGGCAGGGCTTCTCCGTTGATTTGCATTTTTCTCATACAAAATAGAATCTGAATTAACATTATAAAATAATATAGACTCCGTTTTAAATTTAAAATCATTAAAATACGAAATATGGTAACCTTTAGGAACACCGTCTGATTTTTTGCCTAATAAAATTGAAATAAACTTATATAGCAAACAAGAGATAATCACAGAAAACAGCAAAACAAAAAAAAACTTAAACTTTTTTATCAATTCAAATTCTCCAAAAGACTATAACCAGTACTCCGATTACTCTTATTTATATTTAGCATTAATCTTCGCAAGCGAAAACGATTGTACCTTTGAATTAATACGCACGGCATATTGAAAATGACAACCAAAATTGAAAATATCACAGAAGAATTGAAATTATTAACAAAGAATATAAAAGGAGTTACAAAACAACAAAAAATATGATCAATCTCTGCTCTATAAGTTTCAGCAATAAACTCCTTTATGTAATCTATTTTAAGACTCATCATATTTTTCTTTGAAAATCCAGATTTACTCGTGTACTGAGGAATCAAATCTTTCCAAATTTTGATTTTGAACACTTTTTCGTAAAATCTTTCTCTTTTTTTAAAAAACATTGGATCAATTTCGACACACTCTTTGTAGAAAAACTTGTATCCTGGTTTATTGACTATAAGAAAAACGACATAATGCCAAATTGTCAAAAAAATCAGATTATATAAAATTTTCACAAATCCACTTCCTTTTTCGAATATAAAAAAACGACGGACATTTATTCTATCACTTTGTATAAATTTTTCAAACTGTCTCCATTTTATATGATAAATTTACATTATTATAATTATATAAGTATATATATATTTTTTTATCCAAAAACTACTAACACAGAGAGCCTGAATAAATTTTATTCAGCTAATGCAACATAGACTTTTATCCCAGATTTTCCAAGACATCTAAACAAAACAACTCCTAAACCCCCAACAGAAATAATTCGTTTTCATTCAAATCTAAACAATAAATTTGTACATCATAATTACGAAAAAATATACAACAAAAAACAGCTGATAGCCAAAAAACTACCAGCAAAAAAGAAGATGAACCAAACTCCACTCGCCAGTGTGACGCGCACTTTCATTTAAATCCCAAAACACAAAAGCCAATTTCTTTTTCATTAATTTGCCTAACTTGCTTACAAGTTTTATTTCTGCTTTTCCCGCTATTTCTTGGTAGTTTCTCGTATCCTTCGAAAATACCAATTATCAAAACTACACATGTGGGCGCGTCCATAAGTTCATACTAAATGCTATCATGTTCTTTAGATTAAGATTCCCTTCATACCAACTAATATTTCAAAATTGTCCAACAATGCATTCATCAAACCGATACAACCAAAAAAGCTATCACCACGCGAGGTACACAAACATAAAAAGATACCAAACCCAGGAAATCTACACAAATGATGCATAGCTTCCGTCACGAAGCAACGGTCAGATCAAACTGTGAATAAATTCAAAATAGCCTCAGCCAATCTTACAACGCAATCATAACGAATATCTTCTTTTTCAAAAATTTTACTAAAAACACCAGCCCTGTCTTCGCTCTGTTCCAAAACACTAACATTCACCTTACTAGTATCCACCGGAAGCCCACTGATAACAGCCTTCAGTTTATCACAGTACTCATTAAACTCCTTTACTAAATCATAAAGCGCAGCACACACAGCTTCAAAATCATAGTCAGAATCCCATCTTTTTTTGCAATCCTTGAATATCTTATTACCAACAAAAGCCTTAAGCGATTTAACACCCTTTCTCTTATCCATTTTATCAACGCCCTTACTCTTTTCCAAGACCCACAAAGCAACGCTGCTAACATCTGTGAATTTGCTTAAATAATCCTTACTAAGCCATGGCATAAAATTATTACCCTGAGCCCCATACATAAGCCTACCGTCAGACTTCTTCAAGGGCCCTGGAGCACGAGATATTGGCGCAGGGGAAGAATCATTCGAAGGCATAAGCGCGGGAAAATAATCATTCAAAATTCTCTCTAAGGATTGTCCATATGCCGACTCAACAAGCTGGACCTCATTCCAACGAAATTCAAAATTTTTTCCCCCTAAACAAGGTATATAAATCAAATCGCCATTAACAGATCTGGTAATCACCCTTCCACGGTCGTACCCCCCCATACTCCTTACTCCATTTATCAGACCATCTAAACAAGCGCTTGGATCGCCAACCGAACTCGCACATGCAAAATTGCTAATTTCTCTCGAAAAACCTCCGATTGACATTGCCGCCACTAAAGCAGACACTATTCTTCGTCTAAGATCACTCATAAAAGACCTCCTAAATATCATCTCATTCTGCCACCGAAAACGACATCAGAACACACGCTCACCATGCTATCATGTTTTTATCATTTTGTCAATAGAGTGAAATGACTCGGCGTTGCTAAAAATAGATAGATAAAGCAAAATAATTCAAGTACATCAGTTAAAAAAAACAGAATTAAAGTAATCAGCAAACTTTATTCCTTCATTTTTTGGTTGATAGTTTCACGACTTTTATTCACCTTTAGCAATGCCGTCGGAAGAAGTGGTTATCCCGAAGACATAAAACAAAAAGCAATAAAATATTATCTGGAAGGTAATGGGTTTAGAAAAATTGAAAGATTACTTCATTTTAGTCATGTATCCGTAATAGATTTGGGAAAGCAAACTGCAGATGGAATAAGTGAAATGAGGACATTTAATAACAAGAAAACAAATATTTTAGAACTTGACGAAATGTGCATAAACTTAAAAAAAATATGCCTTTGGACAGTAGTAAACAGAAAAACTAAAAAGCTTTTGGTTTCTTCGTGGGAGGCTGTAGTTCTGAAAGCTTTAAGAAACTTTGTGAAAATATTTCTCATATTGAGGCTAAATTTTATGCTACAGATAAATTTCCAGCATACGATATTAATTATCCCTCAAAACAAACATCTGATCGGCCAATCTCACACTTTTACCGTTGAACGTATGAACCGTCTTCTTCGACATTATCCTGCACGCTCTTCTCGCAAAACTTATTGCTGGTCTAAAACTCTAACCATAGATTAATAATTCTGTCACCCTGTTTTTGTATCGTAAGTTTGTTACCTATATCTATTTTTAGCACTGCCAACCTAATTAAAATATTGATTTTTTTTTTGATATCACATAGAATTAATAATGATATTTTATATTGTTAGTCGATCGCATAACAATGAAAGGTCATATTTAAAAAATTTAGGGGTGATTTTATAAGTGAAAAGAGATTGTGGAAAAAGAATTTTGGGTGCAATTTTGGGTATCTTAGCACCACTGGTGCCTAATAAATCGTTTGCGATTGGTAGATATTCCCAGAGCCCGCAAAATAATAGAAGAAAAATTATTAAACAAAGTTTTACGCCTGTGAAAGGTAGAAGTCATATTGGTAGGGACGCTACTATACAAAGATTTGCACTTAAAAAAAATGCAAAATTGAGCCAGTATGGTATAACCAAAAATCGTTTCCGTAAATTGGATAAGTATCTTGGAACAAATTGGAAAAATCTCACCATGGAAGATATCGTTATTTTGTCTGCGGTAACGGGTATCCCGGTGATTTCGCTTATATTCGTTCTTAGCATTGTCTTGGGTAGTGGCGGTGAGGAGATACCAAGTGAAATTGCGAATACGAGTGGTGACGAAAGCATGAATACCTCAGAAACTAAAGTTAGTAATTCTTCTAAAGGATTCAATGGGCTCCGAAACAATTATGAAAGTTATGTTAGTGACCGGAAATTAACTAATGAGGAACTTAAACAGATTCAAGATATAGCTAAGAGATTCAATATGGTTCCCTACGAAGGGAACAATTGTTATGCTGCTACCGCTATGTGCATGGTGACTGACCCAAGAGATTTGGACGAAAGAAAAAAACAACTTGATGATATTAATGATCTTAATTTTAGAGAACAAGAATACAAAAAGATCATAGATAAAATTGTGGAATTAGAAAAAAATAATGATATAAATAAAAAAAATGAATTTTTGAAAACGTTACAGAACAATATAAAGGTGCTTGGTATTATTGGTAACCAATTTGCCCCGGGAGATGTTTATGAATTTTATAAGAGTACTTATAGAGAAAAGAATTTATCAGGACACGTAGACGATGTGGGTGTATTTTTGCTTTCTTTGTTTAATAATGAGTCTAAAATGTCTGGGAATTTGGAATATATTAATCTTCAAGTTGCGGGGAGCGAAGGAAAAATATTTGAAGATAAGGATGACAAAGGAAATCCAAGTACCGCACTAGAGTTGAGTAAACATCCTCACAATCGATTCGCTAAATATAATCTTTTGTCTACTGTAAACGGTGATACACGGAGCATTGTTGATTGTATTTCAAATAGTTACTGTCTGGTAGATGACAATGAATTTATAACTGATGAGTTTTTACCTCATCTAAGAGGTGTGGAAATCGAAGAGTCACCTTATGATCCCAAAGTTAATAAGAAGCTAACTGGTATAAAAGAAAGTGATTCTTTTAGTGTTCAGATAGGTAAGAAAACTCCAAATGAAACAAATCCTTTTGGAAGATTACCTGTTTCAAAATATCAAAATGAAAATTCAAAAAGAGATTATTTAGTTTCTGAAATCGCAGTTCATACGGGAAATCATTGGTATGAGGATATATTGATATACGACAAAAACACGTTGAATTATGATTGTCCGAAAATTGTTGCAATCATCGAAATGAATAATAATATAGGGATGATAAATGGAAAAATAATAACTGGGGATAATATGAAATCTGAATTGGAAACGATCGCAAAACATGGGAGCTTGTACAGATACCGCGAAGTCAAGAATGATAACAGCGGTATATATGTGATTTAAAATTAGCATTGTTATAATTAAGTTCATAAATTTATCAACCCGAAAATCAAAAAGACAAAATTGATTGATTACTTGGGTGCTCCTTTTCATATCATACGATTGTAATGTTCTAGAATTTTGTCTTTTCATTCAATAAGCAAACAGCGTATGCTTTTATTCCACTTTCGCTTCCAGTAAATCCAAGTTTCTCTTCTGTTTTGAATTTTATGTTCACTTTATTAACATCTATCTTACAGACATTCGCTATGTTTTCTCTCATTTTTAAAGAATACTTTTGTAATTTAGGCTCTTGTGCAACCACGGTAGAATCAACATTAACGATTGTATAGTTATTAATTTCAGAGATAACTATCGATAACATACTTAGACTGTTATATCCTTTATATTTTTTATCTATATCTGGAAACTTTAATCCGATATCTCCTTTGCACGTTGCACCAAGAATCGCGTCTATTATGGCATGAACCAGAACATCAGCATCAGAGTGTCCTAACAAACCTTTTTTGTGACCAATTAATACTCCACCTATTATTAGAGGAATACCATCTTCTAGCCGATGAACATCATATCCGAACCCAATCATGATTTACCTCTAAAATTTATTTTGGGCTCACTTTTATCTAATATTCTTTTTATGTTTTCGTAGTGTCGTATGAGTATCAAAATAGAAACCGTCGACGATACCATAAGTGAAGTCATATTTAATTTATTTTGCATATTGTCGAACACAAACATCAATAATGGATAAGACACTGCACATAAAATTGATGACAAAGAAATAAGTCTGAATAAAACAAGAGAAAACAAAAAAATCAGTATTAAAATGACTGCAATCTGCCAATTTATGAAAAAAATGCACGACCATGCTGTTAAAATTCCTTTTCCTCCCCTGAATTGAAAAAAACATGGAAACACATGCCCTAAACAACAGAAAAGCTGTGATAAAACAAGAAAAACACTCAAATCGATATCATATTCGCATTTTTTGCACACACAATAAGTGGCTGCCATTGAAAGAACACCCTTTACAAAATCCCCTAAAAATGTAACCACAGAAGGCCCCAAGCCCAAGTTTCTCAAACAATTCGAAAAACCCGCATTCTTACTCCCAAGTTCTCTAATATCTTTCCTGCTTCCAAACCTTTTAGAAATTAAGACCGCAAAATTGACGCTCCCTAACAAGTAAGATGATATAATGCACATAAATACCAAACAAAAGGAGCGTAAAACCATAAATTCACCCCAAATAAACCATCGAGACTGGTGATCTACTGGGGACTCGAACCCCAGACCCCTTGATTAAAAGTCAAGTGCTCTACCAACTGAGCTAGTAGACCGACACGCATATCTCCATTGTATTTATCCTGAAAAAAAAATCAATAGCAATAACAAACGGGCATTGCAAAAATAGGATGTAAATGGTAAAGAGAAAATATGGAAAACGAAATGAAATGTCCAAAATATGGACAAAGAGAAAAAACAAAAAGTAGATTTCACAGAGGTAAGCAAAGATATAAATATAAATCTTGCGGATGCGATTGTACCGGAGGACAGCGCGGCTACTTGGATTGTATCAAATCACAAGCAATTAGCCTCTAAAATCGAGAATATTCCATAAAAAATAAGAAAGTAGATATTTTAAAATTTTACGAAATGTGCATAAAATTTAAAAAATATGGCTTTAGACAGCAGTAAACAGAAAAACTAAAAAGCTTGTTGGCTTCTTTGTGAGCGACCGTAGTTCTAAAAGCTTTGAGAAACTTTGCGAAAACTTGTCTCATATTGATTCTAAATTCTATGCTACTGACAAATTTCCCAACTTATTATCTAACCCCTACACATAAACATTTGATCGGCAAATCTCATACTCATAATGTTAAACGTATGAAGCGTCTTCTTCGACATTATCGTGTACGCTTTCGAAAAACTTATTGCTGGCCTAAAAGCTTAAATATGATCATTTACTCCTTTTTACATCGTGACCACTTCTCTTCTATGCACTAACAACGCCAATTTTAGGGTCGCAAAAAGTGCTTAGAACTTAAACTGCGGTTCGAAAAACAGAAAAATCAAGCTCATCGCATCACCTTGAGTCCATTTGTTTTTAGGGTAAATTAACACTCACGTGATATCCGCTCAATTTTATCATTTCCAAATGTCTCTCCAAGTGTACGAAAACGTGGAATCACCTCCCAAAACGACTAATGCCGTCTCGCATTCTACATCACATAGGATTGATTCTGAATCAAACTAACAATGAACTATTATTTTTTATTAGCCTCGAAAAGGCGAACAGGAATATCTCTTTTTTCACCAGTAGATCTTTTTTCTATTCTTACGTTTACCCTGTCTCCTATTTTAAATTTTTTTATCTCCGATACCAAATCTTTGTTAGAGTTAACATTTTTGCCATTGATAGCTAAAATTTCATCTCCTCGTTCTGCAAAATTTGAAAGGTCGCTTCTCTTATCCACATCTTTGATCCTAACACTCCCTTTTTTGTCTACAACTGTTATACCAAGCATAGGACGAGGGAAATAACCATGTTCTATCAATGCTCCTGCAACATTAACAGCTTCGTTTGACGGAATTGCAAAACCTAAATTATCAGCACTACTTTCGGCAATTTTTATTGTGTTTACTCCGATCACTTCTCCCTTATCGTTGAAGAGTGGTCCTCCAGAGTTTCCAGGATTGATCGCAGCATCAGTTTGTATATATGTTGTACTCCAGATATCTTGGCTTATTTTTCTATTCAAACCAGATACTATTCCCTTTGTTATGGATTTATCTAATCCAAGTGGGTATCCCATGGTACAAACGTCGCTCCCAATGGCAATATTATCCGAATTTCCGAATGTTACAGGTATCAAATCGTTCCTATTAATCTTTATAACAGCAAGGTCAATGGTCTTATCCATACCAATCAATTCTGCTTCTTCAGTGTCTGAAAAATCGTCATCATCTTCTTGCTGTTCAATTTCTTTAAATGCAACGCGTATTTTAGCATTATTACCACCAGCACTCACAACATGAGCGTTTGTTAATATATATCCATCGCTTCTTATAACCATTCCAGATCCTAAAGCTGGACCCTTTTTGCCTCCTCCAAAGAATTCCGAAAAATCATCAAATCCACCAAACCCGTAGGAATCATCGGCCTCTGGAGAAACTAAAATTCCAACAACGGATTTTACATTTTTTTCGTAAATTTGTGCGGCTGACATTGCGGTTCCCGCACTTTCCGAATTAACTATTAAGCCTGACCCAGGTGATTCATTGTTGGTAAGACTATTATCTGGATTAAAACAAAGTTTATCTCCCACCTTGTTGAGTGCACCTGGCAGTTTTTTTAAATGCGGGAACATAAGAACAGTTATCAAAATTGCAGATAGAGATAGATAAAAAATAATGTAATTTTTCTTTTTTTTGTTTCCAGTTGCCTCGTCGCACCTCTCTCCAGGCGAATTCATATCCCTAAGGACTTTACAATCATACATCACTTTCTTTTTATCGTCATTTTCAAATCTGTTACTCATTTTTCCTCCTCGGTAAACTTCAAAAATTTCGAACTACAAAAAATAGTATGAACTTGAAAAATCACAAATTCGAACTACTTCGCTATTTTATCACAAGAATCTAAAAATGTAAATACTTTTATAATGCTATTTGGAAATTTTTGTGAAAAAAAATACAAAATCGATTCTTAGATGATATCGAGGGTACTGCTAAAACTGAAAGTGGATAGAAACTTTGAAAATATCACTCCAAAAAACGAAAGAATAAAGTTCGCTTACTACACTTATTCCTGTTGTTTTTTTACTAGTTTATTTGAATCATTTTGCCTCATCTATCTATTTCTAGAAATACCTCGATGAGAAAAAGCTTGACAAACAAAACATGAAATGATACAAACGGCACATATTGCTAAGTGGGGGAAGTTTCTCTCACTTTTGGTTGTGGTGGAAAGTTATGTCAAAAAAATCTAAAGATGATATATCTCTTGCGCTCGGGGAAATAAAAGATGAGATGGGAATAAGCTCTGAGTTTGTGAAAGATAGAATAAAGAAGGCGATATCTGCGGTTTGTAGAAATACGTATGGTGTGGAAGACCCGTTTGTTGAATTCGAGGATTCTGGTGGTTTGGTTGTAAAGATACCAAAGTTAGTTTCTGAAGAACCGAGCAGTGAAAGTGAAATTTCTATTTCCGAGGCTGTTGAAGTTGATCCTGAAGCTAAAGTGGGAGATACTGTTCTTGTGCAAATAGATACTAAACAGTTTGGGAGAATATCAGCTCAAACGGCTAGAAGTGTTATACGTCAAGGAATACGAGATGGCGAGAAAGAAATAATAGTAAAGAAGCTCAAGTGCTACGAAAATGAAGTCGTTAGTGCGCAGATAATAAAGATAAAAAATGATGGTTCCATGATATTAAAAATTGGTGATTCCGAAACCGTTTTATCAAGAATAGAAAGTCAGTATGTTTATGATAAATTCGAGGGAGATTTCATAAAAGTATATGTGAAGAGAATAGAATCTGACGGTGTTTCTCCGATTCCTATTGTTTCTAGATCCTCAGCTGAGCTTGTAAGAAAGTTGTTTGAAATTGAGGTTCCGGAGATTTCTCAAAATATTGTATCCATCGAAGCTATTGCTAGAGAGCCGGGAGTGAGGACTAAAATGGCTGTTAAAAGTAGCGATCCCGATGTTGACGCTGTTGGAGCATGTATAGGTGATCGTGGGACTCGTATAAAATCTGTTATTGAGGAAATAGGCGGTAAAAGTGGAAAAGAAAAAATCGACGTTATAAGATACTATGAAGACCCATCAGCATTCATAGAAGCGTCTATTGCACCAGCTAGGGTCATCGATATAAATGTTGTATCTACAGATGATAAATTTCAAAATGAGTGCACGGTTACGGTACCCGATGATCAATTGTCTTTAGCGATAGGCATTAGAGGTCAGAATGTTAAACTCGCCTCACGACTTACTGGCTGGAAGTTAAATTTGCGTCCTGAAAGCGGATTTTATGGTGAAGAATGACTTTAATAAGAAAATGTATTTCATGTGGAGGTAGATTTAATAAGTTCAGTATGATACGCATAAATAAGCCTCCGAACTATCCCGATGATGGTGAAATTACCGTTCTAAATATTGGGGACGAGACTTATTTCCCAGGAAGGTCTTGTTACATTTGCTGTAACATGGAGTGCTTTAAGAAAGCAAAAAAATCTTCTAGGATTAGTAGAAGCTTTAAGTGCAAGATTTGTAATGATGTTTATGATAAAATAGAAAATATTATATCTTTGTCTGAAAATTAGGAGAAATCGCTTAGTATGTTGAAAAAATATCGAATTCACGAGTTGGCAAAGGATTTGAAGACTACCAGCAAGGAATTGACTGGGATTCTTTCTAGTTACTTTGATTCTAAATATAACCACATGTCTTCTTTGAATGAAGATGAAATTGATTTAATTTTAGAGATATACACTAAAAAAATAGAATCTGAAAATTTTGATGCCTTCTTTTGCTCACATAAGAAAACCGATATAACTGAAGAAAATTTAAAATCAATACTTGAATCATATTCTAACAAAAAAACATCTGATAATTCTTCTAGGGAAAAACCAGTTCGTAGGAAGAAAAAAGAAAAAATTGTTGATTTAAAAAAATTAAACCCCACATCTGATGAATCAACTTTAGATATCGAACCTATTGTCATAAAAAGAAAAGAAGTCAAATCCATCAATACTAGAATTGAGAATATCAATATAAAAAAATATGATAAAAAGTATGAGGACTTGGCAGCAGAGAGAAATTTTGGTAAGAAAGTCGATTCCTCAATTTCTAAGCAGAAGTTCACTAAGAGTAAAAATAATAATAAGTTCAAAAAGCGCGAAAGTGAAGCTGAACGTCTTAAACGCATAGAGTATGAACGTAAAACTAAGCCTCTTAAAGTTCTTATTCCTGATGAGATTACTGTTTCTGAGCTTTCTTCTCGATTGAAAGCTACGGTAAAGGATGTTGTAAAAAAACTTGTTTCTCTTGGGGTTATGTCATCAGCTAGTGACGTAATTGACTTCGATACTGCAAGTTTAGTTGCTCTGGAATTTAACGCTAAAGTTGAAAAGGAAAAAATCGTTTCAATTGAGGAACTCGCAATTGATGAAGCTCCAGATCCTGTTGAGTCACTTAGGCCACGTCCTCCCGTTGTTGTTGTTATGGGACACGTTGACCATGGTAAAACCTCTATCTTAGATTACATAAGAAGATCCAATGTTACATCTTCTGAGCACGGTGGTATTACTCAGCATATTGGAGCATATAAGGCAAAGGTTAAAACTAAATCAGAAGATAGGTTCATAACATTTTTGGATACTCCTGGACATGAAGCATTTACTAGTATGCGTGCAAGAGGTGCTAAGGCAACAGATGTTGCGATTCTTGTTGTTGCGGCCGATGACGGAATTATGCCTCAAACTGTTGAAGCTATAAATCATGCAAAAGAAGCTAAAGTTGCAATAGTAGTAGCTATAAATAAAATTGATAAACCTGGTGCAAACGTAAACAGAGTTAAACAACAGTTAATGGAATATGGATTAGTTTCTGAAGAGTGGGGAGGAGATACCATATGTGTTCCAGTTTCTGCTAAAACGGGAGAAGGGATTAATGAGCTATTGGAGAATGTTTCTCTTTCGGCAGATATTTTGGAACTTCGAGCAAATCCCGATAGGAATGCCAGTGGTGTTGTCATAGAATCTCGAATTGACAAAGGGAGAGGTGTAGTTTCTACATTTCTGGTTATGAATGGATCTCTGAAAAAAGGTGACATCATAGTTGCTGGCACTTCTTTTGGTAAAGTACGTTCTATGCAAGATAGTTCGGGGGCAAATGTTCGTATTGCGCTCCCCTCAGACCCTGTAGAGATAACAGGTCTTGATATTCCTCCGATGGGTGGAGAAGTTTTTAATGTCGTTTCTGACGAGAGTTTAGCGCATAAGCTTGTTGAGAAGCGTAAGTTTATAAAATCTTCTGAAAAAACAACTAAAAAAGTAAATGCAGAAAACATTTTTGATGTTATGAGACAAAGAGATATGAAAAATCTCAAAATCATAATAAAAGCGGATGTCAATGGTTCAGTTGAGGCTTTAAGACAATCGCTTGAAAAATTGTCGGACGATGAAGTGTTAGTCAAAATAGTCCATAGTGGAGTTGGAGTAGTTAACGAATCTGATGTTATGCTCGCTTCAGTTTCTGGTGCTTTAGTCATAGGTTTTAACGTTCGAATAGATTCTCGCGCCTCCGAGGTAGCACACGATGAATCTGTAGAAATAAGAACTTATCGGGTCATATACGATTGCATAAATGACGTCAAAGAGTTAATGAAAGGGCTTGTAGTTCCCGAGAAAGTGGAAACTAAACTCGGAGCGGCTGAATGCATTAAAGTATTTAATATTCCTAACGTTGGAGTAATCGCTGGATGTTACATATCTGAAGGTAAGATGGTAAGGGGTGCAAATGTGAGGTTAACAAGGGATGGTGTTATAAAAGCCGAAAGTAAAATTTCCTCACTGCAGAGAAATAAGAACGACGCAAAAGAAGTTGCTCATGGATTTGAATGTGGTATATTGATGGAAAAATTCGGAGATTTTAAAGTTGGAGATATGATTGAATGCTATTCGGTAGAAGAACAAAATAGGAAGTAACATGGAACATAAAAGAAATAGACGTTTGAGAGAAAGTATTATCAGAGGCACATCGAGTATCATAATGGAGATGAAAGATCATCGTTTGCACGAAAGTGTTATGACTATTTGTGATGTAAAAGTTTCATCTGATGTTTCTTATTGCAAGATTTATATAAGTTCGTTAAAAGGGCTCAACAATGCGAGAAAGATTTGTAAAATTCTGAATTACGCTTCCGGGTATATTCAAACGAAATTAGCCTCTTACCTTCAGTTGCGAGTTTCACCTAAAATTTTGTTTCTTCCAAGTGATTCTGAAGAGTATGCATTTAAGATTGAAAATATCATTTCTATGAATAAACTAGACAGTAAAGATAGACTCCATAAAATATGCGATTTTTTAGAAAGTAACGATGATTTTGGTATATTTAGTCACATTCATGCCGATGGTGATGCGATAGGTTCATGTATTTCTCTTTGCTTATTGCTAAGAAGCATAGGTAAAAGAGCTAAGGTATTTTATGAAGACGACTTTGATAAAAGATTCTTGTTTCTTAGAGCTTTTGATGATGATAGTATGATTGAAAGTTTTAATTGTAAGAATTATATATGTCTTGATGTTTCAGATAAAAAGAGAGTTTATACTCCTGACGATATCGTGAGATTTAATGTATGTATTGATCACCATGATGTTTCATCTTGTGGATTTGCTGATTTATGTTACATAGATAAAAATTATTCTTCTACGTGCGAAATCATATATGAACTTTCAAAGATGATGAATTTGAAAGTCGACCATAAAATTTGTACTTGTATTTATGCTGGAATTTTATTTGATACCGGAAGATTTAAGTGGTCTAATGTGAGCGAGCAAACATTTATAACGTCTTCTGAGATTTTTTCTAAAGTAGATAAAGATATAAATAGAAAAATGTTCGATAATGTTCCTAAGAATGTAATTGAATTTCAGAGTGAAATAATCAAAAGATTTGAGTATCTTGATAATTGTTGTTTAGTTTTCGTGCCATTTAACCTATGGAATCAGTTTGATTTAAATTACTCGAACTTAGATTTTTTACCGAGTTTTCCTCTTCAAATTGAAAATATAAATTTAAGCATAGTAATAAAGGAGATATCTAAGAATAGTTTTAAAGTGTCTGTTAGAAGTTACAACGGGGAAGCCATAAAAATATGCAAAAACTTCGGAGGTGGAGGACATGATAACGCATCTGGGTTTGATTTTGCGGGAGAATATGAAAATCTTAAAGATAGAGTTGTTGAAATATTAAAGCAGTTAAATTAGCCATTGGGAATTGTGGTAAATAGGTGAAGAAATATGCAAAAACTTCGGAGGTGGATGGCATGATAATGCTTCTGGGTTTGAGTTCGAGGGAAAATATGAGAACCTTAAAGATAGAATTGTTGAAATATTAAAGCAGTTAAGTTAGCCATTGGGAATTGTGGTAAATAAGTGAAGAAATATGTAAAAAATTCGGAGGTGGAGGACATAATAATGCTTCTGGGTTTAAGTTCGAGGGAAAATATGAGAACCTTAAAGATAAAATTGTTAAAATATTAAATCAGTTAAATTAGCCATTGGGAATTGTGGTAAATAGGTGAAGAAATATGCAAAAACTTCGGAGGTGGATGGCATGATAATGCTTCTGGGTTTGAGTTCGAGGGAAAATATGAGAACCTTAAAGATAGAATTGTTGAAATATTAAAGCAGTTAAGTTAGCCATTGGGAATTGTGGTAAATAAGTGAAGAAATATGTAAAAAATTCGGAGGTGGAGGACATAATAATGCATCTGGGTTCAAGTTCGAGGGAAATGTGAAAGCCGAAACAAAACTTTCAAAGTGTTAGAATTATGAAATTAGCTATTGTTGGTTCAAGAAGTTTAAATGTAGATATATCCAAGTTCATCAACTGCACCCCAGATTGTATCATAACCGGAGGAGCGGTTGGTGTTGACCGTTCTGCATGCATTTATGCTAATAAAAATAAGATAAAACTTGTAATTTTTAAGCCAAATTATATTAAATTTGGAAAAATTGCACCAATTATGAGAAACAACAAAATTGTCAATTGTTGTGATTCTGTGTTGGCGATATGGGACGGATATTCTCATGGCACTTTACACATGATTAAAACTACAAAACGTGCCAATAAACCACTCGAGTTATTTATTTTAAAAGGCAAAAAATTAAAAAAAATATGTGAAAATGAAATGCAGACAAGTCTATTTTGAAGTGTTAGTAGAATTTTTATTTAGTAAATTTATTTTTTATAACATTTTCACATTTCATCACATCTGCCCGAGTTCAATTCCAAGTTCTATTATTTTATTTTTTAAATTTTGAAAATCTTTTCTGACGTCTTCTTTTCTACTCATATTTCTCAGTACAGCAGCAGGATGTAAAGTCGGCATCATCAGAATATTTTTTTTATTCACAAATATTCCATGGTCGTGAGTAATCTTTATATTTTGATCTATTATTCTCATAGCAGCTATTCTTCCCAGAGCAACAATAATTTTTGGTTTCATTATGTAAACTTGATTTCTCAAGAAGTTTATACACATTTCTTGTTCTTCCGGAAGAGGATCACGATTATTAGGAGGACGACATTTTACTATGTTTGCAATGTATATATTTTGATTTCTACTAAGACCGATCTCATTCAACAGATCATCCAAAAGTTTTCCAGATCTTCCAACAAAAGGTTTTCCTTGAATATCTTCGTGAAATCCGGGGCCTTCTCCGACAAGCATAATTTTTGAATTTTTATTTCCCTCACCAAAGACAACATTTGTTCGAGTTTCACATAACCTACATTTCTTACACCTTCTACAGATGTTTTCTAATTCATTCCAATCTTTTACTAAAATACATTACCTTCCACAACACAAATGTTTTTGATTCTACTCCGTTTTCGACAGTAAGTAAATTTGACAAAAGTACGTTGTTTAATATACAATCGCAGATATACAGTCGTAATTGGTGGGTTTAATTTTTATTTTGAGGTGGATAAATCATGAATAAAAAGAGATTATCATTAACTTTGTTGGCGTCATTAAGTGCGTTTTGTTCATCGATGGCTAGAGGAAGGAATGGTGCTATTATTGATGATGTTATTATTAAGGGAAATGGGGGGGTTAAAGCCTCGTTAAACAATGTTACTCGCACTAATAGGTCACTTAATGTTGGAGATCCCCAGAGAGTGAGGAAGGCCGGACAGAAGAAAAAGGTTAAAGGAAGTTTTAGCTTAAATTCGGAAAGGCAGGACCTGAGTGTAAATAAGCGTACAAGGAAGCTGAGAAGTAAGGGCTTTGATAAAGCAAAACAGTATAGGAATCCGATTACTGAAGAATTTATTAATACTAATTTAGCAAATGATGGCTCATCGAGCTCTTCAAAGGGATGGTGGCGTGGTATGCCCATGTGGGAGAAAGTACTTGTCGTTACGGGTGGCGCTATAATTGGTGGTGGCGGAATTTCCGGTTTAGGATATGGTGGATATTGGTTGTACAATCGTTTTTTTGGGTTTCCCACCTGTGAACTGATAAAAAATTGTAATTTTGACGGTTTAAAAATAAGTAATCCTCGATATCCTTATGAAATTAGTGTTAGGTATAAACGGGAAGGTGGAAAAGATTATTTCCATACCTACCACTTTCATCTAGTGTTTAACAAAGAACAAAAAAATGTAAATGAGAATAATTGCTATGTTTTTTGGTGTATAACCGATGAAGATGGGTCTGCTGATGTTGATATAAAAAATATTCTCTTGTATGAAAGTGATCTAGATCACGTACCTAAGGAAGAAATCGCAATATGCGATCGAAACTATTTGTTGCCAAAAAAATTGCCAGAAGGTGGTACTATAGCTCCTGTTTTTTGTGGATTCAATAAGTTTGTTATTGGTGCTGCTCGTTTTATATCTGAAAGTATTTTTAGCCGTGAGAAGAATTTTATGAGTGACAAAGATAGTAACAAGCTGTATAGTAGTGGCGTTGAAATTACTTGCAAGTCAAAAACCCAGACTTTTCGTGCCGATAGCGCAATACTTGGACGTATACTATATAATATTGGCTTAGCGAAGGATAAAGCTAAATCCATTTACTTTCGAGCTCTGACTGGTAGTGAGATAGAAAAATTAAAGAATAGTAACAAATTTATGGTTGAGAAAATAGACGCTTATGTTGCTTTTGATCCTATTGTCTCATCTGCTACTTAAGTTTCGTCTTGATTGAGGGAAGTCCATTTATGGGGTAGGTTGATTTGCATACTAAGGTGTTGCACAATAGGATGGTGTGTTTTGGCTTGAGGAGGTATTTATGGATTGTGAAAGTGAACTTACTAATTATGCTATTTGTATGGCGGTTGCTAAGCGTGCAAGACAGATTACGACAAATGCATTGATAAGAGGTATATTGTTAGATCGCAATGCTGTTGAGCTTGCTTCGTATGAGTTTGAAAGAAATGAGTTTCAAGTTATTAACGTAGAGTAATGGTGAAAGTTGCTGAGGTCGTGGTTGAAAACTTGAAGTCTGATTTTGATTCTCGATATTTTTACTATGTTCCTGTTGAGTTAACTGATAAAATTTGTGTTGGATGCAGAGTGTATGTTCCTTTCGGAAGGGACGATTCTTTGCGTGTTGCGTTTGTCATAAATTTATGTGATAGCGACGATGCGTTCAGTGATTTTAAATTCATAAACTCTGTAATCGATAGTTATTGTGTTCTAACTGAACGAGAAGTTTTGATTTCGAAGTGGATTAGTGAGACTTGTTGTTGTGGACTGTTCGAAACTTTAAATTCTTTCGTTCCACCTCAAATAAAGAAGGGAAAGGTTGATCTAAATTTAGATGATTTGAAAGTTTCTGAATTCGATTTTGAGGATATAAATTTATCACCTGCTCAACTTGAGGTGTTTAATAATCTGAGTTCTTGGGTTTGTTCTCCTGAAAATCATGAGGCTCTTTTATATGGAATAACTGGAAGTGGAAAGACCTCTGTCTTTTTGAAGCTTGCACAAAAGATAGCTATCAACGGAGGATGTGTAGCAATTTTAGTTCCTGAAATTTCGTTAATACCTCAGACTATTTCAAATATAGAAAGATATTTTGGTAAAAATACTTTTGCTTGCATACATAGCGGATTAACACCTAAAAAACGTTCGCTAGAGTGGCTAAAAATACGAAATGAAAAAGCTAAAATTGTAGTTGGGACAAGGAGTGCAATTCTATCTCCATTTAAAAAGCTAGATTTGATAATAATAGACGAAGAACAAGAGTCAACATATAAGTCTGATTCTACCCCTAGATTTCATGCGCGAAATGTCGCACGATTTTTATGCAAAAAATTCAAATCAAAGCTTTTATTATCATCTGCTACCCCCTCAATAGAGTCGTTTTATTATGCTAAAAGTGGAAAAACTCTTCTTTTTGAACTCAAAGAAAGATATGGAGGCTCTTGCTTACCTTCTGTTAAAGTAGTGAATATAAGAAGAAACAGAATGAACGTAGATTCTTTTTTGAGTGATGAATTAATTGACGCGATGTATAAAACGATCTCCGAAGAAAAACAGGTCATACTTTTGCTCGATAGGAGAGGTTTTCATACGCTCGCTAGATGTATGGCCTGCGGGATGCCTATCATGTGTGTTAATTGTAATCTAACACTTAGTCATCACGTTTTTGAGAAAAAAGATAAATTAATATGTCACCATTGCGGCTTTACAAGAGATGTTCCAAAAAAATGCGATCAATGTGGAAGTGATAAGATTTTGCTCGGAGGAGTAGGAACTCAAAATCTAGAAAATGAGATAAGTAACATAATAAAGGGTGCTAGATGTCTTCGTGTTGATGCTGATACTACATCATCTAAGAAAGCGTATGAGAAAATGTTTAAGGAGTTCAGGGAAAAAAAGTTTAACGTTATGATTGGAACTCGAATGGTGGCTAAGGGGCTAGATTTTAGTGATGTAAAGCTAGTTGGAGTAATATGTGCAGATCAGGCTCTATTTGGAGAGGAATATAAAGCATACGAGAAGATGTTCTCGCTAGTTTCTCAGGTAGTAGGAAGATCTGGAAGAAAGGGTAAAGATGGTCTTGCACTGATACAGACTTTTTGTAGTGATAATCCAATAATTGAAATAGCCTCTAAACAAGACTATGATGCTTTTTTTGAAAATGAAATTTCGACGCGCAAAGATATGATATATCCTCCATTTATAGATATCTGTTTGATAGGATTTGTAGGAAGCATTGAGGAAGATGCTTGGAATTCATGCAGGTTATTTTTTGAGATAATGAAAGAAAACGTTTCAAAAGATTATCCAAAAATTCCCATAAAGATTTTGTATCCAACATCGGCCTTTTTGAAGAAAGCATTTAATAAATTTAGATTCAAAATTGTCATTAAATGTGTGAACAATGCTATGTTCAGATCACTATTGAAAAGTACTTTTTTGAAATACAATAAGACAAACAAAAAAAATGACATATATATATCTTCATTAAGGAGGAACAGAATTAGAACTTTCATAGATTTTAACCCAGAAACAGTGTTCTAATAAAAACCTCGAAGTTAAATCGAGGTTTTATGATTAAACTTAAGTTTTACGTGTAACTATGTTCCAGCGCCAACTAAAGTTTTTACTAGAGGCCAAAATTCATCACGGTATACCGAAAGGAAGTATGTTAACTTTTTAAAAGTACCAATTTTTACATTATGCTTTTCATAATAATCGTCGACATACTCCCACATTTTTTTGTAATTGCTGACGAGCTTACTGGCAGACATACTAAACATTGTGCTAGATGTATTTAAGCGATAATTATAAAATGTATATGGAATATGTATGATTTTTTTTGCCTGTGAATAAGCACATAGATTAAACCCTTCATCTTCGCTGGCTTTTATTCCTACAGGAAATTTTATATTGTTTTTAATAATAAAATTTCTCCGATAAAGTTTGGTGCATGAAGATATGCTTTCACGCTGTCCTTTAGCTTTCCACCAACTTTTATTTTCATAAATTTTCAACTTATCAATTATACAATCATTTCGTATGCCCGTACCGCCATCATCTGAAAAATTTCTCAATCCAAAACAAACTATATCAGCCTCATATCTATTCATGTAATCATAAGCAATCGCATAAGCATCTGGATCTATAATATCATCAGAATCTAAGAACGCAACACACTCACCTTTTGCTTTGTCGATCCCATTTTGCCTCGCAACAGCTACACCTTGATTTTTTTGATTTATAACGATTATCCTCGAATCTTTTTTAGCATATTGTTTTAAAATTTTCAGTGAGCTATCTTTAGAACCATCATTTACGCAAATCAGCTCAATTTCTTTAAGAGTACTATTCAAAACACTTTCTATGCTTTCCTTCAAATATTTTTCAGCATTATAAACCGGCATTATAACGCTAACTTTTGGTGGAACATAAGGACCATTCTTAGACGAGTTACTTTTCGATAGTGTAAAACACAAACTAACCATAACTGAAGTAAAAACCACAAACACAGATCTAAAATACCTTATAACATTTAAATACGTCATATGCAACGCCTCTTTTTTTTAAAAAAACTATATGAATTATACAAAAAATTAAAAGCTATGTCAAATAAATAGAAAACTTGTAATACTGTTTTGAAAAATACAATCAGAACTTTTATAAATTTTAACCCAGAAACAGTGTTCTAATAAAAACCTCGAAGTTAAATCGAGGTTTTATGATTAAACTTAAGTTTTACGTGTAACTATGTTCCAGCGCCAACTAAAGTTTTTACTAGAGGCCAAAATTCATCACGGTATACCGAAAGGAAGTATGTTAACTTTTTAAAAGTACTAATTTTTACATTATGCTTTTCATAATAATCGTCGACATACTTCCACATTTTCCTGTGATTCTTCATCAATCTACCAATAGATGTGTTAAACATAGCGCCGGATGAATTTTGACGATAATTATGAAGCACGTGAGGTATGCATACAATCTTTCTAGCCTTTGAATAAGCACACAAATTAAAGCCCTCATCATTAGCAATTTTCAGATCCACAAAAAAACTTATATCGTTATTAACTATAAAACTTCTTCTGTAAAGTTTATTCCACGAATATATACTCCCACGATATTTCTTAGCAATCCACCAGTTTTTATTTTTATAAATCTTAAGTTTATCAAATTTAAAATCATTTCGTATAATTTTACTGCCATCGTCTGAAAAATTTCTCCAACCATAGACAACTATATCCGCCTTGTATTTATTCATGTAGTCGTAAGCAATCTCATAAGCTTCCGGATCTACCCTATCATCTGGATCTATATTGGCAAAAAATTCACCTCTCGCTGCATTAAGACCGGTCTGTCTTGCGCCAGCCTCGCCCTTATTCTTCTGATTTACAACAACTACTCTTGAATCCTTCTTAGCATATTGTTTTAAAATTTTCAGAGAATTATCCTTCGAGCCATCATTTACGCAAATCAATTCAATATTTTTCAAAGTACTATTCAAAACACTTTCTATGCTTTCCTTCAAATATTTCTCAGCATTATAAACCGGCATTATAACGCTAACTTTTGGTGGAATTCTGTAAAACATCACCTCAGATCTGTATACCGAAAAAAAGTATTCCCACTTTTTAGAATTTTTCACTTTTACACCGTGCTGTTGATAGTAATCGTTAACACATTTCCACATGTCCTCATAGTTTTTAATCAATCTACTAGGAGACATTTTAAATATTAAATTTGATTCAACTAAACGATATGCATTCAGACGACAATTATAAAACACGTTAGGCATATATACGATTTTCTTAGCTTGCGAATAAGCACATAGATTAAACTTCTCATCATCAAAAATTTTCAAAAGGCTAAATTTTAAGTTACTATCACCAAACTTTACACCATTTTCAACAATAAGACTTCGCCTATAAAGTTTGTTCCAGGAATGTGTACTTCCAATATGTTTTTTAGCCTTCCACCAATTTTTATAGGCTTTCAAATTACCAAGCTTAAAATCATTTACTAAGGTTTCGTCATTATAACGATCGGAAAAAGTTCTCCATCCGAAACAAACTATATCAGCCTTACTCTTACTAATACGCTTGTAAGCAACTTTGTAAGCTTCCAAATCTATCGTATCGCAAGGCTCTATGAATGTAATATACTCACCATTTGCTCTATCGATGCCACTCTGCTTCGCGACGGCGACGCCCTCATTTTTCTGATTTATGACGACCACCCTTGAATCTTTATAAGCATAATCTTTCAAAATTTCAAGTGAACTATCTTCTGATCCATAATCAACGCAGATTAGTTCAATCTCTTTTAGCGTGCTATTCAAAACACTTTCTATGCTTTCCTTCAAATATTTTTCAGCATTATAAACCGGCATTATAACGCTAACTTTTGGTGGAACATAAGGACTATTCTTAGACGAGTTACTTTTCGATAGTGTAAAACACAAACTAACCATAACTGAGGCAAAAATCACAAACACAGATCTGAAGTAACTTTGATATCTAAACACTTCTCTATCACCTCCTAAATAATGATAAAAACAGACACGCTGATGTTATTTTAACTCAGTAATGATTTAGTGCTCAGAATACATCAGTCCATCTTTTTTGGGAAGATTTTTTTGTGGAGTAACTGAATGTTTTTTTTGTTTTTAGGTAACAAAATTTCAAAATATATTATGCTGTCTCCATCCAATTCGTCAGGAGCCATGGGTTCACAAAATTCTTCAGGCAATTCTTTGTTTTTCAATTTTTCTGCCTGTTTTTTAATTTTCGCTCGCTCATCATCTAGTTCTTCATCATTACATTCATGCCCTTGAAAGAGTTCTAAGTATTCATCACAATCACAACGTTTTAACTGTATCGAAAAGTGTTTTTTTTTGTTTTTAACTATTAAGTTCTCTTTAATAAAATAATTTATTTTTTTTTCTTTTATTGAACGCAGTGGCACAAAGACCATTTCAAGTTTTCCAGTTCTTTTACTTTTCTCTGTTGCACTGATATGTTTTCTATCATTGTCAAGCAAAAAATTAAAATTTTCGTAAAATATTTCTACACTCACGGGTTTAAACTTTCTAAATTCTGGAAGGTAACTAGTACTGAAAATAGAACTTTTGATGTTAGGAATCTCCAAAATCAAATTTACAGTTTCATCAATTTTGCCAGGATTATCATGTATCTTCTTATTGAACGGTATAATACAAGGCCAAATTTCAAAACTCATTTTACCTAGGCTAAGAAATTTATTAAGTTTTTTCGTTTCATCCAATAACCACCTTCTTGCACCCTAAATTTTTCTTCTTTCCAAATTCTTCATAAGGTTCCAAACCCAACTAGATGCGTACATCGCCTTCATTTCGTGATCACTTTGCTTACTAACTCCATACAAATCACTACTTCTAAGAATAACAAAATTTCTCCACGAAAATTTATTCACATCAATCAAATAAAATTTTATATAACGTATATCCATCTACTTTAGATCTATTAAGTTCTATAACCCAAACATCTAGCTCATTACTATCATTTACTATTGGCAATATGACAGCCCAATGAAATCCAGTTAAAATAAAGTCCAAATTTCTGGACGAGCCTGGACGTAGGTAATCGTTTCTAAACAGTAATCCGCAAATGAAATTTTTAGATTCTAACCAATTTAGACACCACGAAGCAACGTTACGACAACAAAACATTTCACCTCTATTGATACAATCTCCAGAATATTTTAGAATTTCATTAAAGCTCTTTTCGTCACAAAATTCACCATAACTCTTGATAAAATTCGTCGAAGTCTTTTATATTTTTGAATCATTAGCTATTCGCATGCCTCAATCCCGATTTTTAATTTTTGTATTGTCAGAAAACAAAGAATTTTTGTAACAAGACTTAAACTCATTAAGCATCTCCTCGATATCTAATAGGGTAGCAACTTCTCCAGTCATCTTTGCCTGATATATTCTGTTACTAACTGTAAGCAAAACAAATGCGAACAACAAAATAAAATATTTCTCCCACAATCTAATATAACTCAACATCAACACACCAAAAAACAATATAATTCGTGCAATCACCCTTAACTCGTAACACTTATTGTTGTGTTTGTCAAATTAAAAAAAGTAATATTCATTTTTTTAACTTTTTTTGCGTTTTACATCATCTGTTTACTTTCAGCAATGCCTTCTGCGAGATATTGCTAAAAGTGAATAAAAGTAATAGATTCGTGGAAAACTGTCTTTATGTATGAACATAACAACCATAATAAGGGTTAAATCATTTTTTACGGCTACGCTGGAGAAAATATCTATCTTTTTTTAGCAATGTGATGCCTATATTCATTGAGTTCTATATAAAAAAACCAAATTATGATATATTAACGCTCATATTGTTGCTAGAGGAGAAAAAATTTTGAAAATTGGAATTGTTGGTCTTCCGAACGTCGGGAAAAGCGCCTTGTTTAATGCTATAAGTGGTAGAAGTATTCCCTCATCGAATTTTCCTTTCTGCACCGTGGAGCCTAATTTTAGTGTGGTAGCTGTTCCTGACGATAGGATAAAAAAATTGCAAAAAATGTATGATCCGGATAAGGTGACGTTTGCAGAAATTGAATTTGTAGATATTGCAGGACTCGTAAAGGGGGCATCAAACGGAGAGGGGCTTGGAAATAAATTCTTGGCTTCGATAAGAGAAGTTGACGCTATCGTTCACGTTGTTCGATGTTTTGATAATGACGATATAATACATGTTAACGGAAGTGTGGATCCTATTCGCGATATTGAAATTATAAATCTCGAACTAATCCTTTCTGATATTGAAATTGTGGAAAAAAGAATCGATAAAATAAAGAAGTTATTGAAAGCAGATAAAAAATATCAAACTGAATTAGATTTTTGGGTTAAAATTCGTAGTCTTCTTGAAAGTGAATCTAATATTCGTTCTTATCCATTTAGTGATGAAGAAAAGAAATTATTAGATTATGTCCCTCTTTTGAGTGTGAAGCCTGTGATATATTTGTGCAATGTAGACGAAGATAATATAAGTAAAGAATGTGATTATTATAATATAGTAAAAAAAGTAGCAGATGAAGAAAATTCGCCGTGTATGTACATTTGTGCTGAGTTAGAATCGCAACTTTCGCAACTCGATGATGAGGAAAAGAAGAGTTTTATTAAAGAGCTCGGGATAAAAGATTGCGCACTCGATAATCTAATAAGGGTTTGCTATGAACATCTAAATTTGATTTCATTTTTAACCGCCGGAAAACAGGAAGTTCGTGCTTGGACCATAAAAAAAGGAACTAAAGCTCCGCAGGCTGCAGGCAAAATTCACTCAGATATGGAAAAGGGATTTATACGCGCAGAAATAGTTAAGTATGATAAACTAATTGAGTGCGGATCGATAAATCGTGCAAAAGAGTTGGGGTTAGTTACATCGGAGGGCAAAAATTATGAAATGCAAGATGGAGATGTTGTCCTTTTCAGATTTAATGTTTAGGTTAGTATTAATAGCTTAATGTACTATGCCAAAAAGTTGAGATTAGTTGCTTCGGAGGGTAAAAACTATGAAATGTAAGATGGCGATATCATACTCTTCAAATTTAACATTTAAGTTGATACTAATTTTATCTGTTATGATTTCTATTGTTCTTCCATTTTTTTTAGGCAAAAATAAATTTATTTATGAAAGCAAGGTCATCGAATCAAAAATCAAAACTCGCGTGGGATCCACTGGTTCGACCTCTATGTCTCGTCTGATAAGCATACTTTCTGATGAATTTATGTCATCAAATGAGGAATATATGTACGAAAAATCGGAATCAGGATCTGGTTCTGCCCCGATAATGGTAAAGTCAGGTGGTACAGATCTAGGTGATATGTCGCGCGCTCTTTATGATAATGAAAAATTTGAAGGAATTGAAGAAAAATGTATAGCTTTGGACGGAATTGCTGTTGTAGTTAACAATGAAAATCATCTGTACAACATCTCGAAGGAAACACTAAATAAGATATTTTCAAAAGAGATAACTCAGTGGTCAGAAGTTTCAAAAGATATGAAAGGCGAGATAGTGACAATCGGAAGAGAAGAAGGTTCTGGAACTAAAAGTGGATTTGAAAATTCTTTGGGTCTAAAAGATGTTGACTACGATATTATTCTATCTGAATCTGGTGATATCTCTGCGAAAATTTCAAAAGAGCCTCGTGCCATAGGATATATCTCATTAGCATCTGTATTTGGAAATTTACACGATATCTCAATTGATGGAGTTAAATGTAATTTGCAAAACATAAAGGAGGGAAAATATCTTTTAACTAGACCTTTCATTCAGATATATGATAAGAGAGTAAAAAATAAGGCTAGAGATGTGTGGTTTGAGTTTTTAAAATCTCATATTGCACAAAAGATAATAGAAAAGGAAAAATTGGTTTATGTTTATAAATAAGATTGAAAAGAAAGAAAATAAAGTTCTAAATTTTTTTGCAATTCTGAGTTGTCTACTTAATATGGTATTTGTGTTCAATTCTAAGTTTGGCATTTTATTCGAAAATCGTATTTATGAAGTTTCATATATCGATATCTTATTAAGATATGGAATCAAATCAGATTATGATTATCTTGAATTTCCATATTATTTCAGATCAGTAATAGTTTTATCCGTTATGATTTGTTTATCATCAATCTTATTTACGCTATTAAAAAAGTCACGAAAATCATTTATTTGCATGTCATTTATTTTGTTTCCATCAATTTTGTCGATATTACTCCATTTTATGAATATTTTGAAATTGCACAGTTTCAATCTGATATTATTTCATATACTGTTTTCACTCATCGTATTACTTCTTCATCTGATTATCATCGGTTTAGAGTCGATGGTTCGAAATATATTGAGGGTTATTACTTTTTTTTGTGTATCTATTTCACTTATCATAATTTTATATCTATCTTTTGAAGGGTTACCAGCAATTTTCAAAATAGGCTTTTTTAAATTTTTATTTGGAGTAAAATGGTCACCATCGAGCAATTTATTTGGAATATTACCTTTCATTCTATGTTCAATATTAGTTACATTATGCTCTGTCATAATAGGGGGAGTTTTTGGCGTTTTGACGGCGTTATTTTTGGTTTTGTTTATACCAGAACGACTTTCAAAAATTATGAAAATATTTGTTCAAGTATCGTCAGGAATTCCCTCGATTGTTTATGGCTTCTTTGGAATGTTGATAGTTGTCCCTATGCTCGAAAAAATTTTTAAAGGACATACAACCGGGGATTCATTATTAGCAGCGGTAGTCATACTTTCAATTATGATTTTACCTACGATAATAAGCATATCAGAAGAGTCTATAAGAGCTGTTCCAAAAGATTATTTAGAGGCTTCTTTATCTTTGGGAGTTTCTAAAGTTAAATCGATTTTTAAAATAGTTCTACCGGAAGCAAGAGATGGAATAATGTCGAGTATATTTCTTGGAGTAGGACGAGCAATAGGAGAGACTATGGCAGTTATTATGGTTTCTGGCAACGCTGCAAATTTGCCAAATTTTCTCAAGCCTGCCCGGTTTCTAACAACCTCTATGGCACTTGAATTTTCATATGCTTCAGGTATTCACAGAAAAGCATTATTTGCCATAGGAGTAGTTTTATTTTTTATAATATGCCTGATTAATATCATATTTGCTCGAATTTTAACATTGCAAAAAGCGAATAGATAAAGCAAAATACGGAAGAATTCCAAGTAAAAAGAAAGGTTTAAAATGACAAATTGGTAGGCTCTTTTTTTATTTTCAGATTTACTTGCACTCATATAAATGAATTTTAAATAAACTGGGGTAAGCTATGAATTTTAAATCTTCAAAGAACAGGATATCAATTTCTGACCTTCTTCTTAATTTGCTAGTTTATATTTCATCTCTGGTGACCTTTTTTGTCTTGATTTATATAATATTTTATATTTTTTCCAATGGGTTCAAGAAAATAAACTGGAATTTTATATCTCAAAAATACTCCGAAGGAAAAGCTGATAACGGAATACTGCCAATGATAATAAATACGATCTACACCGTTATAATAACAATACTGATTAGCTTTCCATTTGGTTTTGGAACCGCTTTATATACAACTCAATACTCAAAAGATAGATTATTCAGGAAAATTATATCATTTTCGTCTGACGTTCTTTCTGGAATTCCTTCAATAATATTTGGAATAATTGGATATTCTATTTTTTGCGTAAGTTTTGGATTTGGGACTTCTATTTTATCCGGATGTTTAACTATGTCGTTGTGTATTTTGCCTACAATAATAAGGACATCAGAAGAAGCACTGAGAAAAGTACCGAACGATTACAAAGAAGCAGCACTTTCATTAGGTGCTAAAAATCTGAGGATACTGTTTACCGTGACCATAAGAACGGCAATGCCTGAAGTATTAAGTGCACTTTCTCTTTACATAGGTAAAATTTTAGGAGAATCAGCTATTTTTATATATACGATAGGAATGGGATATATGATGCCAAAGAATATTTTTTCACACATATTTTCAAGTGGAAGAACTCTGACCTTGCATTTATATCAAATTGCAAAACAAGCAAACACGTCAGATTCATTAGAGATGACGTTTGCAGTTTCTTCGATTCTCATATTTATTATTTTTTCAATTAATATTCTAATGAATAAACTTTCAAATAGGATAAAAAATAAATAGTTATCAGATTTTCAATTATGACTGCAACTCGGAAATTATGTTTATGTGAATCATAAGGTAGAAAATATAATTTAATATTTTATGATTTAAGTTTAGTTCCCACATCCTTTGAAAGAGGTATTGCTAAAAGTGAATAGAAATAATAAATTCGTAGAAAA
>CAMUZI010000009.1 GCA_947165155.1 uncultured Clostridia bacterium | reverse complement strand
ACATTTGAAACTTGAAGACGAAATCTTACTTTTTTTCACTTTGCAAATATGATTTCGCTGGAATTTTTATTATTGTACCTGGAATTAAATACCCTGAAAGACTATTGAATGAAGTTATAACGCTCCCAAATGAAGAATCTCCATAAAATTTTTCGGAAATTGAACTGGCAGTGTCTCCCTGCTTTATAATGTAGTCCTCATATTCTACTTCTGCATCTTTTGGAATAGATATCGAATTTTTAGAAGGTATCGATGGACTAATTGACGTTCCACCAATTGATATTAATTTGTCGGAAGAATCTTCTTCACTTACTGAGTAATCAATCTCTCCAATTCTAAGATTTTCACTCCTACCAGAATCTTTAAAATTAGGCTTCACTTTTTGCCATATGATCATACCAAACGAGATTGTAAGCATAGATATGAACAGATAATTTATATACCTTTTTATTTGCTTCTTTCTGACCTTAAATTGATACTTCCAAAATTGTGTAAACGACGATATTGAAGCTTCGGCATATCTATTCTTTAAATCAACAACTAATTCTGAAATAAACTTATAAATTCCAAATTCGCACTTCTTCGATATGAATTTGATAGTGTGATTATATTTTGATGATTTTTCAATCGCAAAAAAAATATTGAAAATATTGTAAATCGTCTTTATCAAAGTATGATTGTCATCGTAGTAATCTAACTTCAAATTATCGTATATCAATTTCATATTAAAATTAAACATCACATTGAATTTTTCATTGACTACAATATTTTCGGGGTTCATAGAGCATCCAACTATTACCTGAGGAGTTTTCTTATAAACATAGTTAGAAATTTTTATGCACATATCTTCGAAAATTTTAGTTCTCTCATCAAAGCTGGAAACGCACACCTTTTTATCATACTTATAAACGATATTTTGACCATCAAAATAATCAAATATGGCATAAAAGTAGCCATTTTCAGAGAAGAAATCACAAAAACACTTAATTCTCTCTTTTGAAACGAAATATAAAAACAGATCTTGAAAGATTTTTTCGTTCTTCTCATTATGCTTGAACTCATTTATTAAAAACATTCTTTTTGATTTCATATCCCCAAGAAATCCTATATAAACCGAAAGATCTTCGCCCGAATACTTAATCGATGAAATTTTATAGTCACCAATTTTTTTGAAGTCTATCAATTATTCCTCCTATTGACTATTTCTACATTTTTGTTTACAATCGCACATTATATATTGTGCAACTTTAATAATCAATATCATAAAATCAGGAGGGATTGACTTGAATAGTAACTTTTCATCTAAGGGGAAGATAAATATATCGTTTGATAGGTCATTAGTAACTAAGATTGTTTTTATTTTGATATCTCTTGTTATTTCATTTTTTGCCCAAAAAATTTTATATAAACCTCGATTTGGAACCATGATAGATTCGGATATGGATTCGAGCGGAAATGTTTACATACTTAGCGTTGATGAAAAATCTGAAAAATACAAAATTACAAAAGTTAATTCTTCTGGATTCGTAGATTTCGAAAAAACTTTAGAAAAATCTTCTGGCGGAGAGTTTTTTTCATATAGAAATTTGGATGTCGATTCAAAAGGAAACTTTTTTTTAGTTCAAGAAGTAAAAGATACTGAAGCAAGTGTATCAGATTCTTCACAATTTCCGATAGTCAAAGAAAAAGTAGAAATGTACAACTTTAATGGCAAGAGGCTGAAAACAGTTGCTCTGCATGACTTCGTCTCGGAAGGACTTTCTACGACAAGCGGATACATAAGAAAGCTTCAAACTGTAAACCAAAAGCTTTCAATCATATGTTCAAATAACAATTTATTCGAAATATATTCTGTAAATCCGTACATTGATGAATCTCCGTCAAAAAATATGTCTTTTACGGTAAATCCCACAAAAGTTGATGACTATAACTGGGTAAACGATATATCAGTTACCATAAAAGGAAGTGTAATTTACTCTACTAAGAGTGGAAATTTATATTCATTGAGCGCTGATGGAACTCTTTCCGATATTACTAGTATTTTACCATCAGATGAGAACTCGATTTCGTCGATGTCTATTGATTCACTAGATAATATATTTTTTATCGATTTAAGATCTGGTAATTTCTATAAGCTTGATACTAATTCAAATATGGTCTCCCTAATACACTCTTTAGAAGATGAAATAAACATCGATGATTTGAAAATAAAGGATCTGAGAAGAATACGAGTAATAAAGGATAATGACTACTTTGCTTCATCTAAGACTTTTGTAAATCCATACTACGTAAGATTTGGAAACGTCAACAATATGATTTCAAATATCAGATATCACGTATTCCCCTATGCCCTTCTTTATACACTTTTGGGTGCGTTAGCATTATCATTACTGTCGTTTTTAATCGTAAAAATTGCGAAAGTCGGAATTAAACGTACGTATGTATCGCTAAAGGTTACGTGTATATTTTTGCCTGCATTTTTAATTTCTATGTCATTGATTGTTGTAATAGCTACGAAAAAATCACTTGGAACTTACACGAATGTTCTCAGACAAAATCAACGTATAGGTGCGAAGATAATCTCGGAAAACGTTAGAGGGGATTATTTGCAAAATATGATATATGGAAAAAATTATATGTCAAGAGAATTTTCCTCCCTAAAAGTTTCTATGAACAATTCTTATAACGACATAAAAGATAAAGTTGGAGATACAAGTGACTACATTGTTGTTTATGCAATAGATAATGGGAAAATATATTCCGTCACTAGTAGTAAATATCCTGGAAGTTATGCTTACTACAATGATCTTAAATTTGCTGATCCAGATATGATCGATGAAAAGATTTCAGTTGTAGATTCTCTTCTTGAAAGGGACGAAATTCAGACGATATATTCTGCATGGTCAGATTTAAAAGATTCGAATAAAACAAGCGTTATTTCAGTCTTCAGAGATGTTCACGGAGATTTGAGTGCATGTTTTGTTCCAATAAAAGATAGTGATGAAAATATCGTTGGAATGGTCGGAAACTTTTTAGATGAAAATGCGCATGTAAAAAAAGAATTTTTTAGAATTTTAAAAAATGTTTCGGTGTTTATTGGATTAGCGTCTGCCGTAATTTTTGCATATTTATGTCTGATAATATGGGCGATATTAAAACCGATGAGAGTTTTGAGTGGAGGAATAAATGATCTATTAAATGGACACTGGAAAAATCGAGTCCCAATAATAAGCAGAGACGAATTTGCAAGTATATCTATCGCATTTAATAACATGTCAGATAAGCTAGAAACTTATACCGATAACTTAATGGATCTCAATTCTGAATATCTCAGATTTGTACCTAAAAAAATTTTGACACTTATGGGAAAAGACAAAATAACAGACACAAACGTCGGGGATGGTAATGTTTCAAATGTATCGATCGTTTATGTAACATTCAACATAAATAAGATAGAAGAAATGAATAACTTCGAAGCAAATTTATTTTTGCAATTAAAACAAAGCTATTCGAGAATTTTTGATGTTGTAGAAAAAAACAACGGAGTAGTTCAAAATTTTGCAAGTTTAGGCTCTACTCTTCTTTTTGAAAACCCAATCGACGCACTTAATTCATCAATTGAGATTTTAGAAACAAATGAGAAAAACATAGTCTACGATAATATGCGAATATCAATAGGATACGGTCCTTCGTTTGTCGGATTAATAGGAAACGACGTAAGAAGAGGAGTAACTATGGCTTCTAAGGAAATGCAACGTTTAATAAAGATCGATAAAGGTATGAAGAATATAAGCATTCGATTTTCGGCAACTGAATTTATTATGGAAAAAATCGGAGATAAGTTTGATCCAGCATTTTTTAGATTTGTAGGTAAATTCAAAGACATAACGGATATAACATGGGTTAAACTTTATGAAATAATAAATTCATCAGATACCTTGAAGAAAGAATATAACATAAGGACTAAAAGCATTTTTGAAAGAGCGGTGCAACTTTACATTGACGGAAGTTTTGAGCAATCACGCAAACTTTTTGTCGATGTTTTAAACACAAACAAAAATGATGCAACTGCACTTCACTATATAAATATGTGCGATATTAAATTAAATAATGTTGATGAACGTTACGGTTTAAAAATCGGGAATATTTTAGATATTTAGTTTTATTCGAAGCACTTTTTGATTGTTTGAACATTTATTTGACAAATTACTATTATTTATAGTACAATATATACAGTTCCTGCTTGGAACTTGTTATTTTAGTTTTTTTGGAAGAGGTGATGTGTATGTCTAAGAGTAAAAAGATTGTGAGAAATTCAGAACAAAATAAAGTCGCAGGAGGATGTTGTGGGCCTGAAGGATGTAATGGACCTGAGTGTGCTCCAGTGTGTCCGCATTGTGGAAGCAAACTTCCTCCTCCTCCACATCATCATGGACCACATGATCATGAACACGGACTAAACGATTCTGAGTCAAAAGAAAATGGGCCGAAATTAGCGCCTCCTGATGTGACTAAAACTGAACCGAATCCTAAACCTATTTCCGAATAGTTTTGTATCTTGGTTAACATTACAAGTTGTTGATTCTAAGTTTTTCTGGAGGTGCTTGATATGAGTATAGGAAAATTAGATAAAACCTCGATAGGTAAAATTTCGGGAGGATGTAGGGGACATGGACGCGCTCCGGCGTGCCCAAATTGTGGGAAAGAACTTCTGCTCCCTCTACATCATCATAGGCCACACGGTCGTAGACATAGGGGGCCACATGGGCCGAAGCAAAAAGAAGGTGAGCAAAAACTGGCACCACCCGAGATATCTGCAGCCGATTCTGCTCCCACTACATAATAGGCATCTAATTTATTCTGTTTCAGAGGTGTCTTGGTTTACGATACATAGTAAATAAATATGAAAATAATAATATGAGAAAAATGTTGAACAATTAAGCGTTTTGGAGGTGCTTTGATATGAGTAAAATAAATAAAAATATGATAGATGACGATATGATAGAAAAGGTAGCTGGAGGAGCTAATAAGGTAGGTGCTAAATCAAAAAAATATCGTTTTTGGTGTACTAAATGTGGACACAGTTGGACTAAAGTAACTTCTGCTCCGGAAGAAGTGCATGGATGTCCAAAATGTGGTTGGTGGTTTGAGAATTTAGAAGATAATGGTGACTATAAAAAAGAATGTATAAAATATACCGATGCTTAATTTTGGCTAGACGATATTTTTAACTTTATGTGGGCACAAGTGGAGTCAACTTACTGACAATCCCAAAAATGTGCATGGATGTCCAAAGTGTGGTTGGTGGTTTGAAACTCTTAAAGACAACGGTAACTGGGATAAGGAATGCATAAAGTATCTGAGGCTTAATTAAAAAAACAATACTCGCCGCGTGTACATGTTTGAGATATGATGGGACGAATTATGTTGCCTATCGTATTTTCTATAAAACTATGAACACATTTGCATCCTATTTCTAATGTGTCTGTGTATTTTTTCAAAGATCATCAATTTAAACAAAACATATATAATTTAAATTAGTATTTTTAGAAAATAAAACAAAGCTTCGATAGAAAAGACTATCGAAATTTCGCTTTGATGGGTACACCTATAAACCGAGTTCTGTCGAGTGTGATCATCCATCTTGGTTTGAAATTACTTCCAAACTCACTGCCATCAAAAGACTGCCGAGCAAGCAAATGTCTTAATTGCTCCGAATAGGGTTTACGTAGACACTCAATCTCCTAAGCGCCGATAGGCTCTTAATTTACCTTTCATCTTTAATTTTTTGTGGCAGAGATTTAAATTTCTCTATAATTAAATAGGTTTTAAGCATTGCAAAAATGGAACATAAACGGCAAAGAAAAGATATGGAAAACGAAACAAAATATCCAAAATGTAAACAAACGAAAAAAACAAAAAGTAAATTCCAAAGAGGGAAGCAAAAATAAAAATGTAAATGCCATAGATATAAAAGAGCATTGCTAAAAATAGATAGATAAAGCAAAATGATCCGAATGCACTAGTTAAAAAAGTAATGGAGATGAAGTAACTAGCGAGCCAGATTCTTTAGTTGCTCGGGTGATAGTTTCAGAATTTCCGACTACTTTTAGCAATGTCTTTTATGGTCAAATTTGGAATTAATCTCAATAAAACAACGGAACTTCATTTCTTCGAATTCATATCTTTGATGAACGACCTTCACAAAACATCATTTAGAAATGTAGTAGACCTTAAAATGCTTAAAACTAAAGACCTTAAGAACTATTCAAAAGAGCAAACAGCAGAAATCTTAAAGCAAAAACGAAAGTTTGCTATTAAACAAGTTATTGAAAAGAAATATGCAGACTCTCAAAAACAAACAATCGATTATTTTGATAATCTAGTTGGGATGAATAAGGAGTAACAATTTCAGAAGAAGACAGGCAAATTAGAATAAAAGTAAACCTCGATACTCAGGAATTAGATTTAGATAAGGATATTCAAAAAGTCCAAAATAAGCTTTCAAAGCAAAATGAGACTCTTTCAAGACAAAGTATTTTGGTCGAGAAACTTACAGCAAGATATGAACAGTTATATGCAAAAGCTCAAGAGCCCTCTAAACCAAATGCATAATCTAACAAGATATTCGAAGAAACCAGAAAACTCGAAGTTGAGTATTCTCCTCCAAAATACTTTTAAAACCGCTAGACTTGAGCCAAATGTTGATGAATCTAAACTTCAGAAAATTCTAGATAAAATGGCAGAAATGAATTTTAAAATCATAGATTTGAAAAAACAATGTAATGAGGCTAGGTTTTCTCCTGATATGCAAAATAAGCTTCGAAGTTTGGGGAAATAAATTGATTTGGCTATATCGAAAGAAGAACGTCTGACAAATGAAGTCAAACGGACGGAGAATGAGCTTGAAAAGCTTTCATATAAACGTATTTCTTCCCCTGACAAAAATATCGATGGTATCTCGAAAAATCTTGAATAAGCAAAAAACAAAATTTCAGAAACTACTAATCAATTTGAGAAAACGCACGAGAAGACTAAGGGTATTTATTTCGAGCCTTGGAGACAAAATCGCTGGAATTGGAAGAGGAATTTTAAATTTGACAATGTCGGCATTCGTGTTTAATATTACAAGTTCTGGATTTCGAGCAATTTCGAAAGTAATTCAAACTCTGTTGTCTCAAGACGAAGCGTTTAGTAACTCGTTACAAAATATCAAAGCAAATCTGGCAACTGCATTCTACCTGATATATCAAGCGTGTTTACCGGCTCTAAAATATTGCTAAAAGTAAATAGATGATGTAAGGTGCAAAGTATGATAGAAGAGAAAAAATATCCAAAATGTGGACGAAAATAAAAAGTGAAGAATTGATCCATGAGAGGAAAGCAAAGGATAAATATAAAAATTGCGGGTATGACTATACTGGCGTAAGAAATGGTTATCCAGAAGATACAAAACAAAAAGCAATAAAATATTACTCGAAAGGTAATGGGTTTAGAAGAATTGAAAGATCACTTTGTGTTAGTCGTGTATCCGCAGTAAATTGGGTAACGCAGGGTAGATAAAATACGTAAAATGAGGACATTTAATAACAAGAAAACTAATGTTCTAGAATTTGATGAAATGTGTTTGGATTTAAAAAAAAATATGGCTCTGGACGGTTGTAAATCGAAAGACTAAAGAACTTGTTGGTTTTTTCGTAGGTGATCGCAGTTCTGAGAGCTTCGAGAGGTTTCGTTAAAATATTTCGCACAAATTTTATACTACAGATAAACTCCCAGTATACGATATTATTCCACTAAACAAATATCCGATTGGCGAATCTCATACTTATACTATTGAACGTGTAAGTTGTCTTCTTTGACATTGAATCTTGCATGTTTTGCTCGCAAAACTTATTGATGGTTTAAAAATTTAAATATGATTGTTAACTCCCTCTTATTGTTTTTGTACCGTGATTATTTCTCCTCAATGTACTTTGTACTTTTAGCAATGCCCAAATCTTTGATATCGTTGAATTTTTTTTTCTAAGTGTTATAATCGAGGTTTCAGTTCGAATGATGGGGGGATTTTAAATGTCTGGAGTTGCGTTTTTTGCGCCGGTATTGTTTTTGTTCATTTCGGCGATACTTTGTTGGTTTCTTTTGCGCAGAGGCGTTAGCAAGAAGACCGTTATGGTTTCTCAGTTAGCTTCGTTTGCAGGAGTATCTGTTTTTACTATGATTTTTTTTGTGAACAAGATAGCATTTGCAGAGGAAACTAATTTATCGGTTGTTCCTGCGGATAAAGCAATGCCATTTGCAATTGGCCTAATTGGTGCTGCTTTGGCAGTTGGGTTGGCAGCAATTGCTACGGGGATGGCACTTTCTTCGGCTGTCCCGGCTGCTATTGCCGCTATGTCTGAGAATGAGAAGGTCTTTGGTAAATCTCTTGTTCTTGCAATTTTCGGAGAAGCTATTGTCCTTTACGGTTTTACTATTGCATTTTTCATTTTGAATAATTTGAAGTTTTTGGTTGGTGTTGCGTAGTGCGGATGTTTCTTATTAGTGATAATGTCGATACTTTGATGGGATTTCGTCTTGTCGGTGTCGACGGGGTGGTTGTGCACTCGGAGGATGAGGTGTTTTCGTGTCTTTCTAGAATTCTTGATGATACCGACGTTGCGCTTGTTATGATTACCGAGAAGCTTGTAAAGTTGTGCCAAAGTTTTATTTATGATTTTAAATTTTCTCGGCGCACTCAGATTGTACAGGTTCCTGATAGGCATGGTGATGGTAAATCAGCTGGTGAAACGATTCGTGAGTATCTGAAGGATGCGCTTGGGGTCAGTATATAAATTGGGAGTTGTTAAATTATGCCTAAAAAGTTGGATTCTAGCAGATTTCTTCATTCAATTGATAGATACGCTAAGAAAAGAAGACTTCGAGATATAGAGATAATCAGGAAGAATGAGCGTGAAAGATTAGAACGTAAAGAGAAAGAGTTATTGAGAAGTAATAGTGAGCTTATGATGTCTGAACTTGCTTCTGTTAAAGCTAGAGTTTCTCTTGAGATATATCGCGCTCGAGCTCAGGCAATGCAAAAAGTTTGCAAGAGAAGAATCGAGATACGTGATGAAGTTTTTGAATTGTGTAAGAAAAAAATTGACAAGTTTACTCAGTCAGAAGGTTATGTGAGCAGATTGGTTAGATCTATTGAAAATGTCTCCAATCTTGCTGATGGTTCTGTTTGTGTTTTTTTACGTGAGGATGATCTTTCTCATATTGATGAACTGAAAACTAAGTTTCCGGCGCACAATTTTTCGGTGAGTAAAAAAATTAAGTGTGGTGGGCTGTTGTTCAAAATTGGGAATAAAGTTCTAGATGATACGTTTGATTCTTCATTGAAAGAACAAAAAAAGTGGTTCTTTGAGAATTGTTATTGCAAACTTTTGTAAGGTTAGATTAAAGTATCGTCTGTATTTTTTTGGCGCTGCTAAGTGAATAGAGATTGTGAAACTTTCACCCGAAAAATGAAGAAATAAAGTCTGCTAATTACTTTATTTCTATTGTTTTTTTACTGGTGTACTCGAATTATTTTGTTTTATCTATCGATTTTTAGCAATAGCATAAATTTTTGAATTCTAACGCTGTAGTAGATTGAAATTTGCATTTCAATTTTATATAATCGTGCTTCCTGTGCACAGGGAAATAAATTTTAATTTGGAGGATTTTTTATGTCAAAAAAGAGTTTTTTAGCTAAATTATGTCTTACAAGTTTTTTATTTGGAGGAATTTGTAATGCAAACCCGAATAGGATGGTTTCGTTCGTTTGGGGGAATAATCAGAAACGGGAAATTTTCAACGATGATGCTCCACCTCCTCAAAGGAATAATGAGAATGAACCATTAATTGTAAATGTCGCCCCCGCAGGTCAAATAAGATATTTGGCTATAACACATGATAAAATCGATAAATGTACTTTAAGCGTTGACAGCCGAGATTATGAAGAATTTTCGAAGATATCAAATCCTTATGATGAAAATCAGTGCCCCATTTGTAGAAACGAATTTAATCAATCAGAGGAAACATGTATTAAACTTACATCTAAATCAAGCGAAAATTGGTTTAAATACTTAATGCGTTTGGGGTGTTGCCGCAAAGCACCAAACACTTGTAATCACTTGATTCATGCAAATTGTTTTAAAAACGCTGGCAATGAATGGGAACCTAATACTTGCCCAGTTGATAAACTTAAAGTAAAAACGATTTATCTTTTGTTAGAGGATAATCAAAACTTTGATGATCAAGAAGTTATTGATTTAGCGAATAGCATTCAAGGTACTATGAATAAAGAGGCTGATCATGAAGCATGGTCGGATTCATGGCGTGATCTTCGTCGAGTATTATGCAAGCGAAAAGTCGTTTATTTGATTTTTGAATTTATTGGCGTAACGATGCTACTGAACAGTTTATGTTATTTTATGTCTGCTAAACTTTCTGGAACTAACATAAGCTTGAAAAAATTAATGCTGGGAACATCACCGATTTCATATCCCAAAGAATTTTCGATAAGATCCGTACTCGGCTTGCTAACGTACTACCTATTTTATCATAGATTAGGTTACGAAAATAACTGGCAAAACAGAATTGCCGAAGCAGTTTATGAGGAATAGAACATTTGATTTCTATACATAAAAAGATCTCTACTGTCGAGATCTTTTATTTTGTGCGAGTTTGCCATAGTATAAAAAAAATAAAAATTTATTACTTAAAAATTAGAGCAAATAAATACTATAAATTACTTAAATTCGGATACCCTCTATCATCTGCAGTACTTTTATGTTTTGTAGTTTTTGTTCAATTTGGTAATGCTATTCTTAAGATATTTATTTTTAGACTCTCACCAAAATGCGACACGCTTTTGGTGTGTTTTTTTTTATCATAGTCTTGTGAAACTTGAGGGGTGATAACATTTAAGCATAAAATATATATTGATATTTTGATATCATTAAATTTATTTATAAATTATTTTATTTTGCTATCAGTTTCTAAATTTTTATATTTAAAGATCAGGAGGTTACGGTTAATTTTGGGGGCTTCTTTGGGAGCAATCTATTCCTTATACATATTGCTACCTGAGCCAAATTGCGTTATTTCATTTTTTATAAAGATTCTTATGTCAATTTCGATCATCTTGATATCGTTCAAATTTAATAAGAAGATGTTTTTTAAAATCTTTGCATGTTTTTTCTTAATCAGCATAGCGTTTTCCGGGTTCACTTTAGCAATATGGTTTATGTTTAAGCCGAAAGGAATGGTGTTTCACAACGGAGTAGTCTACTTTAACATTTCGCCCTTTATCTTGATATGTTCGATTTTGGTTTCATATTTTCTAATAGATCTCATAAATAGATATTTGGGTAAACATGTATGCACAGAGGCTTTCTGTAAAATCAAACTTTTTCTAGATAATAAAACTGCAGAATTTGAAGCACAACTAGATACTGGCAATTCACTCAAAGAGCCGTTTTCGAACTTACCGGTAGTAATAGTAGACAGAGAAAAAGTTGAAAATATACTTCCCAGGGAGGTGAATTTAAATAGTTATGATAAAATTTTTGATAATTCATCCAAAATGAAGTTTTCGGTTCGTCTTATACCATTTTCAGGAGTGTCGCAAAATGGAGTTTTGTTTGGTTTTAAACCTGATGATATGGAAATAATGACGAACAAAGGAAACATATTAAACAAAGAGGCATATGTGGGTATTTGTCTTGAAAAAAAATTGCAATATGCATTAGTAGGGCCAGAAATACTAAATGTTATTTAAAAAGGTGAATTCAAATGGATATGAAAAAGTTTTTGATAATTCATCCAAAATGAAGTTTTCGGTTCGTCTTATACCATTTTCAGGAGTGTCGCAAAATGGAGTTTTGTTTGGTTTTAAACCTGATGATATGGAAATAAAGACGAGCAAAAGAAACATATTAAACAAAGAGGCATATGTGGGTGTTTGTCTTGAAAAAAAATTGCAATATGCATTAGTAGGGGCGGAAATACTAAATATTATTTGAAGGGGTCAAATAATGAGTTCAAAAAATATTTTTCACAAAGCAAATTTATTCTTCTACAAATTATACTTAGATATATTAAAATTTCTCAAAAGAAAAAATGTATTTTACATAAATGGCCCAGAGGTACTTCCACCTCCGCTTTCTAAAAAAGAGGAAGAAGAAATAATATCTAAAATTATTTCAGGTGAGTTAGTCGATCGCAAAATATTGATAATCAGAAATTTGAGATTAGTAATATTTATTGCTAAAAAGTTCGAATATGGGCATTCTAACTTAGAGGATTTGATTTCTATTGGAACTATTGGTCTTATAAAAGCGGTAAATACATTTCGTCCTGAAAAGAATATAAAACTCGCAACGTATGCTTCTCGATGCATAGAAAATGAGATTCTCATGCACTTGAGGAAAGTATCGCAATCGAAGGGGGAAACTTCAATCGATGATCCAATAAATACCGACTCTGACGGAAATGAACTCGTATTTTCTGATGTTTTAGGAACTGATCCAAACGAGTTAAATGTGAGACTTGAAAAAGAAGACGAAAATAAAATATTGAATACAGTAGTAAAAAATCTTTCAGAGAGGGAAAGAATGATAATAGAACTCAGATTCGGACTTTTTGGGCACAAAGAGTTAACTCAAAAGGAAGTGGCTGATTCATTGGGAATATCACAATCTTATATTTCAAGACTAGAAAAACGGATAATAAAGAGATTGAAAACAGAGATGGGAAAAATTTTATGGTAAAAAACTCTTAAAAAAGGAACATAGTAGATTGAAAGTTTGACTTTTTGAAACAAAACATTGATTAAAAAAAATATATGACATAAATTCTGGGAAATGTATTAAAAATAGAGCAGAAGATATAAATGAATAAAATATCGTGATTGAATTCTAGATTTTTTGTATCCATCGCACAAAAAGCTTGACTTATTTTATTTTTTTTGATAATCTAGTACCACTTGGTCTAAAAGTTAAGTTGAGGGGGAATGAAAATGTATTCAAAGAAAGCAATAGTTTCAGGAGAAGTCGGACTGTACGGTAGGGCGGCTACCGCGTTTATTCAACTCGCGAACACTTTTAAGAGCACGATATTTGTTGAAATTGCAGATAAAAAGGCGAATGCAAAGAGTCTTCTAGGCGTGTTGTCATTAGCGATTCCAAGCAATGCGGAAATAAGCGTTACCGCAGAAGGCGTAGATGAAGTTGAGTCGGTGAACAAAATTATAGACTTTGTCACATCTGGATGCGTTCTCAGAGAGGATTCTGATGATGTGGTCGAGGGTTCGATTGATCCTAAGAAATCTTAGAATGCCAACAAATTGGTACGAAATGAAAGATCCCAATTATGGGGATCTTTCTTTTATGAATTATGCAAAAAATATTTTTTATTTTAACGATTACCACGATTTATAATATGTCTAAAAGCCATAATAAACATCGAATATCCAACAAAGGCAAACAAAAATGTTAACCCATCCTCTGCATTCAGTGAAAAAATACGAGAATAACTATTCCGAATAAGTGTCCATAAACTCGCTTGATTACCCAATATTCTAGCAGCCGATAACCTAGAAACAGCTCCTATACCGCATCCTATTAATGCACCTATTAAAAACTGAATAACAGATGACCGCAAATCTGGCTCACGTATTAACTGTGGAACTTGAAAATTATTGCGGTTACCGGCTAGCAGAGCACCATTTTCATTCATCCACCTTACGATTCCTCTCATACCGTGAAAATCACCCATATCATCATCTTCTGATATCATACTCCTGATATTTTCCGTCATTTGCCTAATGTTTTCATCATCAAAATCTTGTCCATTTTCAAGTAAAACATAAACCCTTTCTACTCTTTTTTGATCTACTGGACAAACACCTTTTCTAGCATTTCCGTACATTTCAAAACAATCATTATGAATCAGATGATTACAATTTGAACCTCCAGTTTTAGAATTGAGCTTAATACAAGTCTTGTTACTTCCAGAAAATTTATCGTAACAAAAAACACATTCATCATTAAATGTATTACCAACTACTTTTGAAAGCTTTTTGTATTCTTCGCTATTGAACCACTCATCATTTACAGTAACAGTACACCGATCAATACCGTCAGGCTTAATAACTAAATATTTAATTTCATTTATCTGAGGTTGATTAGCTCCATTCAAATTTCTTAGATTATCTGCCGTTTTGAGAATATTTTGACCCCAAAAAAATTCCGCTCTCTTGGGTGGATTTGCGTTACAATTTCCTCCGAATAAAAAGCTTGTAAGACATAATTTAGCTAAAAAACTCTTTTTTGACATAAAAAATTCTCCAAATTAAAATCCATTTCCCCGTGCACAGGAATTTAAATCGTATAGTATCAAAATGCTTTTGTCAACAAATGATAGCAAAAAAAAGTTCAAAATAATAACTTATTTTTTTTAGAAAATCATATTGATTTTAAAATTTATTATGTAAAAATTTTGAACAAGAATTCGTTTGAGGAAATTTCGATTTTTTTTTATGATATGTAAGACTCCGGCAATTGCCGAAGTTTGTTTTTAAAAAGTATTAATACCGAACCCGTTTCCGATACTCGTAGGTGTAAAACTATAAGACATTGTAACTGGTATATTTTGCGTGAAATATCCGGTTGCCGAATTGTTTCTGCGTCTGTTACAGCAACAACAACACATTTTCATCATTCCTTTATTTTAAATTTCTGTGGCTCAGCCACGATACATAATATGCTATTTTTTGTCAAAAAGACAACAATATTCAAAAAAATAATCAAAATTTAATTTCGCTTTTTTTGATTTGTTTAAACCTTACGAAATATAGTCTTTTAGCATCCGAGCTTTTATCTTTTTGACTATTATACTTAAAAAAAAAAATTTTTTTCGTAAAATACGACTTTACTTTTTAAGCTTAATTTGTTATCTTAACAAAATCCCGGGGAAAAATAACAAATATGAAAGGAGGTATTAGAGAAATTGAGGTATGAATATATCAATCAGATAAACTCTTTGAAGCTTGAGACGGTAAATTTTTCAAAATTGATAACCTCTATACTTGATGAGACTGTAACGGCAGTTAGAGATATTAATCTTGAAATTGCAAAAAAAATAATGGAAGATGACATCAACGTGGATGGAATTGAACGTGATATAGAAAATGAATGTATGAAGATTATTTCTCTTCAGCGTCCGTTTGCTTCTGATTTTAGGCTAATAACTGGCTATCTTAAGCTCATCTCTGATTTGGAACGGATTGCTGATCATTGTGCCGATATTTGTGAAATTATTCTAACTGGTAAGGTTTCTAAGGATTGTCCGTGCAAAGATCAGGTTGTATCTACTTTAAGGCAGGTCTATGGTATGTTTACGAGTGCCTTAGAAGCATGTTTCACGCTTGATGTTAGCAGAGCAAAAGAGGTTTATTTATCTGATGATTCGATTGATATCTCTTTTGCGGATATAATAACTAATGTATCATCCTCAATTTCAGAAAAATTAGTTTCAGTTTATGCAGGAGCTGATTTGATGTTTATGGCCAAGTATGCAGAACGTATAGGTGATAGATGTGTAAACATTTCTCAATGGATTGTTTATATTAAGGAGGGAATATTTCCTGGGGAGAAATATTTTATGCAATTACGGGATATGTATTGACATATTTTTTTGTATATTGTAAGTTTAGTTGTACGTGTAGACTATATTTTGTTTAAAAGGAGTTTTTGATATGCCAATAGATAAGAAGTTAGGTAATAGTTTGATTTATATCGTGGATGACGACAAGAATATAAGAGATTTGGTTTCGATCGCTTTAAAGGAAAGTGGATTTGAAACTCAGGAGTTTGTGAATGGTGCAAGTGTATTGGAGGCCGTTAAGCAAAGAGTTCCAAGTTTAGTAATACTTGATTGGATGATGCCAGATTTAGATGGTCTTGCAGTTTGCGGAAGACTTAAATTAGATGCAATGACTAAGAAGGTACCAGTTTTGATGTTAACAGCTAAGGTTGACGAAGTTGATTGTATACTTGGACTTGAAATGGGGGCAGACGATTATCTTAAAAAGCCATTTAGTGTGAAAGAATTGGTTTCTCGTAGCCGTGCGTTACTTCGTGGTAGAAATTATTCAGTGGGAAATGGAATCAAGGATGAGATTTTAACCATTGGTGATTTAGTGGTTAACCTTGGAAATAGAACAATTAAAAAGAATGGAAAATTCTTAAATTTGACTATGAAAGAGTTCGATATGCTCGTAAGTTTAATTAATGAAAAAAGCAGGGTTCTCACAAGAGAACAGCTTATGCAGAAGGTATGGGATGTAGATTATTTAGGTGATGCAAGAACAGTCGATGTTCACATCAGATATTTGCGTCAAAAGATCGAGGATGAACCAGAAAGACCTAAGTATGTAAAAACTGTTCGTGGAATTGGATATCGTATTACCTCAGCTGAGGAGCTTGAGGCAGAAAATGATCCAGCGGTGGCAACGGTTTGATTTTATGTTTCATTGAGCCCTCTTTTGAGGGCTATTTTGTTTTTATTTTGGAGTTGATTTTGAGTCAGATTGAAAATCTTAAAGATATTTTACACGATTTTAAAACGCCTCTTACTTCAATTTTGGGATACGTCGAACTGTTGAAAGTAAATAGGGATCAGAAAAGTAGAGAGGATTTTTTAAACATAATCGAAGAAGAAAGTAAAAAGATTTTACACATGATAGATTCGTTTGCATTAGAGCGTAAATCAGAGAATGATATAACAGATTGTAAGGAAATTGCCAATTCGATTTGCAGAGAGTTTCGCCCCATAGCGCAATCTAAGAACATTTCCATTCAAGTAGATTGTGAGGATAATCTAAAAATTTGTTTTAATAAAACTGATTTTTGGCGTATTGCGTCCAATATAGTGGGAAATGCGATAAAATATGGAAAAGATGATGGCTTTTTAAAAATTAATATCTACCGTGAATTTGATTTAGTTGTGTGGGAATTCATTGACAATGGTATGGGGATAAGTGAAGAAAATTTGACTAACATATTTAAGAAAGGGTTTCGTGAAGAACTAGCAGAATCGCAAAAAGGAAGCGGACTTGGGTTATATAATGTGAGAAATATAATTTCGATGAATGGTGGAACTATCACAGTTCAGAGCAAACTAGGTGAAGGTTCAAAGTTTACATTAAGGGTAAGGTGTGCGGAATGAAAGAGTTAGAAGTGGAATCTTTATTGGATTTAACGCAAACTATTGCGTGTAATATCTTCAAAGAAGTTGTTTACCCGTGGGAAGTAATCTCAAAAATTGGTTCCTTTATCGTTGAGTTATCTAAACATCTTCCTCAAAATGAGTTCGACGAAGTTGAGAGTGGAGTTTTTATTTCAAAGAGCGCCAAAATTTCTAAGAGTGCACGTGTATGCTCACCATGCATAATAGATTCAGAGACCGAGATCCGTCATAGTGCTTTTGTTAGAGGAAATGTAATTGTTGGAAAGAATTGTGTAGTTGGAAATTCATCCGAATTAAAGAATTGCATATTATTTAACAACGTGCAAGTTCCGCATTTCAACTACATTGGAGATTCTGTGATGGGGTTCAGATCTCACATGGGAGCAGGTTCGATTATTTCTAATGTAAAATCTGATAAAAGTGAGGTATCTGTTAGGTTTGCAGACAAGCGTTTTTTTACTGGTCTGAAAAAGTTCGGAGCAATTGTAGGAGATTATGTGGAGATAGGATGTAACGCTGTTCTTAATCCGGGGACGATAATTGGACGTCAAAGTAATGTATATCCACTTTCAATGGTTAGGGGATATTTAGGGGAAAGAAAGATTCTAAAAAATAGTTTAAAAATCGTTGATAAGATATCTTGAAGATTAGTTACGTAAAAAATGCTTGTGATATATAGCAATTAAAAAAAATATTTGGAATTGTAATGAAAAGCATGATAGAAGAGAAAAATATCCAAAATGTGGCCAAAGAGAAAAAACAAAAAGCAGATTTCACAGAGGCATTGCTAAAATCGAATAGATTATACTGAAAACAACTTAAAAGTGTAGATCAAAGAACTATTTAAAACAAAATAACTAACAATTTTAGCTCTTAGCTTTTTACGGTAGTAAATCGCAATTTCTACTCACTTTTAGCAATACCTCACAAGGGTAAGCAAAGATATAAATGTAAATAATTTAAATACATAGATGTAAATGCAGTAAACAGAAAAACTAAAAAGCTCGTTGGTCTTTTCGTAGGTGATCGCAGTTCTGAGAGCTTTGAGAAACTTTGTGAAAATATTTCGCATATTGAGGCTAAATTTTATACTACAGATAAACTCCCAGCATACGATATTATTCCACCAAACAAACATCTGATCGGCAAATCTCATACTTATACTGTTGAACGTACTAACCGTCTTCTTCGCCATTATCTTACACACTTTTCTCGCAAAACTTATTGCTGGTTCAAAAGTTTAGATATGATTGTTAACTCTCTCTTATTGTTTTTGTATCGTGACTATTTCTCTTATATGCACTTTTAGCAATGCTATGTGTCGACGCAGTCTAGAAAAGTAGCAAGCAATTTTAAGATTAGAAGGTCACTAAACTGGTGCGGATGACAGGACTCGAACCTGCACAAGAAAACTCATACGAACCTGAATCGTACGCGTATACCAAATTTCGCCACATCCGCAACTAGAACAAAACACAAGTGCACATGGTATCACAAACAGTCAAATCAGTCAAATGTCAATAACCCACTCAAAGCATGGTGCGAGTGATGGGACTTGAACCCATACGCCACAAGGACACACGCCCCTTAAACGTGACTGTCTACCAATTCCAGCACACTCGCACGAACAACACCCCTCATCATACAATATTAATCATAATCTTGTAAAGTGTTTTTTTGTTATTTTTTTGTTAAAAAAGTTGTAAATAAAAAAGTAAACTAACTGTTCAATATAACGAAAAAAAACAGAAAAACTCAAATATTCAATTCTCACCAATAGACTGTTTTAACAACTCAATGGCTTCCTCAAACGTTTTAAATGGTTTTGTATGTGCATTTTTAAATTCCTTAAATTCTTCTGGTGAAGACGCTTTTTTACACCAATAACATGCCCCACTTAACTTACGGATAAATTTAAGCAGATTCGGAGTATCAAATGATTCATCATAAGAAATTCCAAATTCCTCAAGAATGTCTTCACACATTTTTTCAAGTATATCACACAAACGACCCCAACCATTTTCATCAATTGGTGTGGGATTTTTACTAAAAAAACCATAATCTATTATTTTAATAGTTGGCACATTTATTTTAATAGCCGGTACATCAGTATTCTTATCATCAATTAGGATAATATTTTCATAAGTCAAGTCACCGTATGATAACCTATTCTCATATAGATATTTGAATGCATTCATAAACTGAAGCGATATTGTGCACATAAATAAATCTACATTCTCTAATTCTTTCACGTAATCTTTGAGTTTATTACTACTATATACACTAAAGCCATCAATATATTCATATACAAAATAAAAATAATGATCGTCCTCAAAGTATTCAATTGGCTTAGAAAAATACGGAGATTCACTAAGCATTTCTTTGCATTCAAAAGCTAGTTTTTCTGAATCACATGTATGCTCATCTGATTTCGATATTTTTTTAATAGCTACACATTTCTCACTGTTTTTATGTTTATACAATTCGACTGAGCCTTGTTTACCGCCTCCCAAATCTTTGACATAAACATACTTGTTGATTAAATTATCATATGAACCACATGCCAAAGATGAAACAAACGACGCCGACACTACAACAGAAGCCGTAAATAGTCTTTCAAATAAGCTCAATTTCATAGACAATCACCCTTAAAAAATAATACTCTGATTGTAAACTATTAAAACAAGAAAGTCAAGTATTTTTATAATTTGAATGTTCTATTTTAGCATCAAATACATATTATATACATTAATTCCACTGAAAATTTAACATTTTTTTCAAAAGTAACCATTCATAATATCGCGGCAAACGGCTTTTACATTGGGACCGTATTTTCCATTTGCCAATATACACGCAACCGCTATTTGTGGATCATCAAATGGAGCATAACAAATGAACGTTTTATGATTAGACCCAGAAGAATTTTGTGCCGTTCCGGTCTTTGCCGCAACTGGAACTTTAAAATTTCTAAAATCAGTTGCAAGACCAGACAAAACGACCTCTCTCATGGCTCTTCTAACTAAAGAAAAGTTTTCTGGTGAAACTTCAATTTCTTTTTCTTCTTGAGGAAAAATTTCGACATCATTTTCCCTAGTATAATTTGTTATTTTTTCCACTATTCTAGGCTTGATATTTTTCCCCGACGCTATTGCTGAAGTGAGTTTCGCTAATTGCAGAGCGGTAACAGATACTTCACCTTGTCCTATCGCCGCGTGAGATGCTCCTAACTTATTTTTATTGTTCAAAATATTTTTTATAGTACCATTCGATTCAGGAAGTTCAATTCCCGTTTTAGACGCTATTCCAAATTGTTCAGCATAATGAAAAATTCTCTCTACTCCTAGACGTCTTCCACATTCCGAAAAGAAAACGTTACATGATCTTGCTAAGGCACGAAACAACGAAACTCCTCCGTGATGACCAGTACATTTTATCCCTCTTCCCTTGAACGGTTTGAATACTCCTCCACAGTATATTGATTCATCACTTCCGTTTAAAACGCCATCTTGAAGAGCAGCGCAAGAAGTAAGAGTTTTAAAAACAGATCCAGGAGGATATATTCCATTAAAAGGTCTATTGATAAGTGGGCGTTTTGGATCTTTTAAAAGTTCAACAAGATATAATTTGTTTTCATTACATTTTGATAGATCAAACCCTGGATAAGAAGCTGCTGCTAAAATTTTTCCAGTTTTTACCTCTATTGCGACCACCGAGCCTGAATAACATCCCGAGCCTTTTCTAGCTGATGATTTCACATTCTCTTCAAGAGAATTTTGCGCGATTCTTTGGAGTTTAGAATCTATCGTTAAAAAAACAGAATTTCCAGGTTTAGCTTGCTCGAGTTGTACTGTTTCAGTAACAACGCCATCTTTTGAAAACTGCATTGCTTTCTTTCCACCAAATCCTCTTAATTTACCCTCAAATAGTTTTTCAATCCCTGTCTTACCTATAACCGAATCCATAGAATAATTTTCTTCTTTTCGTTTTTCGTACTCTTCATCAGACATAAGACCTAAATATCCAATTATATGAGGCGCCAGAGTACCATCGGGATAGTATCTTTTCGACGATGTTTCAATTCGGAAGCCAGGAAAATTGAATTCAGATATTATACTCATAGCTTTTTCATTAATGTCATCTGATATCATTGAATTTGATCTTGTGCTGTAATACATACTACAAACGCTTCTCTTGAGGCTCTTATTTAAATCTTCACACTTCAATTTTTTTGAAATCGCATTAATATGATCATCAGGGTTGTTACTATCAAGTTTTGTATATTTTTTTAATTCTTTTATTTCGCGTTCTTTTTTCTCATCGAATTCATATTGTCCTTTATTGAGAACTATGGGTAAGTTATCATTCCAATTTATCTTAAGATAATTCAACAAATTCATGACTTTGCACATCAATTCTTTACGTTCCCCTTTGGGAACATTGAAATCATCTATTACTAGACTATATCCTATCGAATTCCCAGCAAGAACATTTCCATTACGATCTAAAATTTCACCTCTTATGGCTGGAGATTTCATTATGTATGATCTAAAGCTAGCGGCGCATCTTTTAAAGTATTCAGATTCGAAAATCTGCCATTGCACCAATCTTCCTATGAATAGTGCAAAAATCAAAATAGTAAAGCAAACAACAACATAGTACCTTTTAGTGTTTATCCTCATAAAAACTATCCATACAAATTCTAACCCGACCAGTATTCCATTATAAATCACCATAACTTCTAAATTCAATGTTCAAAAAAAAAAAGGCGAAAAATGCCAGTTGGATCACTTGTGGCATTCTTCACGACATGCCCATGATTCATCTACACTGCCGTCATTCTCCTCGTAACAAGCAAACAATAGTCTCTTTTTTGATAATAATTCGTTTATTTCTGAATCTAAAAGATCTCTTGTCAGTCCAATGCACTCGCAATACTCGCACATCCATTTTTTCCTTGCGTTGTCATACGAAGTTATCACTTCCCGATCTACATTTTCAACTTCCTCTTCAATAGTTGTAAATTCTGCCCCGTTCTCCTTCTCCAATTGCTTTTTTATTTTACCCCAGTATTTTGAAGTACTCAGTGAACCTATGATAACATCGTAGTATATTTTAAGTGAATTGTGAAATGCATCCGTACAACTAACTTCTTTTTCTTCTTTACGTTGTTTTCCTACAAGGTCTTGAAATCCAATAATGTCATTATTACTTACTGTAACATTTGGCCAACTGTTTGAATCGAAACTAGGATCGTCAAGATGCCCGCCAACATAAATCTTAACATTTTTATATATAATTGAGTCAAGTTCAAACTTTTTAACATCGCCATCTATCGTAATCCTCTTTAGATTGTCACCACACCCTACTTTATCGCGTATCCAAACATGAGGACCTCCCACTATTATTTCCTCTAATCTGCTCAACACCTCACTTATACCTCCAATATCTATCATGGATATATTGCCACTAATCGAAAGCTTTTTGTATTTACCCATGTTTTCGAATCTACTACCAACTACAATACGACTACGACCTACTTGTTGATTCTCTTTCGCCCCAAGACCATCGATGAAAATTTTATTGTATGCGTCTTTAAGTTCTTTATGATCTAGAACATTCTGTGTTTTGAGCAAATCATGTACCCCATCATTAGAACGGGATGCAAGCTTGTTACAGGGATTAGACAACACGCGCGTGAGGACAAGTTTATCGTTCTCCTGAAAATCTTCAAAGCAAACAATCATCGACTTTGCAAAATTCGTACCAAACCCTAGATAAATTAAAAACATAAAGATGCGTAACATCAGATTATTACAACGGTGCAAACTTGCCTTTTTGACACTGTACATATAACACACTCCTCAATAGTTATTAATGTTTATTTGTCGCGACTAATGTATTCTACAAATATGTAATGAATATGTCAATGGCTTATGTAACATGTTAAAAATAAAGACGTTGTCAGAAATAGATTAAACAAAATAATTCAAGTATACCGGTTAAAAAAAAACAGGAATAAATGTGGTAAGTAAACTTTATTCTTTCGCTTTTAGAGTGATATTTTTAAAGTTTCTATCCACTTTTAGCAATAATGTTTCTAAAATGCAGTTTGATTTTCATTTCGTGTTATTTTACAATACGATACGTCATTCGAATGATAAATTTTAATTTTTAGGAGAATTTATTTATGTCTATTTTTTCGCGTAGAAGAAAATTTCGCAATTTGGTCTCATCAGCAATTTCAACGGTTGTCTTATCTTCATGTGCATCTCAAGTTGCGCAGTGTTGGCCGTTTCATATAGGCTTCTCCCTTGGACGAGGTAAGATTTTTATGAAGTTTGTGCGTGTTGAACCTCTTGGTAATAAATTACAGTGTTGTAATGAATATCTTCGTATTTTTACCATAAGTATGAAATCGGTGATTCGTTTTTATGGTTGTACAGAAGATAAAGAAGATAAATCAGATGAGATTAGTAGTCACTTTTTGTCATTTTCTCCGGAAAAAGTATCAGAAGTAGAAAAGCTTGTTGGTTTATTAAAGTTGTATTTAGAAGGATGCACAAAGTTGTTTTCAGATTTGAGACATATGGTAGGAGATGAAGACGCTTTTTTCGAAATGTTGGATTTAAAAAAAGCTTCGGCACGGAAAAAGTACAATTCCCTTAAATTAGAAGATCAAACTAGAGTTAATGACTTACGTGAATTGTCTAATGAAATCAGAGCCAAATATGACGATATAAGCTATAAAATATCTGACGTATTTTTTGATGGGGGTGAGACTTTATATATCGTAGCTGATAATCCGGACAATGTTTACATTAACAACGAAAATTTTAAGAGTGAGAAATTCCAAAGTTTTCTTAATGAGCATGGAATAAAATGTTTGAAAAGTTTTCGAATATTAAAGGAGGACTGTCATAATGTTGGAAAATCCGTTGTTCATTATTGGTATAGAAATTTTGAGACGGTTAATGTTGGAAAATCTATTCATTTTGGGGTGAGAGATGCTGAGACGATTATGGCGTATCTTGGACAACCGAATCAAATTTTAGATCGTGAGATCAAATCTGAAGATGTCCGTTGTTACGGCTACAAATGTGGCGCTAATATGGAGCTTGATAGTGATCTAGACGCTTATTTTAAGAGCGAGATAGATACTTATCTTGAGAGCGACAAGATAGGTACTTATCTTGATAGCGAGACAGTTGCTTACCTTAATGAGAAGCCTTGGTAAAATCAATTCTAAAGATGAGCATTGTTACGGCTACAAATGTGGCGCTAATATGGGTCTTGAGAGTGTTCTAGATGCTCATTTTAAAGGCGAGACAACTGCTTATGCTAGCAAAGTGTTTTAATTTTGTCAAAATTTATTCATGTACATATATCGCGGTAGTTATTTTTTTATTATGAGTTTTAAGTTTTCTTTCCGGCGGTGCCGGAAGGAATTTTTTTAGTATTATTTCTAAAATGCAGTTTGATTTTCATTTCGTGTTATTTTACAATACAATACGTCATTCGAATGATAAATTTTAATTTTTAGGAGAATTTATTTATGTCTATTTTTTCGCGTAGAAGAAAATTTCGCAATTTGGTTTCATCAGTAATTTCAACGGTTCTCTTATCTTCATGTACATCTCAAGTTGCGCAGTGTTGGAAGTTTCGTATAAAATTCGACCCTGAAAAAAATCGGGTTTTTCTTAACTTCGAATGTGGTACAGAGAGTCATGATAAATTATGTGGTACAGAGGGTCATGATAAATTTCGTATTTTTGACATTTATGAGAAACCGGCAGTTAGTATTTACAATGTGAGTAAGTATTATAAGGACGGCAAGTCTCTTGAGAAGGCATATGAAGAAGATTTTTTGCCATTTTCTTCGCGACGAGGATCAGCAGTGAAAGAGTTTGCAGCAATGTTAAGGGTGTATTTTAAGAAGTGCTTAGATTTGTTTTACGGTTTGGGATACGAAAATGAGGACGCTTTTTTTGAAATGTTGGGTTCAACATCCAATTCTACATTGAGAAATTGCGACCTTGAAATGTCGGGTTTAGCATCTAATTCTACATTGGGAAAATGCGATTACCTTGAACCCAACGATCAAATAAGGGTTATTGAATTGCGTGAACTTTCTGATGAAATCAAAAAAAAATATGACGATCTAAACTACGTAATAATTAGCATGTTTTTGGATAAGCGTGATAAAGCTTTGTGTATCGTAACCGATAAAGGAGATAATGCTGACATTAGCAGATCAAATTACTTTAGGCTCCTAGATCTCTTGGATGGTTTTGAAACAAAGTTTAAAGCGATTCAAATATTAGAGGAAGATAGGAGCAAGGGCCCACAATGTGCGGCATGTATTCGGCGTCACGGAGAATTGTATGAAATAATTGAGAGTAAAGATTTTGGAAGGATTATGTATTGCTTTGATCACTTTGTGCGCGATTGTGACGAAGATACAAGTAGTTCCATTGATTGTAAATATAGTCTACCATTGTTACCACCACAGATGCAGCGCTAATATGAATTTTGGAAATAATCCTTAAGAAGGATCCAAATACGTTCTAAGCTTTCTTTCCAAGGTTTTTTAGTATTATTTCTAAAATGCAGTTTGATTTTCATTTCGTGTTATTTTACAATACAATACGTCATTCGAATGATAAATTTTAATTTTTAGGAGAATTTATTTATGTCTATTTTTTCGCGTAGAAGAAAATTTCGCAATTTGGTCTCATCAGCAATTTCAACGGTTGTCTTATCTTCATGTGCATCTCAAGTTGCGCAGTGTTGGGACTTTCATGTAAAATTTCATCCTCTTAAAGATCAGGTTGCTTTTGAGTACAAGATTATACCAAAATTCAAGCCTGATCAAAAAGCTGAGGAGTGGTTCTCGAGTATTTTTACCATTAGTAGAGGAAAATCTGTAGTTTCTTTTCGTCCTTCGTCTAAGTGTTTTGAAAGTGAGGTCTCTTATCGTAAAGCATATCAGAAAGAATTCTTTCCATTTTCTAGACAAAAAGAGTCAAAAGTGCAAGTGTTTGTTGCATTGTTAAGGATGTATTGGGAAGAGTGCCTGTGTTTGATGGATAAGTTGGGATATACAGATGACGAGGTGGGATATAAAAGTAACGATTTTTTTGAAATGTTTGATTTACGTTTTAATTCTGCACGGGAAAAATACAATTCCCTTGAATCCGGTGATCAAAAGAAAGTTAATAAATTACGTGAATTGTCTGATAAAATTAAAGAAGCGTACAACGATTTATACTACAAGATAACTGGCATGCATTTAGATATGGAGACTGAAACTTTATTTATATCAGCCGTGCAATCGAACAATGTTTACATTGACTACGATATTTTCAGGGATGAGGGTTTCCAAAGGTTGTTCAGTGAATGTAAAGTAAAAAAATTGAAAGGATTTGAAATAGAAGAGTATGAATTTAAAAGTCACAATGATTTTATTTTTGATCTTTTTAGTAAAAATAGACTAGATGCTAAAATTGACCTAATTTCTCCTGACCAGTATGGAAAGATTATGTATTTCTTTGATCTGCATACTCGCGATTGTAAAGCAAACGTAGGTACTATCGATCATATATCGTTACCACAGATGTAGTGCTAAATGGTTATATTAAGAGTAAGATAGATGATTATTGTTGAGATATCCGGAAGGCACTGTTAATCGTGAAACCATTACCCAAAAATACAAGAATAAAGTCTGTTGATTACTTTATTCTTGTTATTTTTTCAACCAGCATATCTAGACCATTTTACTTTATCTATCTATTTTTAGCAATCCTGCAAATTATCGTATCTTCATCCTCATCGAAATCCAATTTAAATTTAGATACACTATTTAATAATAAAGAATTTACTCGATATTTTGACTCTATAGCACTTTTTATTAATTGTTTATAGAAAACCATCGACCTGTATCCGGCGTCTTTTTCAACGCATTTTTGTGATAATAAATCAACAAATTCTCCATCATATTCAAGATTAATATTGTATTCTTTTTTTACAATTTCAGATATCTTTTTTAATTCTTTATTGAATTTGGTTCTATAATTCTCTCTTGTAGGCCCTTCGATGACTTCATCGTCACTCGGAGTCGACCAGTCGTCGTTATAGGCTCTATCGTTGATTTCATTGATTTTACAGTAATTGAGATAATTCACTGGAGCAAAATACGACGAAGCTCTGTCGGGAACATCGATAATATCAGTATCCACATCCAAAAACGCGCTTTCTGGCAACTTCTTAACCTTGTATTCATGCTTTTCAAGCTCGTCCGAAAAAATGGGATCACATTCATTTGTAATTTCATTGGCTTTTTCAAATGAGTTACCGCAGTAAGGCTCAGAATCACCATAAATGCTTTCTTCTTTAGCAGCACCTAAAATGCTTTCTTCTTTAGCAGCACCTAATAACAATTTATTAAAATATTGTTCTACCACGTGTTTGCCCTCTTGTTCTTGCATAGGTTTAAAGGCGTCGGCATTTTTTGATTGCACCGAAAACAGTGCACATAAAGCCATACATAATCTTTTTTTCATGTCATTTCTCTTCATAAAGATCACCTCTTTTTTTTGAAATTCAGACATACAATGCAACTAGGCTTTAATTAACACCTAATAATTATATAATATATTATTTTCATCAAAAAGTCAAAAAAAAATAACTAAAATAGCATTTTCATAAAAAAAATCTATAATTTTATCAAACAAATAATATCAATAGTTTAAGTATTGAATTAAAAATGAAAAATATAAATCAAGCATCAATCGCAAAAAACCAGATTTTTTAATTCAATCTGGTTTAATTGTGATAAATATACTTTTTATACGTTTTTTTAATTTTTAAATTGAGGAAATAATCTAAGTTTCATAAAATTGGCACTTTATAGGGTATTTTGGAAAGGAATTGCAAAACATTCAAATTAAGCTATACAAATATCTCGATTGACATTACAATGCATTACTTAAAAAAACGAGAAAATAAGTGCCATAAGTGGAATTTTGGTACTGTTCTTTTCTACAACCATCCAATGCATTTTATGATATTTAATTATTTCTGGTAATATCCTTCGATTTCGATTGTTTCTAAGTCATTTGAAACTTTTTATCTGTGTTAAAAAATCAGATTTAGTGTAAATTTAATATTCAAAAAAATGAAAATACGATCTAAGTTATGTTACTCCGAAAACTTTTTGTAATGACTTCACATCCCATTTACTTTTAAACTTTAACGGTAATAAAAATCAAACTAATTTTAAAATCAAAGCAAAAATCAAAACACAAAGGAAGTAAGGTCCAATTTTTTCTATACAAAAAAATGCGTTTTGGCGCTTTACACCAATTTTATTAACTATAGATTTTAAATGTTCATTTGTCATTAAATTAATGTGCTCTTGATTTATCTTGGATAATATACCATTTTTGCAACAAAAGCATTTGAGAAATTTATCATCTTTGTTTTCTTCGGGATCACACGTACCAATTTCTCTATTAGCTGATCTTGTACACAAGATAGGCGCCGTAAGTCTAAAATAAGAAAATTTTGTAATCAATCGTTCTGCACACGATAAATGAAAAAAATGTTCATATCTACAGCAGTAATAGGGTCGCAAAACATTAACCTCTTTATTACAAGAGTTACAATATTTAATACTCGGCTTACTCAAACACACAGTCATAGGAATACCCTTTAAAAACTCAATATTTTTAATCAAGGCCGATAGTTTTTTCATATTTAAGTCTGGCATTTTTTTTTTTAAAATCAAAGCAATCTCTGACTCAATCTCCTCTAAGTAACAGGATTCACAAATACCAGACATAATCCTCTTTCCCGCATTAAAGACAGCATAAAGAGATTTGGTAGACCTTACACCACCAGGTAAACTTTCAATCTTCCTTTTACATTTTTCGCAGTTCAAATCTTCATCACATGTAGCATAGTACAAGATGTAATACTTTACAGCTTTTATCTCATTTATTGTAAAGCTGCTCAAAAAGATCGCAAAAATGCACAACGATCTATAAAAACAACGTTCCATACTTCTCCCAAAACAACAATTTTCTCAAAACGATAAGTGACAATTGCAAATCGTAAATGATATTTCAACTATACCACAAATTGAATGATAATAGTATAAAAACAATAAATTTTATGATGAAGCACAAGCAAAAAAATATACATATATTTTTTATATGCATCTTTTTGATGGCATTGCTAAAAGTGGATAAAAGCATTGAAAATATCACCCTAAAAACAAAAGAATAAAGCTTACTTACCCACTTTATTACTGTTGTTTTTTTTACTAGTTTATTCGAATCATTTTGCTTCATCTACCTATTTTTAGCAATGCCTTTTTGATTATAAATAATTCAAGTAATCACACAAAAACACGGATATTTAAAGCGTTTTTACTAAATAGCAATCTGTGGTGCTTCTGAACTAATTCACACTTTTTAAATATTGTCTTGATATATTTGCTTTTCGTGTATGTGTGTCAGATTGAAAAAAATATATTTTCAGCTACAATATATAGAATGGGTATCTTTATCATGTTACTTATTTAGAGAAAAATAGATTTAGGAGTACGTGTTGAATTTTCCAAATATCTTAACTTTCTTACGAACCCTGTTGTCTCCTTTCTTGTGTTTTTTAATTTTAAAGGAATACTACATGCCATCATTTTTTCTATTTTTTGTTCTTTCATTTACTGATTTTTTTGATGGTTTTTTGGCAAGGATAAAAAATGAAGTTACAGAAATTGGTAAGATACTCGATCCAATTGCTGATAAAATTTTGATTTTTTCAGTCTTATCGTGCTTTTTGAAGATGAATCTTTTGAATGTCTGGGCTTTTATAATATTGCTATCTAGAGATTTTTGCATTTCGATGTTAAGAATCGTTTTATCTAAACAAGATAAAATGTGTACCGCTAATGTGTTTGGAAAGATAAAGACGATGTCTCAAATGATATTTATACTATTGGTACTTTTGTCTCGTGGAATACTTAATGAACTGATTTCTATAAATTTATATTGTTCGATAATTTTATGGTTCTCCGTTATGTCGTCTGTAATTTCCTTAGTCATACATATACTCACCAATAAGTATGAAATAATTGATAAATGTTTTAAGTAATATCAGCCAAATGAATTTATGTAAATTTAACTATTTTAATCTTAGTGTATAAACAGCTATTTCAAAGTACGTGGTTTGGTGATCGTGTTAGAAATTTCGATGTCATACAAAAACTGCTTTTCTCCTCGAGAAATTTTCATATTTTTTGTGTCTATTTGGTGTTATTTTATTGTTTTAAAAAAACTTTTTTATCAACGAATATTCTAACATTCCATCAAACCTATTTCATTTTAGGTATTGCTAAAAGTAAATAGATGACGTAAAATGCAAAGCATGATAGAAGAGAAAAAATGTCCAAAATGTGGATGAGAAGAAGAAGTGAAAAATGGATTTGTGAGAAGTAAACAACGGTATAAATGCAGAAATTGCGAATGCAATTGTACCGAAGGTTTTCTGCTGTTCCTAAACAATCAAATTGAGATTGATTGGAAAACAGCAAAAATAAAAAGTCAACGGTATGACGTTGAAAATAATGAAAAAAAACTGAGGAATTTTCTTTTTTTGGCATTTATGACAATAATTTATAAAAAACACACTCTTTTATGTAGATTAGAGCGTGTTTAGATTTTAAATCTTATGAAGTAACTTTATTGATACTAACATCCAAGATTGAAAACAACCCAAAAATCGACTAAAGTTCCAAAAATATTTGATCATAAAAAACAACTGCCTCCGAGATATAAAAAAACAATTAAATAATATTGCTATACTCTCATTTGAAAAAAGTCGTCAAGTCAATATAATGGTACTGCACGACGTCCAAGCGGTTAGTCACTTCCCTTCAAAAGGGGGTGATAATATATGGATATTTATGAGGCCTATCTACTACTGCAGGTTATATTGACCATACTGTTGTTGATAAAGATCATAAAAGACATATTAAAATAGCCGCTTCTAAGTCAGAGAAACGGCAAATAACTAAAAAAAATTTGACTTCGGACTAACCGCAATTGCGGGTCGTGTTGTTATTATGCGCATAAATAACAAAAAAGTCAAGTCCAATAATATCTGATCCCCTCATTTTTCTTAATGTAATCATCAACATTGTTTATATCAATTTTTACTACTGGGCAAATCTCGTTAATTTCATCATCAGACATAATACCAAATTCATGGATTTTTCTATCTAAAAAATTTATCAACTTCCCGATATCAACATTTTTATAATTTAATTCTTTTTCGACCAATAATATCTGACCCCCTCATTTTTCTTAATGTAATCATCAACATTGTTTACATCAATTTTTACTACTGGGCAAATCTCGTTAATTTCATCATCAGACATAGTATCAAATTCATGGATTTTTCTATCTAAAAAATTTATCAACTTCTCGATATCAACATTTTTATAATCTAATTCTTTTCCATTGTATATGTCACTAACTTCTTCATCTGTGATTCCATTGTATGGAAATGATGGATTAACCTCAAAAGCATTTTTAGATAATAGTTTGCCAAAAAAATAATTCCTAAAAGATACGCTGTTAGCCTCAAAGTAATTTATAGTTGTACTCCCCATGTCTTCAAAAATTTGTTTCAAAAGTTCAAACATACCGTAATTTGGGAGTTCTAAAATAATGTTACAATAATTGGTAGGTAGGCCGCTAGTACTAACATATGGACCACATCCAAACAATGTACGTTCAATGTCTCTGACAAAGTCAAAGAATCTAATTGGCAAAATAACACTATCCTTGTGTTTGACTTTTTTACATTCTCCAAAATCAAATAGCTGAACAATTGGTTCATTTTTCTCTGTTTTCACAAAAAAATTGCCAGTATGCATATCATCATGTTGGATTCCTAAACTATGCAATTTAACATGTATTTCCAACAATTGTTTGACTATTTTGAATAACGCCATATATTTTTCTTTATTCGTTTTCAAAGTTTTTGCATAATCTTCCAATGACATGCCATCAGCAAATTCATAAATAAAAACATAATTTCCATCAGTATTTATTCGATAATTTTTGGGAGCTTTTATTCTTTTGTCCTTACAATTTTTTAAAATTTTACAAGCTAAAATTTCACTATTCACTATTTCTTTACTCTTATTAGAACCAGAAATAATTTTAAATACATACTTACTACCCGTTATAAACCTTTTTCTACATTCGATTCCCATATTTTGTACTCCAGTCTGTTGTTGTTTAAATTTACTATCATTCGAGGAAGTAAAATAAATACCCGTAGGTGAATTAAGAAATTTATTTATTTTATTTATTCCCACTCCAGCTGGAATGGATACCAAGAGTGTACCCGTACCGATCGCAACTTTTGGGTTATTTCGAATGAGCTTTTTTACATCACCAAAACTGAAACAATTAGTGATATTTTGAAACTTTTTCTTGTTATTACTAACTAAGCCCAAATTTGAGGTTTTTGTATTAATACCATAATTTGGCACGGTACGTCTCCAACAAGCGAAAGACTTAGTTCTCCCCCGAACAACTGAATTTCTTGTGACAATTTTATCTTTAGCACTAGCATTCGACAACAAATTCTTGTTATTACTAATACTAAAGCCCAAATTTGAGGTTTTTGTATTAATACCATAATTTGGCACGGTACGTTTCCAACAAGCGAAAGATTTAGTTCTCCCCCGAACAACTGAATTTCTTGTGACAATTTTATCTTTAGCACTAACATTCGACAACAAATTTACTACACCAACAAGAAGTGATAACAATCTTTTCGATGATTTCATATGAATCTCCCCCTAGAAATTAAGATATACATAGCTCATAAAAACAAGCTACATACATAGTAAATCATTTTTTTTTTTTTGTCAATATGTATTTAACAAAGTTACCAATAAATCTATATTAAATTTGTGTTTATTTTGTTATCATAATTCCTAAACGTTTTTACCTGAAGCTTCCCATAGAGTTTTGATTTACAAATATGTAGACGAAATGTCATGAAAGCAAATTTCTCAAAGACTTGGATATAGTAAGTCATCATGCCAAAGATTTTGTGATAACGCAAAAAAAATTCATTTTGCTTTGAAAACTTATCTTAAACTTTTTGAATATCTTTGTCTAATTCCTGTATCGAGGTTTACTTTTATTCTAATTTGTTCCTCTCCATTGTTTCTCCTTATTCATCCCAACAAGATTATCAAAATAATCGATTGCTTGTTTTTGATCATCTGTATATTTCTTTTCAAGAACTTGTTTAATAGCAAACTTTCGTTTTTGTTTTAAGATTTCGGCTTTTTGCTCTTTTGAATAATTTTTAAGATCTTTAGTTTTGATTACTCTAAGGCCCACCACGTTTCTAAATGGTGTTTTATAAATAATAAATTCGAAAAAATGAAGATCAGTTGTTTTATTGAGATTAATCCCAAACTTGGTCATTGATTCAGTAAACTAGATCACTTTGTGCTTTCGAAAATTCAACTCTGAGGTTTTCTTCATGTTCAGACGTACCCCCAATTCGATCATCGATTAATACATAACTATCTTGAAAATCACATTCCATCAGCACACCCCAATCTCCCAGTGCTTAAGATCATCTTCAAAATGCTTGACCGAGTGAATAAAGAAAATATCGCCATAATAGTTTTCAGTGTCTCATGATCTGAGCTTTTTGAGCTTTTATTTATCACTAGCTTAGTAATTGTTTGAGATGCGATAATTTGTTTTTAAATTCTTCATCTGACAATCCGTCAGTTTTAGGAACAACTGACAGGGGAGTTCCATCTGGCAACTTTTTCACTAATATATCTAAATTGTCTCTATTTTTTAAAAACATATCTATAACAGCACCAACAAACTTATCTTTATAAAAATCTCTATTTTTTAAATATCCAACACATTTCGTAGTATTCAGTTCTAACTCTGCAGCCACAGTACACATAGCGTTCTTCCCATAAGAAATTTCACCTTCAGTATTCTCACAACGCATCCGATCACGCTCTTTTTCAAAGATTGTGCCTTCTAAGAGTTTTTCTTTGTATGTATTGGCTCCAAAAATACTCACAGCCAACGCGATAAATCCCTTTAAAATCTGATTTAAATCCCATCCGGGGCATTTACCGGGAAGATTTTTACCCATTTCCTTCACTTTGTAAAATCTGCCGAAATCAAAAACATTGACATGTGGATTTTCCTTAGCACCACTTGTGTTGTAATTAAGACAATGCAAATCGCCATGATAGAATCCCTTACCGTGAAAAAACAATGCAACATCTATGACCTGCTCGCAAACTTTATGTAACCAATCCAATTTTTCATCATAAGTCCAATTATTTATGCCTTGTTTTTCCCAATCTACACCTCCAGCTTCCTCATATGTTACATACAAATTCCCAAGGCCATAGTGGTAGTCTACAACCCTTGCAATATGTTTGAAAATTTTTTCATTTTCTTTTTCTTTTGACCATTCCGCCAACATTTTACATGCAAGTTTTTCAGAATCAAAATCGCCATTAAGATACCCAAAACTGAATATGCGTCTTATTCTCTTTCTAACTAACTTTCTACTAATGTCTCCAAATCTCTTGACTACTTCCACAACGTTCGATGCACCCAAGCCACTCTCGAAATTCTTGCCATTATCTTTATAAATTATCGGTAAACGGATCAGTTCATTTCCACCACGTACAAGCACATGACTTCCAGTCGCAGCCAGCACACTATATCCAATCGTTTTCTTAGGATTATTTTTCATCCATCTGCCTGCGCTATATAACATTTCTTTTGCCTTATCACTTTGGTTAGATTTTGCAACACTCGTCACAGTATCCTTAACATTGCTGCCAGACAATGAAAAATTTGATGGTTTTTGACCCTTGGTATCTATGGTCCTTAATCTTCTTCCGCGTTTAACATTTGTGTTTAATACTCTGTTAGTATAAGTGTCCCCCCCTTTTGATCTAAATTTAAGATTTCCCTTTGTTGCCATCAACGAAGAAGTTGACGCCAATGCAGCCATCAGAGAAGATATAATTCTCTTGCTTTTCATGACCAATCACCTCATAGTATAAACATAAATTCATGATAGAACAATTTATACTAAAAGTCAAGAATAAAACAATTCTTTTTAAAATAGCAGTTTCTTTGAGATGTATTTAATTTTTTCCTCGTTGAAAAGTGTCTGATTTTTAATTAAAATTTCGAATGCATGATTCGTGTCGTGGGTTCATCAACTTTCAATTACCCTCTGTTTGAGGAGAAAGTAGGTGGTCAAATGATCGATCTTCTTTGGTTTTTATTTGCTTTATTCAAATTTGTTTACAATGAATGGAAACAACATAGAAATCGACACCCACGAAAACGGCGTGGACGTCGGAAAAAGAAATAAACTAATTTTACGATGAACTCGCGAACGAGTCGTGCTTCTATTGTATGAAATATGTGCTAGAAAATCAACTTCTTCTTGTATAATTAAGTGTTAAGACACAACTTGCACCTCTATTAATAACGACTTGCATCGTTGCGTCAATTACTTGTCCTTGGAATCTCGATTTATACTTTGCCATTTTTCCTCCAAACTTGAAAGATGTTCTATAAATTGTTTTGCTTTTTTGAGTTTTATGTTTAATTCGGTTTCAACAGGATTAATTTCAGGAGCAATTTAATATTCAGCGACTTGAAATTTCGGAACAATTTTGGGTTTGATCTTTTCCTTCTTGAGTTTTGCTTTTATTTCTCTGAGTCTTTTTCGGTACATAAATTGTTGTTTTACAATTCTATCTCTATTTTTAATATAATAGTTGTGTTTATATATTTTAAACTTTTCTTTGTTAGCATTGTAATGTTTATCCCATAAAGCGCGTATGTGATCTCTGTTTTCTTTGTATTTTTGTCGCATTCTTTCTCGTCTTTTTACGATCTTTTCGTCTAAGATAAAATCATCTAATCTCTCATCTGTAGGGACTTCATCATAATCGAGAATACAATCATCAAATTTACAATTAAAACAATCACCGTCGCACTTTTGTTTAGACATTGAAACCTTAAAAAACAACATCTACAAAGTTTTGTAGACATCAAGTAAAATTAGAAATTAATTGAAATATGAACAAGTTTATGGCATGATAATTACCAGCGTATCCTGGAAGTACGGGTTCATTTCTTCTTGCCCAGCTTTTTTAGTTGGAGAAAGAGGTGATGAAAAATGTTCGGGATTATTTTATCCGTTTTTCAATTGTTATTTATCATTCTACAAAGCGTATTCTTGATTTTGAAGAATAAACAAAAGAAAAATAAGAACCACCGTGCTGAAACCACGGTAGTAATTGAAATATACATTTTATAATTTGATGAACCCGTCACCAGGTTACGCCATTATTGTATCACGAAAAGCTTAAACGGTCAAGATGGTATAGGTTGGATTCTTGAGGCATAACTCGACCAATAAGTTGCCGTTTTGTACGCTTCAACTGATTCTGAATGAACGTATATAACTAAGTTTTGCGATGTACCAGAAAATACATAGCCGTTGCCAAGATTTGGTGGTGATAATGCTAATATAGTAACACTAACAAGATTGCTACAACCATTAAAAGCATTAGTACCAATTTGAGTTATACTACCTGGTATTGTTATATTCTTAAGTGTTCCAATTGAGTAAAAATACCTTGCTTGAAATACTAACTAAATTGTTTGATAAAGTTAGCGTTGATAAATTGGTCCTTGAAAAAGCTTCTTCACCTATCAATATTACGCTATCAGGAATTCCTATATTCTCAAGGAAAGTACACAATATAAAAAGCCTGATTCCCAATATGCGTAACACTATCAGGAATAGTTACACTTGAAAGTCTATAGCATAGGCTAAAAGCGTAATCCCCTATCCGAGTTATACCATAGGGAATATTTATACTTTTGATGCTTCTATCAACCAAAGAAGCAACAGTTTGTGAAATTTTGTTTTGTAATATAATCCGTGCCATATAATATCACCTAATAGCTATCAATGAAATGTTTAGGTTAATGTTAGGCTTAAATTCTAAACATTTAGCGGTTACAGAACCGTTAGATGTTGTCATTTGAGAAACAAATCCCCATTGACCGCTTTCATTTACCGCCGTTGAAGTGTCGTTGCTTAATATCACATAAGCAAACGTATTATCAGTACTCAAACTCCTAGATATACTCACCATTTGAGTATATGGTACCGAACTCCCAATCCATATTGATCCTTTTAATTATCCGAAACTTTCGACAATCGTAGACTTTGACTGGCGTTTTATTTTGTAAACAGTAAGACTGAAGACCTCGTGTGATAACTTGTCCAAGGCCTCCACAATCAGCGTAACATGTCAAAACATACCCATATTCTCTTTGAATTTCTCTATAAAACTCCAAGAACTTCTCGTACATCTTTTCAGGAGAAGAAACTCCTTTTGAGGTAAACTCATTTAAAACAATCAAATCCTTGTATCCCTTAGTAAATCCAATTGCTATGAATGCAGTTTTGCTTTTGCTTGTTCCGTAATCAAGTCCGACATGAATATTTTGGAGGTCATGAATCGGGAATGAATCGATGATATATGCGCTAGTGTCATTTGCAAACTTAGAATATATAAGACCTTCAGCTTGAACCCATTTTCCTAAGATGAATCTATCATAGAAAACTCCTGTATATTCTTTTTTCATGTCTTCGATTATCTCTGTTGGTATCGTTTCGTTATCATCGAGGTAAAAGTCCCAAATCTTAAGGTTGAGATCATCTTTTCTGGAGATATATTTTTTCATAAGCCAGTGCGCAGGAGAATCGGGGTTAGTAGTTCCAATAGGCATCGAAAGACGAGAAAGAAGCATTGAGAAGAAATCCTCAGTGAAAAGAGTTAACTCATCACAATATGCAGCTTGCAAAGTCATCCCTCGAATCTTCTGTTCTGCACGAGAGTCATTTACGCCCTCGAGATAAATTATCCTCCCAAAAAGAGAAGCTTCCTTTTTTGAGGTCGAAAACGTAAACGACTTACACAAATCAGAAAGCAGAGAAAGACAATTTCGTTTTAGAGAAGTTATCGTTTTACCGACCATAAGAAAACTACTGTTTTTCGGAAATTGAGAAACTAAAACAATCCAAGAAATCAGACTGATGTAGGTTTTCCCACTTCTAACAGACCCTTGCAAAATATTGATTCTAGCCATGTTTTCATTAATAACATCGAACAGGAAATCATTTTGTTTTGGGTTTAGTTTTTCGAACATGCTTAATGGCCTCTATTAAATTGTTGAAGGATTGGTCTTGAGCGTCTGAATTGTCCTCATCTTGTTTTCGATCAATGAGCCCTATCAATTTTAGAATTACATTAAAATCTCCTCGTTTGAGTGCTTTGATAATAGCAAACACGCACATCGCGGTGAAATAGTCATCACCATCAATTCCAAATTCTTTGAGTTTGTTTTTAATGCCCTTGGAGGTGACTTTCGAAGATATGATATTTCTTAAAATATCAACCAATCTCTGGTTTTTTCGCTTATCTTCTTTGTTTTTACGTTGCACTTAATTTGACCTTATTGCACCTTTTCGCGAAATCTCGTTGCGTTCTCGTTGCGGTCTGGTCCCTAAATTGATCAAATTTTCACTGTTCATAACCCCTCAAAGGCTTATGATTACTGGGTTTTAAGGCATTTTCAGATTTTTCAATTTTGTTCATTTTTTTGCATTCAAATTGTCGATGAAAATCACCTATTATTTTTATCATTTTTAATCACCCTTTCTTTACAAAAAGAAAATATCTCCCAAAAAAGAAGATATCTCGCAAGCTCAGTTGAAAACACTAGAAACTATGCAAAATTTGTATACATACAATTCTCGCATTCTAATATCATACCACATCGGATCGTTTCAAATCGCTTCAAAACGCCTCAAAACTCATCAAAATTATGAAAACACATAATTGCTGAATAAATTTCTAAAATAGACTTCAAAC